>JAFRJF010000314.1 GCA_017432405.1 Clostridia bacterium | reverse complement strand
GTCGTCGGCGCTTGTGTGGGCGCGGTCGTCGGCGCTTGCGTGGGCGCTGTCGTCGGCGCTATCGGGGGCGCTTGCGTGGGCGCTGTCGTGGGCGCTGTCGTCGGCGCTATCGTGGGCGCTTGCGTGGGCGTTTCCGTCGGCGCCTGCGTGGGCTGCGGCTTTGTCACGGTAACGGTGCATACACCCTTCTTCTTGTTGAAGGTGTTGACGGTAATCTTCGTCTTGCCCGCCCCAACGGCTGTCACGACGCCGTTCTCATCGACCGTAGCCACTTTCTTGTTCCCACTGGTCCAGGTCATCGCGAAAGACGCCGTTTTATTCGGCAGCTTCGCGGCCAGCTTGGCGGTCTGTCCCACCTCCAGCGACAGGGTCTTCGGCTTCACAGTGACCTTTTTCGGGGCCTTTTTGACCGTAACCTTGATCGAATCGGTTTTCCCGTTATGGGTCTTCACGGTAACGGTGGTGCTGCCGACCTTCCTGGCCTTGACAACACCCTTCGCGCTCACGGTTGCGATCTTCTTGTTATTCACAATAAACGTGAAGCTGGTATGGCTCTTTTTGGCAATCACCGGCACAAGCGTCAACGTTTCCTTCAAGCCCATCGTCGCAGACTTCATGCCCAGCGAAACCTTCTTCGGCGCGGCAACGACCGTCACCTTGCAGCTCGCCAGCACCTTCTTGCCGGACATGACCTTGATCGTCGCGGTGCCCTTCTTCTTCGCAGTAATGACGCCCGCCTTGCTCACAGTGGCGACGGCCTTCCTGGAGCTGCTATAGGTTGCCTTTTTCACACCCAGGTTGTAGGTTTCCTTGACGCCAAGGGTCAGCGCCTTGGGCACTGATTTCAGCTTCACGGCATTGTCGTCCTCTGACGCCGGGGCTTCGGTCGCCGGCGCCTCTGGGGCAGTTGTCACTTCCCCGATCGTCAGCGAAGGATCGACGGACAAATCCACCCCGTCGATTCCCTCCGGTTCAATGGCTATGTCCGGAGCAGCCATTTCGTCCACTGCCGCATCGCTGGCGCCAATTTCATCGATTATCATTCCGTCCTCCGCAACGCCTGTCAGAGACAACAGCATGGCCAGGACAAGGATCAGTGAAATCTGCCTGAGGAACAGCTTCTTCATGATGACAACCTCCCATGTAATACAGTTTTAAGCGGCGCCCAGCATGAATGAAACACCGCCGCATGCCCGTCATTTGAATCTGACCGAATGGATGAATCGGCGCAAATCACGCCATTCGCAAAACACCCGTTCAAGATATGACAGCGCTCCTTATTGTCTTTAATTGACCGTTTGAATAAGGAACCATAAAATATGGCAACCTTCTTGACAAACATCCGCTCCATGTGATTTTTTTCCTCGCATATAAATCCGCGTTTCCTTCGCAGACAGAACCAACCCGTTATTGTTTCCATCTTCATACAGGTATTATTCTTCCTGTAATTATGCCATATGTCTTCCTGTTTTGCAAGCGGTTTTTTTGGAACTATATTTCCAAAAATATAGATTTTGGAGGAACAATAATGCTGATCTATGACCTGAACACCATTGGCAACCGGCTCTATGCCCTTCGAAAGCACATGGGGATGACACAGGCAGAGCTTGCGGAGGCCGCAGGCCTTTCTGACCGCACCTATGCCGACATCGAACGGGGTCAGGTAAACATGCGTCTGGAAACCATACTGCGCATATGCAGCGCCCTGTATATTACCCCGGATACCATACTGACAGAGGAAACCGCCACAGAAGAAGCCCGCCAGCATTTATTGCTTCAACGGCTCAACGCATGCAGTCCAAAGGACAGATCGACTGCCCTTCGCCTGTTGGAGGTCTTTCTTGCCTCGCTGGATTGACCCAGAGGCCATTTCCTCATAAAGCAGGAGCGCTTTCACACGATCACGGGATCGTATGGAAGCCCTCCTTCATGATGCGCAAATCGCGCCGCTTACTTCAAATGCTCCTCCAGTATAAACTTCGGCCTGCGCTTGGTCTCCATGTACACCTTGCCCACGTACTCCCCGATCACGCCCAGGGCCATCAGCTGCAGGCCGCCCAGCAGCCAGATGGACATCATCATCGAGGCCCAGCCGGCAACCGTGTGGCCCCTGACCAGCGAGACGATCACGTACACCGCCATGGCCACGCCCAGCAGCGCGCACACCGCCCCCAGCCCCAACACCCACCGGATGGGCTTGTTGCTCAGCGAGGTGATGCCCTCCGCGGCGAAGGCGATCATCTTCTTCAGCGGGTACTTGCTCTCCCCCGCCACGCGCTCGCCACGCTCAAAGTACACCTTCGCGGTCTTGAAGCCCAGCATCGGCACCATGCCCCGAAGGAACATGTTCACCTCGCCGAAGGACAATAGCGCCGCCAGCGCCCGCTTCGACAGCAGCCGGTAGTCCGCGTGGTTGTACACCATCTCCACGCCCAGCCCGGCCATCATCTTATAGAAGCCCTGGGCGGTGGTGCGCTTGAAGAAGGTGTCCTTCTCGCGGCTGGAGCGCACGCCGTAGACCACGTCCGCCCCCTTGCGGTATTCCTCCAGGAAGCCGTACATGGCGTTCACGTCGTCCTGGAGGTCCGCGTCGATGGTGATTACGCAGTCGCAGCGCTCCGCCGACAGCGTCATGCCCGCCCAAAGCGCGTTCATGTGCCCGGCATTGTGGGCCAGCTTCACGCCCTCGAAGCGCGGGTCGGCTTCATGTAAACCGGAAATCACTTTCCAGGTGTCGTCCTTGCTGCCGTCATCCACCAGCACGATCCGGCTCTGCGGGTCGATCAGGCCCTTCGCCAGCATGTCGTCCGTCAGCTCCACCAGCCGCTTCGCCGTGATCGGCAGCGCCTCCTGCTCGTTGTAGCAGGGGATGACGATGAAAAGCTTTGGTGCATTCATGTTTTTACTATCCCTTCAATACCACGTTGTCCGCGCCGATCAGGTTCGCCAGCGCGCCGAAGTCGTAGCCCTCGTCCACCCAGTATTCCCTCGGGGCCTGGTAGGTCTTCTTCTCGTCGGCCATGTACAGCATCACGCAGATGCTGCCGGGGGTCTCGGAAAGTATCCGCAGCGCCTCCTGCCGGGTGTCGGCGGTCAGCTTCAGGTACAGCTTGCGGCTGCCCCTGGCGGGCCTGCGCCCGTAGCCGCTGTCCGGCGGCGGCGCGCCATAGTCGTCCAGGGGCGGCAGGCCGTAGTCCGACGGTGCCGACGCATAGCCGCGCCCCCGGCCGCCCTTCAACTCGGCCAGAAAGCGGTCCAGCTGATCCAGCGGGGCGGCGCGGTCCAGCAGCAGCTTGGGGCTCTCGTCCTCCCGCACGGACAGCTTGCCCGCCATCACCACCGGCGCGTCCTGCTCCAGCAGGGCGGACACCCGCTCGTAAACCTTCGGGAACACCAGCACCTCGGTGGCGCCGATCATGTCCTCCAGCTGTACGAAGGCCATCATGTTGCCGCTGCGGGTGGCCTTCAGCTTCTTTTCCGCGACGATGCCGCCCATGTGCACCGGCTTTTGATCCCAGCTCATGCCCCGGTCCGGGGCCTCCGCCAGCGCCTGGAGCGTGCCGGCGTTCACCTCCAGCTTTGCAAGCTGTTCGGCGTAGGCGTCCAGCGGGTGGCCGGAGATGTACACGCCGGTGGTCTCCTTCTCCATCTGCAGCAGCTGGTTCTTCTGGAAGGGGGGCATGTCCGGCATCGGCGGCGGCGGGGCCTTCACCGGGCTGTCCATGCCGAACAGCGAGATCTGGCCGGCGACCATGCTCTTCTGCCGCCGGGCCACGCCGTCCATGGCCTTCTCGAACACGCACAGCTTCTGGGCGCGGTTGCCGGGCAGCTCGTCCAGCGCGCCGCAGCGGATCAGGCTTTCCACGCCCTTCTTGTTCAGCTCGCCGCCGGTCACCCGGCCCACGAAGTCGTACAGGTCCCGGTAGGGCCCAGCGGCCTCCCGCTCGGCCACCAGCGCCTCCACGGCCTTGAGCCCCAGGTTCTTCACCGCCCCCAGGCCGAAGCGTATGCCCACTTTCCCGCCCAGGGCGTCCACGGTGAAGCGGGCCCGTGAGCGGTTCACGTCCGGGGGCAGCACCGGTATGCCCTGCCGGCGGCAGTACTGTATGTAGAAGGCGATCTTCTCGGTGTGGCCCAGCATGGAATTCATCATCGCCGCCATGAATTCGGCGGGGAACTTCAGCTTCAGCCAGGCCGTCTGCACGGCCACCAGGGCGTAGGCCGCCGCGTGGCTCTTGTTGAAGGCGTAGGACGCGAAGGCGGTCATCTCGTCGAACAGCCGGGTGGCCACGTCCTCGGAGATGCCGTTGCGCACGCAGCCGGGCACCACCACGTCGCCGTTTTCGTCCAGCTGGCCGTGGATGAAGACCTCCTTCTCGTGGGCCATCACGTCGTGCTTCTTCTTAGCCATGGCCCGGCGCACCAGGTCGCTTCGGCCCATGGAATAGCCCGCCAGATCCCGCACGATCTGCATGACCTGCTCCTGGTAGACCATGCAGCCGTAGGTGACGTCCAGTATCGGCTTGAGCTGGGGCGTCAGGTACTTCACCGTCTCCGGGTTCTGCTTGCCCGCCACGTACCGGGGAATGGACTCCATCGGGCCGGGGCGGTACAGGGATATGGCGGCGATGATGTCCTCGAAGCTGGAGGGCTTCATCTGGGTCAGGAACTGGGTCATGCCCGAGGATTCCAGCTGGAAGATGCCGGTGGTGTCGCCATCCGAGATCATCTGATAGACCCCCGGCTCGTCCAGGGGAATGTCCGAGCTTGCAAAGTCCGCCCCCAGCCGGTCCCGGGCCATCTCGATGGTGTCCATGATGACGTTCAGGGTCCGAAGGCCCAGGAAGTCCATCTTCAGAAGGCCCAGCGCCTCCACCGTGCCCATCGGGAACTGGGTGGTGATCACGTCGTCGTTGGTCTGCAGCGGGCAGTAGTCCACCACCGGCCTGGCGGTGATCAGCACCCCCGCCGCGTGGGTGGAGGCGTTGCGGGGCATGCCCTCCAGCTTCCGGGCCATCTCGATCAGTCGGTGGATGCTCTCGTCGTTCTCGTAGGCGGAGCGCAGCTCGGCGTTCAGCTTCAGCGCCCGCTCCAGCGTCATGTTCAGCTCGAAGGGCACCATCTTGGCGATGGAATCCACCTGCTGGTAGCTCATGTCCATCACCCGGCCCACATCCCGGATCACCGCCCGGGCCGCCATCGTGCCGAAGGTGATGATCTGGGCCACGTGGTCCGCGCCGTAGCGGCGGCGCACGTAGTCGATCACCTGCCCGCGCCGCTCATAGTCGAAGTCGCAGTCGATATCGGGCATGCTCACCCGCTCCGGGTTCAAAAAGCGCTCGAACACCAGCGCGTACTTCAGCGGGTCGATCTCGGTGATGTCCAGCGCGTAGGCCACGATGGACCCCGCGCCGCTGCCCCGCCCCGGCCCCACGCCCACGCCGTGGGTCTTGGCGTAGTGTATAAAGTCCCACACGATCAGGAAATAATCCACATAGCCCATGGACTCGATCACGCCCAGCTCGTATTCCATGCGGTCCCGGGCGTCCTGCCGGTCGGGGCCGTACTTGCGCCGCAGGCCGTCCTCGCACAGCTCCCGCAGGTAGCCCCTGTCGGTCTTGCCCTCGGGCAGCGGGAAGGCGGGCAGGTGGGTGGTGGAGAAGTCGAATTCCACATGGCAGCGCCGGGCGATTTCCCCGGTGCGCTGTATGGCGTCCTCGAAGTTGGGAAACAGCGCCCGCATCTCGTCCTCGGACTTGACATACATCTGGTCGGTGTCCATGCGCATGCGGTGCTCGTCGGACAGGGTCTTGCCCGTCTGGATGCACATCAGCACCTCCTGGGCAGCGGCGTCCTCGCTGGTCAGGTAGTGGCAGTCGTTGGTCACCACCAGCGGAATGTCCATCTCCCGGGCCAGGCGCACCAGCCGGGGGTTCACCGTCCGCTGGTCCGGCAGGCCGTGGTCCTGCAGCTCGATGAAGAAGTTGTCCTTCCCGAAGATGTCGATATAGCGCCGGGCCATCTGCCGGGCTTCGTTCTCCCGGCCGTCCAGCAGCAGCTTGGGCAGGTCGCCGGACAGGCAGGCCGACAGCGCGATCAGGCCCTCGCTGTGCTTCTCCAGCAGCGCATAGTCCACCCGGGGCCGGTAGTAATAGCCCCTTATGAAGCCCTCGCTGACCAGCCGGGACAGGTTCTCATACCCCTTCTGGTTCTCGCACAGCAGGATCAGGTGGCTGTAGTCCCGGGTGGTGCTGGTCTTGTTGTCCATGTCCGGGCAGACGTAGACCTCGCAGCCGATCACCGGGTGGATGCCCGCTTCCTTCGCGGCGCGATAAAAATCCACCACGCCGTACATCACGCCGTGGTCCGTCACCGCGCAGGAAGTCATGCCCAGCGCCTTCAGCCGCTCCATCAGCGGCTTGATCCGGCATGCCCCGTCCAGGAGGCTGTATTCCGTATGTAGGTGGAGATGTGCGAACATTGTATACCTCAATATTTGGTTTGGGAACGGGAAATGCATTTCCCATTCCCAAACCGTATATTCAGCGCAAGGTCGTGGCGTTGCGCACGATGGCGTTGATCTGGGCGCTCAGCTCGTCCGCGGTGCGGCCGGAGCGGATCTGCTCGGACAGTTCATAGACCTTGTTCACGTCGTCCTCGCTGGCGGTGACGGCCACGGTCTGGATGTTGGGGTCGGCCCGCAGCACCTCGGCGGCCACCATCTCGCGGATGCGCTCGGTGATCTCGCCCTTGTAGGCGTTGTCAAACTTCACGCCCACCAGCGCGGTGCTGTTGGTCACCACCACCCGGGCGTCGGCGATCTCGGAGATCCGGGCGATGGCCTTCTCGATGTCCGCCGCCCCGCTGGCCCAGTCGAAGGGGTTCAGCGCCCCGTCCGTGGTGGCCGCGGTGTTGCCGGTATTGCCGGCGCTGCCATTGTTCATCGTGCCGTCAGCGCCGTTGTTGTTGGCATTGGCGTTGTTGGTCAGCCCCGCCGCGCCGTTGCCGTTCTGCGCATTGCCGGCGACGCCGTTGCCATTTGCGCCGTCAGTGGCGTTGGGGGCGTAGTTGGCCGTGGGCGCGGGCCGTGTCGTGGTCCCGCCGTTGTTCATGCACGCCGCCAGCGCCAGACACGCCGCCGCGACGATCAGGATGACCGGAATGATCTTGCGATTCATATTGCATACCTCCTTGCGACCATAGTCTTGACGCAAGAAGGGAAGATCATACCGGAAAATTCTGATTTATCGAGCACAGCCCGATGAATCAGAATTTCAATCCTCATCCTTATAGAAGCAGCAGCCGCCGATGAATTCGCGCAGTATCGAATTGACGGGGATCTCGTCCTCCACGTCGGCGGTCTGGATGTAGTTCAGGAACTTCACCAGACGCCGGGCCATCGTGTAGTACGGGCTTTCCTCGGTGACGGCCAGCAGCTGGGGATAGGCGTACTTCTTCATGATCGCCAGCTCGTAGGTCAGCGCCGAATTGAACATGGCGTCGGCCTTCTCCTGGAACGGGAATATGTACTTCTCCTCGCCCCGGCGCACGGAGGCCCACATGGCCATGGTGTCCTCGGGCGGCGTGCCCCGGAACAGGTTGTCCCGCACGATGCGGCGCAGCAGCCGCGCGTCGGTGGTGCGGATGCGGTTGTGGTCGTCCAGGTTCAGCATCGTCAGCGCGCTGATGTACACCTTGAATTTCAGCTCGGCCGGCACTGTGGCGGTCAGCCGGTCGTTCAGGGCGTGGATGCCTTCGATGATGATGGGCTGGCCCGGCTCCACCGAGAAGGGGTGGGTCACCTCCCGGCGCTTGCCGCTTTTGAAATCGAACTCCGGCACGTTCACCGTCTCCCCCCGCACCAGCCGGGGCAGGTGGTCGCACAGCAGGTCCAAATCCAGCGTCTCGATGCGCTCCAGGTCCAGCGAACCGTCGGGCTCCCGGGGAATGGCGTCCCGGTCCAGGTAGTAATCGTCCAGCGAGACCTTCACCGGACGCAACCCGTGCACCCGAAGGGCGATGGACATGCGGTGGGAGAAGGTGGTCTTGCCCGAGGACGACGGCCCGGCGATCAGCAGCAGCAGCGCCCCCGAAGCGACGAACTGGTCCGCGATCTGCTGGATCCTGCGCTCCTGCAGGGCCTCGTTCACGCGGATGAACTCCCTCAACCGGCGGCTGACCACCATGTCGTTCAGGTCCGCCGCGTTTTCGCAGTTCAGTATGGCGTGCCACCGGGCCGTCTCGTCGTAGGTGTGCAGCAGGTGGGGCAGGTCCACGAACCGGGCGGGCTTTTTCGGGGCGTTCACGTCCGGCAGCTGCAGCAGTATGCCCTCGCCGTAGGCCTTCAGGTCGAACACGCCCAGGCAGCCGGTCGAGGGGACCATCTCGCCGTAGAAGTAATCCTCCAGGCCGTCGATGCGATACAGCGTAAAGTGGCTGAAGCGGCGATAGCCCAGTATCCGCAGCCGGTCGGTCTGGCCGGTGCGGGTGAAGTAATCCCGGGCGTCCTCGGTGGACACGCTGATGCGCTCGATGGGCATGTCCGCCGCCACGATGCGCCGCATCTCCGCCTTCAAATCGGCCACGATCGCCCCGGTCACCGCCACGTTGGGCAGGTCGATGTACAGCCCCTGGGCCAGGGAATGGCGGATGCGCACCCGCTTGCCGGGGTACAGCCGGTTCGCCGCCGTGAGGAACACGAATTGCAGCGAGCGCTCGTAGATGCGCCGCCCCTCCTCGTCGGCATAGGTCAGCGTCCTGGCGAAGGCATACTCCTCCACCGGGTCGTTCAGAGACGCCGTGCGCCCCCGCAGCGCAATGCCCAGCGCCCCCGTGCCGCCGTCCGGAAGCCGCTCAAGCAGGTCGATCCACTTCTCCTGCCCCGTACATTCGATCTCGATGCCGTTCAGCTTCAAATACACGCGCATCCCCTCCAGTGCATAGCGATTCCTAATTATAACAGGATTATAGCATCTTTGGCGGGGCATTGCAAGGGCAAGACAGATATGGGCGGGGACGAATTCATGGAATCCGTCCCCGCCCATGTGGTCGACTGATCTGTCGCTGTCACGCCAGCTTCGCCTGCTCCCGGAACTGGGAAACGCTCATGTGCGCCTCCTCGGCGGCGCGCTCCTCGCTGATCAGACCCTTTCGCACCAGGTTCAGCAGCGTCTCAATTACGCCCTCCATCCGGCCCTCCTCGCGCTCGTCCGCCAAAGTCTTCACCTCGTTGTATTCGGTAATGCACATGCGCTTCACCTCCGCTCGGTTCGCTGTCATAAACGCCTTGAGGGCGCTCTCCTCCGGCATTTCGTTCAGCGCCGCGTCCACCGCGGCGTCAAGGTCGTTCAGCGTCGCCTGCCTATGCCGGACCGCGTCGACAAACCAGGCATAGTCCCTCAGGGGCTTGCAGGCCTCCATCAGCGCCCGGTTGCGCCCGTAGTTCACATTGAGCATCGTCACCCGGACGTCGATGTCCGCCTCCCGTTCAAAGGCGTCCTTCAGGTCCAGCACCACCCGGTCCTCCCTCTCGGCCTCCCCGTTGTAGAAGCACACGCACCGGGGCGTCGGGGCCTTCTGCTGGGCGGTGCTATAGGGGTGATAGGAATCGGCCTGGTTTTAATTATACCCGAAAAGCCAGGGAATATCAAGCCCCATTGTTCACCCATACACCTTGTTCAGCGCGCCGCACAGCATTCCCGCGTCGATCTTTCCTTCAACGTATTCCACCGCGATGTCCCGTACCTTCCTGACCGTCTCATTGTCGTGCATGAGTGGGATGACCGCGTCGCCCACCTGCTCCCGATACCTTCTTATGGAATCGGCGGTGAAGCCCGGGCCCGCCGCACTAGCCAGCGTTTCGGGGTCGGTGGCGAAGTCGTAGCACGCCGCCGCCGGCAGGCTCCCCTCGTACCCGGTCCGGTTCAACGCCGCCAGCGTCCTCAGGTATTCCTGGGCGGTGGCCCGGCTGGTGCTGGCGGCGGGCACGAAGGCGAAGTACCCGCTGGCCCGGGTGAGCTTCGGCGCGTCAGGGCGAATTTTCAGCGTGCGGCACCCGATGCTCCAGTCGTTCTCCGAGAAAAGGGGATCGTAAACGCCGGGGAAGAACAGCGCACGCAGGTCCTCGCCGCCCTCATTGCCGTCACCGTAGCGCAGCGCCTTCCAATCCACCGCCGCCAGGTTCGCCACGCATTCGGTGAACTCGGGCCGGTTGAAGTCGACGTCCTCCCCCAGCGCCCGCCAGCAGCGCTCGAAGGCCTCGGCCATGTCCCACAGCGTAAACATCTCGAACTGCCCCGGCACATCCAGGTCGACCCGCTCATAGCCGTCAAAATCAATCACATACCGCCCCGCCGCTTCGCTGTGGGAAAAATCCCTGAGCCAGCGGGCGTAATCCAGCCAGGTTGCAGGATAGTCCGCAAAATCGCCCCTGACCGCCTCCCAATTTGCCTGCAGGAACATCACGTCGGGATAGGCATAGAAGTCCACCGGGATGGCTGCGGCCCGCCCGTCGACGGACAGGAAATCCCGCAAGCCGTCGGGTAGCTTCTCCCACTCGGCCACCAGCGCCGCGTCGGTCAGCGGCGCGACCAGCCCCGCGTCCCGCACCCGCCGGAAATCGTGATATTCCAGGGTCACCACGTCCCCCGAGGTCTTGCCCGAGAGCATCCGGTCGGCATAGGCCTCCCCGATCGCCCCGCCGGGGTCGCGGACCACGGCGGCGCCTGGGTGTTCAGCGATAAACCGCTGGGTGACCGCCTCGTTCCAGCTGTCGCCGTCCACCACCAGCTCGTCCACCTCGCCCAGGGGCACGGTCAGGTCGAACAGGCGCACCTCGTCCCCATGTACCACGGCATAGGTATCTTCGTCCGGCAGCAGCCCGCGCCCATGGACCTCGCCGCACACCGCCACCCGCACGGCACCCGCCGGGTCCATGTCCGGGGCCATCCACACGCTGCCGTCCAGCACGTACATGAGGGCCCCGTCCGATTCCCGCCGGGCGAAGCTGCCCGGACGCTCGGCGCCGCTGTAGGGCACCCGGCACACTTCCTCAAACGACGCGCCGTCTATCCTGAAAACCCGCGCCCCGGCAGCGCCGTCGTCGAAGGCCGCCAGGTACCCGTCGCCGAACAGCTCCGGCGACCAGTCCATGGGGATGCCGTCGAGCGCCAGCTCTGACAGTGTGCCGTCCGCCGTATCCCAGCTGAACAGCCGCACGTTCGCCGGCTTGAAGGAGAAACCCTCCGCTTCCGATTCCACGGCGTACTCCGAGGCGAAAAGCAGCTTCCCATCCTGTACGACCATGCCCGGGATGCCGTAGCTGTCCAGCCTTCGCCCCTCAGGGTCGAGGATCGCCGCCGCCGGGACGCTGGCCACCTCCGCCACGTCGAATGCGCCGTCCTCCCCCAGGGTCACTCGGCCCAGGGCGTAGCGCTCCGGCATGCGGTCCACGTCGAACGCCTCAATGGGCGCGCCGTCACAGTCGTGGATCACCACCCAGGCGTCCGCCCCGTCGACGGCCAGCGCGTCGATGCGCCGGTTCCCGGCGTCGCGCCATTCATAGGTCACCGGTTCGGCGTCCGTGCCCTCGTAGACGCTGATATTGACGTTGTCCTCCACCACCAGCAGCTTCCCGTCCGCCGCCGCGCCGTCGGTCATGCTGCTGCGCACCTCGCCAAACCAGCCGTCCGGGTCCACCACCCGGCTCTGCAGCACCCCTGCGGCCCACTGCCGCGCCTGGGGGGACGTCGCCAGGGCGATGCCGGTGCCGATGGACAGCACCGCGATGATCGCCGCCGCCGCCTGGGCGACGCGGGGCAGGCTCCGCCGGAAGTCCGCCCAGCCCCGCTGCCGCTTCAGCCTGCGCCGCAGCTCCACCGGGGCCGCCACATTCTTTTCCCCATGATCCACTTCCGAAAGCAATTGCTTCATCTCCGCTTCCTCCATTCTCTGGAACGCCGCGCGGTACAGCGCCGCCTCGAGGGCCTCGGAGACCGCCTCGCGGTCGTGATCCGGGATACGCGCCTCATGCCTCACAGCCATTCCTCCTTCCGAAGCCGCGCGCCGACCTGCTGCCGGGCGCGGTCGATCAGCTTGCGTATGCCGGAGCGGCTCATGCCAAACAGCTTCGCGATGGCCGCGTCCGTCATGCCGTCGTAATACTTCATCCGCAGCGCCAGCCGCTCGCGCTCGCCCAGCGCCTCCAGCGCCCTCACCACCGCCTGGATCTGCCCCTCCCGGATCAGCCGGAGCTCCGCCCGCGGCGCGTCGTCCGGGATCCGGGAGAGGGTCTCCCCGGCGTCGTCGAGGACTTGGACCCGGCCCGCCCTGCGCATGCGGTCGATGGCCTCGTTCCGCACGCAGGTGACCAGGTAGGAACGCAGCGACGGGCGATTGCACCCCCGCAGCAGGTCGATCCGCTCGATCAGCCGCAGCATCACGGCCTCCACCACGTCCTCCGCCGCCTGCCTCTCGCGCACCATCGATTGCGCCTTGCGCAGCATCAGGGCATAGTAATCCGTATACAGCGCCTCCACCAGCGAGCGGTCGCCCTCGTTCTCGATCGCCGCAATGGCCATGGCCAACATAGCATCACGCTCCGTTTTCTGCGTTCTATTATAATAACGTTCATGGAATGGGAAATGGCACCGGGAAATTCTGATTGATCGATCTTTGCTCGATGAATCAGAATTTACCAACATTCCCACAAAACCATTTGACCCAACCGTCATTTCACCGTACAATATTATTATCATCAAATACAGGAGAAAAGCAATGCCAAATCACAACACCATCCCCAACCAGATCGAGATCCGCGGAGCCCGTGTGCACAACCTGAAGGGCCTGGACGTGGACATTCCCCTGCATCAAATCGTGGGCGTCGCGGGGGTGTCCGGGTCGGGCAAGTCGTCGCTGGCGCTGGGCGTGCTGTACGCGGAGGGCTCCCGGCGCTACCTGGAATCCCTGTCCACCTACACCCGCCGGCGGATGACCCAGGCCGCGAAGGCCCAGGTGGACGACGTGCGCTACGTCCCGGCGGCGCTGGCGCTGCGCCAGCGGCCCAGGGTGCCGGGCATCCGAAGCACCTTCGGCACGATGACCGAGCTATTGAACAGCCTGCGGCTGATGTTCTCCCGGCTGTCGGTGTACAAATGCCCCAACGGCCACGACGTGCCGCCCACGCTGGACCACGCCGCGGAAAAGCCGGTGTTCTGCCCGGTCTGCGGCGAGGCCGTGCCCACCGTCGGCGCAGAGGAGCTGGCCTTCAACAGCGGCGGCGCGTGCCCGACCTGCGGCGGCACCGGCACCGTGCGCACCGTGGACAGGCGCACCCTCGTCCCCGACGAGAGCCTGAGCGTCGACGACGGCGCGGTGGCCCCGTGGAACAGCCTGATGTGGTCGCTGATGACCGACGTCTGCCGGGCCATGGGCGTGCGCACCGACGTGCCCTTCCGGGATCTGACCGACGAAGAAAAGGCCATCGTCTACGACGGCCCGATGGTCAAGAAGCACATCTTCTACCGGCCCAGGAACGCCGAGAACGTCACCGCCGGGGAGATGGACTTCACCTACTACAGCGCCACCGCCACGGTGCTGAATGCCCTGAACAAGGTCAAGGACGAAAAGGGCATGAAGCGGGTGGAGAAATTCCTGAAGGAGGACACCTGCCCGGACTGCGGCGGCACCCGGCTGAACGCCCGTGCCCGGGCGCTGAAGCTGCGGGGCGTCTCGCTGGATCAGGTCTGTATGCTGACCCTGGCCGAGCTGATCGACTGGGTAAACGGCGTGCCCGATTCGCTGCCGGAGCCCATGCGCCCGATGGCCCAAAGCATCTGCGAGGCCTTCCACCACACGGCCCGGCGGCTTGTGGACCTGGGCCTTTCCTATCTTTCGCTGGACCGGGCGGCGGCCACGCTGTCCACCGGCGAGCGCCAGCGCACCCAGCTGGCCCGGGCCGTGCGCAACCGCACCACCGGCGTGCTGTACGTGCTGGACGAGCCCTCCATCGGGCTGCATCCCTCGAACCTGGAGGGGCTGACCGGCGTGATGGACGACCTGGTGGCGGACGGCAACTCCGTGGTGCTGGTGGACCACGACACCCAGGTGCTCGCCCACGCCGACTGGCTGATCGAGCTGGGCCCCGAGGCCGGCGCGGGGGGCGGGCGCGTCATCGCCCAGGGCGGCCCTGAAGCGCTGGCGGCCAACCCCGCCTCGATGATCGGCCCCTTCCTGTCCCCGGATCACAGGGCCAGCCTTCGCCAGCAGGCGCCCCGGGACGAACTGTTCGCCCTCGGTGAGATTCGCATGCGGACCTCGGCCATCCACACGGTAAAGCCGCTGTCGGTGGCGTTCCCGAAGGGGCGGCTGAGCGTGGTGACCGGCGTGTCCGGCTCCGGCAAGACCACGATGGTGCTGGAGAGCCTGATCCCGGCGCTGGAGGCGGCCTGCAGCGGCAAGCCGCTGCCGCCCCACGTGCAATCCGTCCAGGCGGCGGGCATCGCCCAGGTGAAGCTGATCGACGCCACGCCCATCGGCATCAACGTGCGCTCCACGGTGGCCACCTACGCCAACGTCCACGACGAGCTGCGCAAGGCCTACGCGAAGACCCCCGGCGCGAAGGCCAGGGGCTTCAAGGCCAGCGACTTTTCCTACAACACCGGCAGGCTGCGCTGCGCCGCCTGCGACGGCACCGGCGTGGTCAGCCTGGACGTGCAGTTCCTGCCGGACGTGGACGTGCCCTGCCCGGACTGCGGCGGCTCCCGCTACGGCAAGGACGCCTGGACCGTCGCCCGTGAACGGAAGGACGGCCCCGGCGTCTGCCTGCCGGCGCTGATGGCGTTCAGCGTGGACGAGGCCCTTTCGGAATGCGACGACCTGAAGGCGGTGAAGGCCCGGCTGCAGGTGCTCCACGACCTGGGCCTGGGCTACCTGACCCTGGGCGAGGAAACCCCCGGCCTCTCCGGCGGCGAGGCCCAGCGGCTGAAGCTGGCCAGCGAGATGGGCCGTGGCCAGTCGGACACGGTATTCGTGTTCGACGAGCCCACCATCGGCCTGCACCCGCTGGACGTCAAGACCCTGATGGCGGTGTTCCAGCGCCTGGTGGACCGGGGCGCGACGGTGATCGTGATCGAGCACGACCTGGACGTGATCCGCAGTGCCGACTACGTCGTGGACATGGGCCCCGGCGGCGGCGTGGCCGGCGGCGAGATCGTCGCCACCGGCGCGCCGGAGGAGATCAGGGAGAACCCGGGGAGCGTCACGGGGCGATACCTGTAAGGACGAGGAGCCGCCTGCCTTGGGCATGCCGACCCATTGACATCGGCGACGATTTCATGTATACTTCGGTCACAGGTGCGAAAATTTAAAAAAAATTCAGTTTCGGAAGTGACGCCATGAATTATATAGAAAGACCGGCCTATATGCAGCGGCTCCTCGATCTCATGGGAACCCCGGACATCAAAATCATTACAGGGATTCGGCGCAGCGGAAAGTCTGAGCTTATGAAGGCATATATTCGCAGGATCGAAGCGCTCGACGCAAATGCGAATATCGTATACGTCGACTTTTTCGACCTTAAGTATGAGGCCTTAAAGGAGTACCATGCGCTCCGTGAAGTATTACCTGAACGATACCGGTTTCCGATTCGCAAAGCTCGGCAGGCGAAACCTTGACTATGGGCGAATGTACGAAAACATCGTCTGTATAGAGCTCATGCGACGCGGATATGAGGTTTATATCGGCAAGCTGTACCAAAAGGAAGTTGATTTCGTCGCGTTGCGCGGGGATGAAAAAACCTATATCCAGGTCAGCGACGACATTTCCCGTCCGGAGACCTTCATGCGGGAATACGATCCCCTGCTGAGAATCAAGGACGCCTATCCCAAGCTGATCCTGGCCAACACCCGTCATGAATCCTATGACTATGAGGGCATCAGGATCCACAATCTGTCCGATTGGCTTTTGGATAAATAAAGGAGGGCCCGATATGTCCGACGTACAGGTAAAATCCAGGGCCCGGGTGGCGGACCACGGCGAGGTGTTCACGGCCCAGCGGGAGGTGAACGCCATGCTGGACCTGGTCAAGCAGGAGACGGAGCGCATCGACAGCCGCTTCCTGGAGCCGGCCTGCGGCGACGGCAACTTCCTGGCGGAGATCCTGCGGCGCAAGCTGGCAGCGGTGAAGGCCCGCTACAAAAAGAGCCCCGCCGACTTCGAGAAATACGCGGTGGTGGCCGCCACCAGCATCTACGGCGTGGACATCCTGCAGGACAACGTGGAGGCCTGCCGGGCGCGCCTGTTCGACATCTGGGACAGGGAATACGCTGAAAACTGCAAGGGCGAATGCCGGGAGGACTGCCGGGAGGCCGTGCGCTACATCCTCACCCGCAACATGCTCTGCGGCAACGCGCTGACCATGCGCCGGGTGGACGCCGATGGCAACGACACCGGCGAGCCCATCGTGTTCTCCGAGTGGAACATGGTGACCGGCAGCCTGATCAAGCGCCGGGACTACCGGCTGGACGTGCTGATGGGCGAAAGCGATGAAATGACTGCCGACGCCCGGCAGTACTCCCTTTTTGATACCGGCGCAAACGCCATCGACAACTGGCAGATTGACCCGGAAACCGGCGAGCACATCCCCAAGCCCCTGAGGGAATACCCGCTGGTGGCGTATTGGCAGGTACAGGAGGTATAAAATGCGACATGGGGAGTGTTATCACAGCGCATATACAATGGCTGTGATAACACTCCCCATGTCGCGATATGCTTTGAAAACCGCAGGCATTACCAGATGACTTCGACGCCGTACCGGCTCATTTTTCCATCCGAAGTGATGATTGGCAGCTTTTCCGACAGCGCCTGGCAGATGATCAGGCGATCGAATGGATCGCCGTGATCCTTGAAACGGGGCAAGCTGCGAATCAGGTCAATATGCTTTATTTCAGTCTGCAAGACCTCTATGCCAAGCGTCGTACAGGCCGCCATCAGGTCTTGGGCGCTGGTTTCCTTAATGCCCAGCTTTCCAATCTGCTGTTTGATCATGATCTCCCAGAATGAGGCAATGCTGACCATAAGAAGATCGCTTCCCTCAAGCGCATTGCGTGCCTTTGCTGAGAGTCTTTCCGGATTGAACAGCATGTCGATGAGCGCGCAGGTATCCAATAAGTATCCCATCACATGTACTCCTTGAAATCCTCCAGAGGCGCGTCGAAATCATCAGCGATAAACTCAAATCGATCCGCCAACAATCCGAGCTTGCGCTTCTCATTCTTCGGTGCCATCACGGCATCGCCCTGCCGCGAAAGCAAGAATTCCATATAGTCGGCGATTTGCTTCTGATTGTCTTCGTTCAATCGGTTCCACGCTTCCGGAATCCATGCCGGCATCGCCATGCGACTCACCTCCATATGACGCGTTTCTGTAATCCCATTTTACCATGAATACGGGCGCATTGCAAGGCCGGATCTTCCCATAGTATGTGATAACCGCCAATCAGGGCATGGGCCTGGTTGGCGGTTATTTTTTCGTCTGGCGCTGCTGGTCCAGCAGCAGGAGGTTTTCGAGCTTGATAATAAACCTTTGGTTATCCTCTGTCAGGGCGTCGAAGCGGCGCTTCCTCAATGCCCGATCATCTATCCGCCGTCCCAACAGATAATCCGCGCTGACATCGTATAGATTGCATATCTCACAAAGCTGGCGAAAATCGGGTTCACATTTACCCTGTTCCCAGTTGCTGACTGTGGTTTTTGAAACGGCAAGTTTTTCAGCGAGTGTTGATTGTGTATCGTTGTGAATATCACGTAATTCCTTTAACACCAGCCTGAACAACTGAATCACCCCACTGCCAATATACAAAAAGATTACTATTTCGGCCGTCAAAAGCGGTAGAAATATTGAAATTCATTCCAAAATATAGTAATATATTTGTACTTCTATTAGCAAAGTAATAATTTGTTGGGAGTGAAGAATATGGCCGTCAATCCCAATCTCTACAACACCATCTACAACCCCGACGTCCTCTCCTGCATTGCAAACCTGTCCAACGACGAGGTGTTCACGCCGCCGGAGGTGGCGAACGCCATGCTGGACATGCTGCCGCAGGAATTGTTCAGCGACCCAGGCGCGAAGTTTCTGGATCCGGCGTGCAAGAGCGGGGTGTTTTTGCGGGAGATCGCCAAGCGGCTGCTGATCGGGCTGGAGGGGCAGATTCCGGATTTGCAGGAACGGGTGGACCACATCTTCCACAACCAACTCTACGGCATCGCCATCACCGAACTGACCAGCCTGCTGGCCCGCCGCAGCCTCTATTGTTCCAAGTACCCCAACAGCGTATACTCCGTCTCCCGCTTCGACGACGCGGAGGGCAATATAAGATTCAAAAATACGCCTCACCGATGGAAGGACGGCCGCTGCGAATTCTGCGGCGCGTCCGAGACTCAATTTGGCATCCAAAAGAGAGACGGCCTCGAGACCCACGCCTATGAGTTCATCCACACCATCAAGCCTGAGGAGATTTTTAATATGAAATTCGACGTAATTATTGGGAATCCGCCTTATCAACTTGCAACAGGAGGTGGAACAGAAGAAAAAAAATCCGCTACACAAGCAAGACCTATCTACCATAAATTCATCGAACAAGCAAAAAAACTATCTCCTCGTTATTTGTGCATGATAGTCCCAGCTAGATGGTATTCTGGTGGTATGGGACTTAATCAATTTAGGTCTGATATGCTAAATGATAAACATATCACAAAGCTAGTAGATTACATCAATTCAAAAGACTGTTTTCAAGGCGTTGATATTGCAGGCGGTGTATGCTATTTTCTTTGGGAAAGGGACAACATTCAGAATGATTGTTTAATAACCAATATATCTGGTGATTCAGTCAGCACATCCACTCGACCACTTAACGAATTTGAGACGCTATTTATTCGTTCAAACGAAGCAATAAGAATAATAAAGATGGTTCAGCAAAAAGCAACACGATTCATGAGTGAGATTGTTTCTCCCATTGATACATTCGGTATTCCTTCAAAAGAGAAGGGGCATAAGGAATATCATAACGGAGATATAAAACTATTACATACCCAAGGATATAATGATCAGAGTATCAGTTATATATCTTTGAATAAAGTTAAAAAGAATTATCATCTAATTGATAAGTATAAAGTCAAAATATCTATTATGGTACCTCAGGGTGGTGAAGTAGGTATCAAACCTGAAAACGGTTATCGTTCTATATCAACTCCACAAATATTACCCCCCGGACAAGTTGATTCCTTCTCTTATTTGAATATCGGATTCTTTGATACAGAAATGGAAGCAAAAAACTTGGTTTCTTTTATATCAACCAAATTCGCTCGTTATTTGCTTCGTGCGACATATTCATCTGTTCATGTATCAAAGGACAATTTCATATTTGTCCCGTTGATGGATTTTCATGAGACCTGGAATGATCAGAAGCTCTATGAGTACTTTGAATTGAGTGATGATGATATTGACTTAATTGAGAGAACAATGCGACCAATGGATTCAAATGGTGGTGATAAAAATGCCTGATGCCCTTGATAGATTGGCGCATCTCCGTCCCGCCGCCCACCCGATGATCTACGCCTACTCCGACATCGCCTATCCCGGCTGCCTGAAGGTGGGCTTCACGGCGGTGGACGTGGACAAGCGGGTCTCCCAGCAATATCCCACCAAGCGCCCGGACGGCAGGGTCCCCTACCGCATACTCCTCCGGGAGAGCGCCATGTACCCCGACGGCGGCTCCTTCACCGACCGGGACGTGCACGCGATGCTGAAGCGCAAGGGCGTGAAATCCGCCGGCGGCGAGTGGTTCCGCTGCGGGGTGGACGACGTGCGCGCTGCGGTCATCGCCGTGCGCAGCCGCACGCTGAACGCGGAAAACCGCACCCGGGCCTTCAAAATGCGCCCCGAGCAGCAGCAGGCGGTGGACCTGACCGCCGCCTACTACCGCACGATGGACGCCGAGGGCTCGGGGCACGTGCCCAAGTTCCTTTGGAACTGCAAGATGCGCTTCGGCAAGACCTTCGCCGCCTACCAGCTGGCCAGGAAGATGGGCTTTCGCCAGGTGCTGATACTGACCTTCAAGCCCGCGGTGGAGACCGCCTGGCGGGAGGACATGCTCACCCACGTGGATTTCGAGGGCTGGCAGTTCATATCCCGCCCCCAGTCCCCCGGCGAGCCGGGCATGGACGCCCAGTACCGCGCCGCGGACAAGTCCCGCCCCATCGTGTGCTTCGGCTCCTTCCAGGACTTCATGGGCGTCAACAAGGAGACCGGCGGCATCAAGGCCAACAACGAGTGGGTCCACCTGACCAACTGGGATTTGGTGATCTTCGACGAATACCACTTCGGCGCGTGGCGGGACAGCGCCAAGAAGCTGTTCGAGAGCGACGAGGACACCTACGAGGAGGACCTGACCGGCTACAGCCGGGGCGACGCCGTGGACGAGACCTGGCTGCCCATCACGACGAATCACTACCTGTACCTCAGCGGCACCCCCTTCCGGGCGCTGAACAGCGGCGAATTCATCGAGGAGCAGATCTACAACTGGACCTATTCCGACGAGCAGCGGGCCAAGGCCGCCTGGGCCGGGGCGGACAACCCCTACGCCGCCCTGCCCCGGATGGTGATGCTGACCTACCGCATCCCCGACAGCATCCGGCGCATCGCCAAGCAGGGGGAATTCGACGAGTTCGACCTGAACCTGTTCTTCACCGCCGAGGGCAAGGGCAGGGACGCCCGCTTCAAGTACGAGAGCTACGTGCAGAAGTGGCTGGACCTGATTCGCGGCGCGTACCTGGAGACCACGGTGGACGAGCTGAAGCTGGGCGCGGAGAAGCCGCCCATGCCCTTCTCCGACACCCGGCTTTTGAACGTGCTGTCCCACACGCTGTGGTTCCTGCCCAACGTGGCCAGCTGCCACGCCATGGCGAACCTGCTGGCCCAGCGGCAGAACGCCTTCTACCACGATTACCGGGTCAACGTCTGCGCCGGGGCCGAGGCGGGCATCGGCGCGGCGGCCCTGGGCCCGGTGGAGGACGCCTTCGGCGACCCGCTGAAGACGAAGACCATCACCCTGTCCTGCGGCAAGCTGACCACCGGCGTGACCGTGAAGCCCTGGACCGGCATATTCATGCTGCGCAACCTGTCCAGCCCGGAGACCTACTTCCAGGCGGCCTTCCGGGTGCAGAGCCCCTGGGAGGTGACCGCCGACGACGGCGCCCGGGAGATCATCAAGCGGGAGTGCTACGTGTTCGACTTCGCCCTGGACCGGGCCCTGCGCCAGATCTCGGACTACAGCTGCCGGCTGAACATCGGCGAGGCCAACCCGGAGGTGAAGGTGGGCGAGTTCATACAGTTCCTGCCGGTGCTGGCCTACGACGGCAGCGCCATGCGCCAGGTGAACGCCGCCGAGATCCTGGACATCGCCATGGCGGGCACCAGCGCCACGCTGCTGGCCAAGCGCTGGGAGAGCGCGCTGCTGGTGAACGTGGACAACGACACCCTGGCCCGACTGCTGGCCAACGACGACGCCATGAACGCCCTGATGCGCATCGAGGGCTTCCGCAGCCTCAACGAGGACATACAGACCATCATCAACAAGAGCGAGCACGTCAAAAAGGCCAAGAAGGACGCCGAAAACCTGACGCCCCGGGAAAAGAAGGAGCTGTCCGACGAGGAAAAGGAGTACAAGAGCAAGCGCAAGCTGATCCAGGAGAAGCTGATCAAGTTCGCCACCCGCCTGCCGGTGTTCATGTACCTGTCCGACTACCGGGAATTCAGCCTGAAGGACGTGATCACCGCGCTGGAGCCGAAGCTGTTCGGCAAGGTGACGGGCCTGACGGTGAAGGACTTCGAGCTGCTGGTGTCGCTGAACGTGTTCAACGAGGGGCTGATGAACGACGCCGTGTACAAGTTCAAGCGCTACGAGGACGCAAGCCTGACCTACACCGGCATCGACAGCCACGAATGCGACGCCCAGGTGGGCCTGTACGCCACGTCCATCAGCCGGGAGGAATACGACGCCATGGCCGGATTGCAGCAGTCCAGCATGGAGGCCCCGGCGGCGGTGCACAATGCGCCCCGGCAGCCCCACGGCACAGGGACGCCCGCCCAAAATGATGCGCCTGCAGGGGCGAAGCAGCTGCCAAAGACAGCCGCGCCGTCTGTGGCGAAGCGTGGGCCAACGGCTTCCTGGAGTGCGCCCACGGCTGCGAAGCACGGGCCGACGGCTTCCGCGCCTGCAGCGGCGAAGCAGCCGCCGAAGTCACCCGCGCCGACGGCCTCCGGGGCCGCCCCGTCCTTCGCGAAGCCCGGTCCGACGACCCCCGAACCGGCC
>JAFRJF010000313.1 GCA_017432405.1 Clostridia bacterium | reverse complement strand
CTCCTGCTCCTTGACCACGTACACGTTCTTCATGCCGATCTCCTCGAGCATGCGGCGCACCGGGATGTTGCCGGAGCCGTGCAGCGGGGTGTAGACGATCTTCAGCTTCTTGCCCATCTCCCGGGTCAGCTCGGGGTTCACGGCCAGCTTCTTGATGGCGGCGATGTAGGCGTCGTCCACGTCCTTGCCGATGTAGGTCAGCAGGCCCTTGTCCAGCGCCTCCTGCTCGTCCATGGGCAGGGATTCGGCATAGGTGGTGTCGGGCAGGCGCTCGGTGATGCCCTTGACGGACTCCGGCGGCATCTGCGCGCCGTCGGTCCAGTAGACCTTGTAGCCGTTGTACTGGGCGGGGTTGTGGCTGGCGGTGATGACGATGCCGGCGATGCACTTCAGGTGGCGCACCGTGAACGACAGCACCGGCACGGGCCGCAGCGATTCATACAGGAACACCTTCACGCCCGCGGCGCACAGCACCAGCGCCGCCTCCCGGGCGAACTCGATGCTCTTGCGGCGGGAATCGTAGGCGATGGCCACGCCCTTCTGCGCGCCGTCGGGGGTGGTGAGGATGTACTTGGCCAGCGCCCGGGTCACCCGGCGCACGTTGTACTTGTTCAGCCGGTTCGTGCCGGCGCCCAGCACGCCGCGCATGCCGGCGGTGCCGAACTCCAGCTCACGGTAGAAGCGGTCCTCGATCTCCTTGGGGTTGTCCGAGATCGCGATCAGGTCCTGCACCGTCTCCGCGTCGTCGGCAAAGTCCTTTAACCATTGCTGATAGAGCTTGGTGGGTTCCATGGGGCATTACCTCCTTATCAAATTGAGAATTGAGAATTGAGAATTGAGAATTGGAGGTAACGGCGAATTCCATTCTCCATTCTCAATTCTCAACTGAATTTTACGCTTCCTTCTGCGCCAGGTAGGTGTTCAGGCGGGTGACCAGCTCGTCGGCGTCGGTGCCGTGGGCGGCGCAGCCCATTTCAAGGGTCTCCATCATCGAGAAGGGGCAGCCCATGCAGTGCATGCCGTATTCCATCATGATCGGCGCGGTGGTGCGGTCGATGTCCAGCACCTCGCCAATGCTCATCTGCTTCGTGATCGTAGCCATAATGCTTTCCTCCATATCTGTTGGAATTGTGGGCGGAGTATTTTTCCTTCCTAACTTACAGTGTACATCAAAACGGATGAAAATGCAAGGGAAAACCGGCATTTGAAGAAAACAGGAATTAGGTGTCCGCGGAGTCGCCGGAATGACTTGACAATTTATGTCAAATGTGTTACGGTTAATGCGTGGCTGCGGCGCGTAACCGGGTCGATGCGACGCGCGCGTCGAAAGGGGCTCCTGCCAGCCACAGATTTGCCTGATTTTGGAGGGAAACGATATGAAGAGATTACGTTTCACGGCTTGGCTCCTCGTCCTGGCGCTGCTGGCGCTGGCCTGCCCGGCACTGGGCGAAGCGCCGGAGATCGAGCTGGCGGGGGACGCGGCGGAAGCGCTGCCGGTGGAGCTCGAGGTGGAGGACATCCCCGAACTCGAGGCACCCGACGGGCTGGACGTCGAATTGCCCGGTCTGGACCTGTCGGATGACCTTTCCCTGAACCTGGACACCGTGCCGGCGGACGATGCCAACGGCGATGTGCCCGCAAGCCTTGAGCCCCTGCACTGCGTCGGGGACGCGATGGACAACGACAGGCTGTTCGCCGGCTATGTCGACCTGCTCTTCGGCAGAAAGCCCGAGGGGGACCTGCGCCCCAACGGCTTTATCGGCGACACCTTCACCGGCGCCACGAAGAAGGTCTACGATTACCTGGTGAAGCAGATCAAGAAGGTGGCTGCGGGAACGATCAGCAGCACCATCTTCGAAATACCCACCAGCATTGCGACGATCGACGACTGGGACGAGATTGGCGATCACTTTAGTGCGCTGTACGAGGCCCTGCTCACGGATCTGCCCTACCATATGTTCTGGCATGACAAGACCCAGGGCGTCTGGTCCGATACCTATGGCAATGACGGAATCTGCATCATGTTCTGCGTGGCGGACGCCTATGCCGACTGGAACGGCCAGGTGGTCAGTGGCAGCTGCTTCACTACCAACAGCACAAAGATCAAGTCCGCCCAGGTCGCCGTCACCAACGCGAAGAAGGTGGTCAAAAAGTATGCCGGCGTCACGGATTACAAGAAGCTGTGCGGCTACAGGGATTACATCTGCAAAGCGGTCGATTACAACAACGACGCCGCTTCCCAGGGGGGCAGCTACGACGAGAACGCCTGGCAGCTGATCTGGGCTCTGGACGGAGATCCCAGCACCAATGTCGTCTGTGAGGGCTATTCCAAGGCCTTCCAGTACCTGTGCGACCTGACCACGTTCAACGGCGACATCCAGAGCCACATCGTGACCGGAACCGAGTATGACCAGAGCGGCAGCGGCCCCCACATGTGGAACATCGTCACCATGGAGAACGGCAAGAACTACCATGTGGACATCACCTTCATCGACAGCGGCTATACCGGGGCCTTCCTCTGTGGCGCGGCCAAGACGCAATACACAAACACCTACCTGGTCGGGAACGAGCTCTATTATCAGCTGGACGGCGATACCGTCGGCGTGTACCCCGCAAAGACGCTGAAGCTGTCCACCCGCGATTACGAGCCCGGCGACGAGGTACTGCCCAAGAGCGTCAAGCTGAAGAAGGGCAAGACCACGCTGAAGAAGGGGCAGAAGCTCAGCCTGAAGCGGGGCAAGTCGCTGACGCTGAAGGCCGTGGTGTCCCCAAGCAAGGCCAGGACCAAGCTGACCTGGACCAGCAGCTACAAATACGTCACGGTGAAGGACGGCAAGGTGACGGTGAGCAGAAAGGCCAAGGTCGGCACCAGGGCCAGGATCACCGTCAAGACCGCGAATAAGAAGAGCACGTATATCTATATCGTGGTGAAGTAAGGAAGCAGGCCATGCCCCATCGCCCCGCCCGGATCGGCAGTTCGAACAACACTGCTATACCGAGCGGGGCGAAGGGTGTTTTTTTATTCGGGAAACCACGGTAAAGTCTGATTTATCGAGCTGTTGCGGCGCTCAACAGCCTTCCCCTTGAGGGCAATGTCATCAATTTAGCGGTGCGGTCTCCAAAAGCCTTCCCCTTGGAGGGGAAGGTGGGCCGCGCCCTAAAGGACTTGCTTCGCGGCGCAGCGGGTCGGAAGAGGTGTCCCCACTGGGATAAGATCGTCTATCGGGATAGACGAACGAGGTGTAACGGGGACACCTCTTCAGTCTGCTTCGCAGACAGCTTCCCCTCAAGGGCAATGTCATCAACTTAAGCTGTGCGGTCTCCAAAAGCCTTCCCCTTGGAGGCAATGTCATCAACTTAAGGAAAAATACCTACTAACGCGCCCAAAAGGCTTCCCCTTGAGGGCAATGTCATCAACT
>JAFRJF010000312.1 GCA_017432405.1 Clostridia bacterium | reverse complement strand
GGACGTGCACATGCAGGCGGCCAGCGACCACAGCGTCTGCCCGATGCCGTTGGCGGCGATCTGCGACGTGCCGAAGGTGGCGATCAGGGAACCCAGCACCACCTTGGCCAGCTGGAACAGCACCTGCTCGGCGGCGTTGGGCACGGCGACGCGCAGTATGCGCCCGGCCATCTCCCGCCGAAGGCGCAGCATGTCTCGGAAGCGGACATGAACGCTGTTGTTTTCACCAAAACACAGCGCAGTCATAACGACGGCGGCGAAGATCCAGGAGATCGTCGTCGGCCAGGCCACGCCCGCCGCGCCGGCCTTGAGTACGAACACGCCGATGGCGTTGCCGATCACGTTGATCAGGTTCATGCCCGCGGAGACCAGCATGGTGGTCCGGGTCTTGCCCATGGAGCGGTACAGCGCCGCCCCGGCGTTGTAGATCGCGTTGGCGGGGAAGGACAGCGCCACGATGCGTAGGTAGGTCTGGCAGGCGTCCATCACCGCGCCGTCCACCCGGGCGTAAAGCCTTGAGAGTATGGCGTTGCCAAACAGCAGCGTCAGGGCCACGCACAGCAGTGAAGCCACCCCGGCGATGTGGAAGCCCTGGGAGGCCGCGAGGTTCGCGCTCTGCCGGTCGTCCCTGCCGATGTACTGGGAGACGATCACTGCCGCGCCGGTGGCGATGGCCGTGAACAGGTAGATGAATATGGTGTAGATCATCGTGTCCAGCGAGACGCCGGAGACCGTGGCCTCGCCCGCATAGCTGACCATCATGGTATCGGCGATGCCCACCACCAGCTGGAGCAGCTGTTCGATCAGCAGCGGAACGATCATGGCCTTCAGCGCAGCGTCTGAAAAGATCTGCCGCCCCGCGGGCAGCACGGGCCTTGGATTGAGTATGCGTTCCATCCCTGAAATCTCCCTCACAGGCATAATGTCACTGTGTATTGTAGCATCGACATGACTGAAAGTCAAGATTGATATATGTCTTTTATGACATGACGTCAGATTAAAACTTTATCACCTTTGAAAAGAATTTGGTAATGGTATTGACAAACCGTCAGTAAATCGGTATACTACGAATTGACACGATGTCAGCAGATATTGATCGGGCTGACGGCATGGGAATACCCCGAATCGCTACGGCAAAAGGAGGACGTATGTTATGAAGAGGATGATCGCATGGTTGATGGTGCTCTGCCTGCTGATGGGCGTGGGCGCGCTGGCGGAGGACGCGGGCCACAGTGACGCGCTGGTGGTCTATTTCTCCTGCACGGGCACCACGAAGGGCGTGGCGGAAAAGCTGGCGAAGGTGACCGGCGCGGACCTGTATGAGATCGTACCGGCGGTGCCCTACACCGACGAGGACCTGAACTACAACGACCGCAGCACCCGCGCCACCTCCGAGCAGGATCACCCCGACATCCGCCCGGAGATCGGTGGGGAGGACATCGACCTGGCCGGCTACAGCACCGTCTACATCGGCTATCCCATCTGGTGGGGCGAGGAGCCGAGGATCCTCTGCACCTTCGTGGAGGCCCACGACTTCACCGGCATGACCGTGATTCCCTTCTGCACCTCCGGCGGCAGCGGCATCGGCCGCAGCGGCAAGGACCTTGCCGAGCTGGCCGGAAGCGGCACCTGGCTGGACGGCGCGCGCCACGGCGGCGGCATTTCCGAGGACGAGCTGCTGGCCTGGGTGAACGGACTGAAATAACAGAATACTGATTTGTCGCAACGCGACAAATCAGTATTTATCCACCTCTTTCCCCGGCGGCAGCAATGCCTCCGTTTTTTTGTGTGGACAAAGCCTCGCTCTGTTGCTATAATGATGGCAGGAAGTGTGAGCGAATGGAGCCAGTTATGGAAAAGAAGCGATATGGGTGGACGGAGAAGGGGATCATCGGGGGGATATTTGCGCCCCTTGGGCTGATATTCCTGGTTGTGGGCCTGCTGTTTAACAGCTCTGTCCAGGCGTCCGACGAGCGCCTCGCCTTCCTGATCTGCTTTGCCGGCGTCGGCGGCGTCTTCCTCGCGGTGGGGCTGATCCTGCTGGGGATGGAGCTGAGGCGGCGGGCCAGGCAGCGCGCCGCCTATGAGGGCGGCTACTTTGTCATGGGCAGGGTGGCCGGCTGCCGGGTCAACACGCGCGTCAACGTGAACGGCACGCACCCGATGGTGGTGGAGGTCCACTGGACGGATCCGGATACGGGCACGGTCCACGTCTTTCACAGCCGTTACCTGTACGTCAACGTGGAGCCGCTCCTGACCGGCGACGCCCTAAAGGACTCGCTTCGCTTCGAGGTACCGGTTTACCTGGACCGGGGGGATGTAAGGGTCGGATTTGTGGATATCGACGCCGTCCTGCCGAGGATCGAGGTACACGGTTGAGGCCGCGTGAGGATGTGCTTATGAAACGCCGTCCCTGTGCGGCAGAGAACGAGAGGGATATCACATGCGGTGCATCAACATCAACCGGGGCTGGCACTTTGGCCACGGGCTGATCGACAACAGCCGGCGCCTGACCGGCGAGCTTAAGGAGCGCGTCGTGGATCTGCCCCACGACTACATGATCGAGGGCGACGTCTATGCCGAAGCGCCGTCGGGGTCGGCCAGCGGGTATTACAACGCCGGCGTCGCCCATTACTGGCGGCCGCTGGACATCCCCGCCGAATGGGCCGGGGAGCGCATCGCGCTTCGGCTGGACGGCGCGATGATGAACGCCACCGTGGAGGTCAACGGGGCCAAGGCCGCGCTGCACCACTACGGCTATTCCCCCTTCGAGGCGGACATCACCCGGCTGGTCTATCCCGGCGGGGCGAACACCGTGGCCATCACGGTGAACCCCAGCATGCAGCCCAATTCCCGCTGGTATTCCGGGGCGGGGCTGTTCCGGGGCGTGGCGCTGGTCCACATGCCGAAGCTGCACGTCGCCTTCGGGGGGCTGTCCGGCTACACGCGGAAGATCGAATACGCGCCGCGACGCGAAGCTAGTCCTTTAGGGCGACGCGAAGCTAGTCCTTTAGGGCGACACGAAGCTAGTCCTTTAGGGCGACGCGAAGCCAGTCCTTTAGGAGACGGCAGCGCGGAGACCGCCTATTTGAAGGTCAGCGCCGAGATCGGCAACGAGTGGGCCGAGGACCGGCTGGCCGAGGTGACCTTTGAGCTGATCGACGACGCCACCGGCGAAGCGGTGGGCAGCGCGGGGACGCTGACCCAGGTGCCGCCGATGGGCACGTCGACGGCCTACATGACCCTGACCGTGGACGCCCCGAAGCTGTGGAGCGCCGAGGAACCGAACCTGTACCGCCTCTCGGCGCGGGTGAAGGACGCGGGTACCTACAAGACCCGCATCATTCTCGCCGAAAACCCGACTGTGGATGAGGAGGGCGTGCTGTTCGGCATCCGCACCGTCGAGGCGGACGTGAAGCACGGCCTGCGGATCAACGGCAAAACCGTCAAGCTGAAGGGCGGCTGCCTGCACCACGACAACGGCGTGATTGGCGCGGTGAGCCTGTACGACGCCGAGGCCCGGAAGGTGGGGAAGCTGAAGGCCCTCGGCTTCAACGCCATACGGACGACCCACAACCCGCCCTCCGCGGCGCTGATCGAGGCCTGCGACCGGTTGGGCATGTACGTGTTCGACGAGGCCTTCGACGCCTGGGGCATGGGCAAGCAGCCCGGCGATTACAACCAGTACTTCGAATCCGACTGGCAGGCGGACCTCGCGGCGTTCGTGCGCCGGGACCGCTGCCATCCCAGCGTGATCCTCTGGTCCACCGGCAACGAGATCACAGAGCGGGCCGGGCTGAACGACGGCTATCTTTGGGCGAACCGGCTTGCGGAGGCCGTCCGGGCGCTGGACCCCAGCCGCCCCGTCTCCAACGGCATCTGCTCCTTCTGGAACGGACTGGACGACGTTCTGATGGCCGACCAGCTGCGCATGTGGCGCGGCGAGGGCAGCCTGCAGAACGCCGACGCCGGCGGCCCGGAGGACCTGCAGTGGGAGCGGTACACCAAGGCCTTCGCCAACGGGCTGGACGTGGTGGGCTACAACTACCTGGAGGACCGGTATGCCCAGGACCACGGACTGTTCCCGGAGCGGGTGATGCTGGGCTCGGAGAACTATCCCGTGCAGGTGGGCGTCCACTGGCCGATGATCGAGCGCACGCCCTGGGTGATCGGTGAATTCACCTGGACGGCCTGGGACTACATCGGCGAGGCGGGCATCGGCAGGGCCACCTTCTACGACCCGGAGGACCCCACCATGAAGGACGGCGCGAGCCCCTGGATCATCGGCGCGCCCTTCCCATGGCGGCTGGCGAACGACGCCGACTTTGACATCACCGGCGCGGTGCGCCCCCAGGGCGTCTATCGCCGTATCGTGTGGGGCAGCGAGGAGACCGCCGTGTTCAGCTACGATCCCCGAGATTACGGCAAGGTGGAGGTGTTGTCGGGCTGGGGCTTCCCCGGCGTCTGGGACAGCTGGACCTGGCGCGGGCAGGAAGGTCAGGGCGTGGACGTGCTGGTGTTCAGCGGTGCGGAGGAGGTGGAACTGCTGGTCAACGGCCAAAGCGCCGGCAGGGCGCGCGCCGGCGAGGCGCAGGTCCACGGCATGCCGAAGAGCTTCCTGTTTCACACCGCCTACGTCCCCGGCACGCTGGAGGCCGTGAGCTACACCGGCGGGCGGGAAATATCAAGGGCGAAGCTGGAGACGACAGGCGCGCCGGCGAAGGTCCGGCTCATCCCGGAGACCGGGGCCCTGCGCGGGGACGGGGAGTCACTGGGCTATGTGCGGATCGAGCTGGCGGATTCAAAGGGCAGGGTCGTCCCGGACGCCAGGGTGGCGCTCAAAGCCGGGGTGACCGGCGCGGCGCGGCTGCTGGGCCTGGGCTCGGGCAACCCCATCACCGACGACAACTATGCCCGGGGCGAATGCGTCAGCCACTGCGGCGCGGCGCTGGCGGTGCTTCGCTCGGGGTACCAGCCCGGTACGGCCCGATTGAAGGTGACTGCCGAAGGCGTAGGCGAGGCGTCGATTGAGGTGAGAGTCAGGTAAATACTGAATACTGATTTGTCGCAGCGCGACAAATCAGTATTTATTGCTTATTACGCAAGGCATCGCCAGCCGCGCCACGACGTCGGCGCCGGTGTCCTCGCCGCTTTCGTCGAGCCACCTGGCGGGCAGGGCAGGGCGGATGGCCGGCGTCCAGGAGGGCGCGGGGCAGGGGATGTGCAGGGCGAAGGGCCTGTTATCGAGTATCGCGTCCACATAGTCCCGGATGCCGCGAAGGGGCGCGTCAAAGGCGGCCCCGGAGAGCCGGTCGGGCTGCATGGTATCGGCGTTGTGGTTGTCGGAGCCCGCGGTCATTGGCTTGCCGGTGACCTGGGCATACCGCGTCGCCAGGCAGTTCCACTCCGGTTCGTTTCCGGCGTTGAAGACCTCGACCCCGTCGCACAGGTACTGGGCCAGGTAGATCGTGTGGTTGTAGCTCCTGGCCCGGAAGGTTGTGGGCCTGCACCACGCAGCCGCCCGCGGCGCGCACCGCCTCGTATTGCTGCCTGCGGGTCCACGAGACCATCTCCGGGTGCTCCAGCATCCAGGCCTTGTCGAGGCCGTAGATCAGGTATTCGTCCCCGTCGAAGTTTTCCTCCCAGCCGAAGAACACCGGCAGGCCCCTTCGCACGCCCTCGTTCAGGGCGTCCTCGTAGCCGGCGCAGAAGCGGCTGACGAATTCCCGCCAGGGCAGGCGGCGGTCGACGGCGCAGTTGCCCCGGTAAAAATGGTCGGTGACCATGATGCCCGCGTAGCCCGCGTCGATGTAGCGCTGTATATAATCCCGGCCCATCGATTTGCCGCAGGCGCTGGCCTGGCAGGTGTGCATGTGCGTCTCATACACGAATGCCCCCAAAGGTCCCGGGTTCTGGCTTGTCATGCTTTAAATGCTCCTTCAGCCCCGCCCCGTGCCGGGGTGGTCCTTGTAGTATTGCCGCTTGTCCTCGTACATGTTCTCGTCCGCCTTGCGCAGGGCGGTGCGCACGTTCCTGCAATCGGCTTCGACGTGATGGCCCACCGCGATGCTGACCGCGCCCTCCCGGACCGCGTACTGATCGATCAGGCGGGCCTTCTCTTCCATCTCCCCGGGCGTCGCGCCGATGACGATCACGGTGAATTCGTCGCCGCCGGCGCGGAAGATCTCGTCGTCGCCAAACACATTGCGCAGTACCCGGTAACCCGCGCGGATGAGGGCGTCGCCGGCGGCGTGGCCCTGGGAATCGTTGACCCGCTTGAGGCCGTTCAAATCGGCGAACAGCACGCCGACGGACTTGCTGGGGGATATCCGGCCATCGCTGAGCGCGTCCACGAAGTTGTTCATCTCGTTGCGGTTCAGCGCCCCGGTGAGCATGTCCCTGGCGCTCAATACCTGCAGGCGCTTGAGCAGCAGGTGATTGCCGATCTCAGAGCCGAGTATGAAGGTCGCCAGCTCCAGCGCCTCCTTGATCCTCGGCGCGTTTTCCGGGTCAAAATCCGTCGCCCAGATGTAGCCGTGCTTCTCCTGACCCGACTTCAGCGGGAACAGCACGATGGAGCGGACGTCGTTTTGGGCGAGGGAGCTGTACCACGCCGGGTTCCGCTCCCTGACCACCTCCATGTCCCGCTCGTTCTTGGCGATCAGGCAGTTGCTGCCGGAGATGGTCGCCTCCCAGGACTCGGCCAGGTCGTAGAAGCCGTCGTCGATGATCTCGGCCATGGGCTTCTTTGGGCTGTCTGGGGCGATATCCTCGCAGAGCACCGAGCAGGTGCGGGTGAGGGGATCCATCAGCAGTATGCAGCACTGCTTCGCCAGGCAGATCTCCCGGATGTCCTTGATGACGTCGGCCATGGCCGCCTCGAAATCGGTGGCGCCCCGCAGCTTGATGGCGGTCTCCAGCACCGCCGACGCCATCTCCGACGAGACGTTGGACATCCTCGAGCTGTCCGCCACGAGGTTGATCTCCATCGTATAGGTGCAGAAGCACAGGTCACCCTCGTCGGGCACCAGCGGCAAAAACGTCATGTTGAACCAGACGTCAAACCGGTCCGGGTGGGCGTAGGAGTGCAGGCACTTCTTTTCGACGGCGGCCCGGTAGCAGTACTCCTCGAAGTTCAGATCCCGGGTCAGGTAGTCGGTGTACAGGCTGTTTGGCGTGAACCGGGTGGTCAGCATCCGCACATCGCCCATCGGGTGCTCGATCGAATCGATGTAGGCCCTGTTCCCGGTGACGATCCGTATGTCGCCATAGCCGCCGCCCGGGCGCTTCTGGACGGAAACCACGCAGGTCATGGCCCCCATGTGGTCGACAACTTGCTGAAAATCCATAGCTTACGCCTCGCTTTTCCTCGTGTTCGTACCCCTGTCACCTTCGATTTTACCATACTCCGGCGCTCCCGTCCATACTGTTTTTTGCGGATAAATGCGCTTTTACAGTAGACAAACGCGCTTTAGCGTGATAGAATAAATTGAACAAATGGACGCAGTCGCGTAATGCCCGGATACGGCATCGATGACCACCAAGGAGCTGATAACAAATGACCACAAAGCCAAGGTTTTCACTGAAGAAGAAGCTGGTCATACTCATCGTTTCCATCATTGCCGCGATCAGCATACTGGCGGGCCTGTTCAGCTACAAGGGGATCAGCGAGATCAGCCGGTCGATGTACATCAGCCGGTCGAAAGAGCTGTCGGCGACCGCTGCCGCGATGGTCGATCCGCAGATGGTGCGATCGATCAGGGACCGGGTCATGGCCATCTTCGACGCCTCGGAGGACCGGGTGAGCAACGAGGAATGGGAGTCGCCGGGCTATGAGGCATACCTTGCGAAGTACGATTCGATACAGGAGACGGAGGAATTCAAGACCATCCAGCGGCAGCTGCGCGTTATACAGGACAACAACGCCGTCGAGTGCGTCTACCTGGTGTGCTTCGATCTGAAGACGGAGTCCACGGTCTATCTGGTCGACGGCACCTATGGCGAGGACAACTGCCCGCCCGGCTGCTTCGACGCGGTCATGTACGACGTCGACCGCGCGGCCATGAAGAACCCGGAAAACGGCATTGCCCCCGACGTGACCAACACGCCGGAATACGGCTGGGTGGTCGCCGCGGGCAGCCCCGTCTTCCTGGACGGGGAGCTGGTGGCGTTCGCCGCGGCGGAGCTGTCGATGAACGAGGTGATGAACCAGAGGAACCGCTATCTGCTGATCGCCCTGTCCGCGCTGCTGCTCCTGGCGGCCGTGTTTATTGCCCTGAGCATCATACTGATCGACCGGACGATCATCCGCCCGATCAACAAGCTGTCGGACACGTCGGAGAAGTACTGGAAAAGCGGAACGTCCATCCGAAACGAATTTTCCCAACTCCAGATCCATACCGGCGACGAGATCGAAACGCTGTCCAACTCCATGAAGCAGATGGAGCAGAACATCAACGAGCAGTTTACGAAGATACTGGAGACGACCCAGAAGCTGGTCTCCACCCGGGAGCATGCGGACGAGATGGACCGCATCGCCAACGTCGACGCCCTGACCAAGGTGCGCAACAAGCGGGCCTACGACGAGAACGCCGCCCGGCTGAGCGAGGGCCTTCGCACGGGGGACGTCAGGGACTTCGGCATCGCCATGATCGACCTGAACGACCTGAAAAAGATCAACGACAACTACGGCCATGACAAGGGCGACATCGCCATCCAGCGGCTGTGTGGCATGATCTGCGCCGTGTTCAAGCATTCCCCGGTATTCCGGCTCGGCGGCGACGAGTTTGCCGTGGTGCTGGAGGGCCACGATCTGGAAAACGTGGACGCGCTGATGCAAAGGCTGCAAGGCGACATCGACCGCAACCGTGCGGACGAGACGCTGCAGCCCTGGGAGCGGACCAGCGCCGCCGTCGGCTTTGCGCGCTACGGCGAGGGGGACACCCTCGAGGCCGTGTTCAAGCGTGCGGACAAGGCCATGTACGCGCGAAAGGCAGAGATGAAAGCCCATGTATCGTGAAGCCTTCTTGAAGACGGTCGGTCCCCTGTGTGAATCGGAGCGAATCTATCAGCGGATGTATGTGCTCCGGGACGATCCTGAAGCGCGCAGGGCGTATCTTGACACGATCCCCCCGGAGATCATCGAGGACCTGTCGCTGTTCGTGCCGGAGGTGACGCCCGAATGGCTCAGCACGATGCCCGAGGTGGACTACCTGTTCGCGAAGGATGCCGACGTCTCCATAAAAAAGCATTATTGCTATACGCCGGAGTTCTCCCACAGCCATACCTATTTTGAGATACTGTATGTGTACAGGGGCAGCTGCGTCAATACGGTGGGGGGCATCCCCCTGCACATGCGGACGGGGGACATCTGCTTCATCACCCCCGGCGAGACCCACGCGCTGGCGGTGTTCGACGAGAGCATCGTCATCAATGTGCTTGTCAGGACCAGCACCTTCCAAAAGACCTTCTTTCACATCATGGAGGAGGGCGACATACTGTCCGACTACCTGTGTCGGTGCCTGAGCGGGTCGGGAAAGAATCGCTACCTGCTGATCCACACCGGCGAGGACGCGTTCATACAGTCCCAGGTCGCCTTCCTCTATATGGAGAGCTACCGTTCGGAGCGCTACAGCGCCCAGATGCTCAACAACGGCTTCATGACGCTGTTCTATTACATCCTTCGCAACCACATCCAGAATACGGAGGCCGAGTACCAGGATCGCTACAACAAGCGCATCATCGACATACTCGGCTATGTCCGCCAGAACTATGCCCATATCTCGCTGGAATCCACGGCCCGTGAATTCCACTATAATCCCTCCTATCTCAGCCGCATGCTCAAGCAGAGCGTCGGGAAATCCTTTTCCGAGATGCTCAGGGAGTGTCGCATGACCGAGGCCTGCCGGCTGCTGCGCCTGCCCGACGAGAAGCTCAGCGTCGAGGAGGTCGGCATCGCCGTGGGCTATATGCACGTGGAGCACTTCATCCGTACCTTCCGCCAGGTCTTCCACAAGACGCCGGGGGAATACCGCCGGGACAACCTGGAGGATGTATTTAGGTAAAAAAATATCAATTTCATATCCGTTTTTGCAATTCAATATTCCGCAAAAGTCCTTTATAATACAGTTAAGGGCTGATGCAAGCACCGCCTGTATCGATGCATAAACGATGCGGGATGTCAATAAAATCCACAAATACACATAATTTGGGCTTGAAAAACTGTCGATAATAGTTTATACTATTAACACAATGGAATTAAGCGACACATGGCATGTGGAGCTTAAAATACGCCAATGGCGAATATCAAGGAGGAACCATGAACAGGAAGCTTATGTCTTTGACCCTGGCCATCGCGCTGGCGGTCACCATGCTGATGGGCGTTTCCGCAGTTGCGGAGGCCAAGCCCTATGAGGGCGTGACCATTACCTTCTGGGGCGGCCAGGCCGAGCTGAACCCCGGCACCCTGGCGGTCATCGCGGCGGCTGAGGAAGCCCTGGGCCTGCACGTCGAGACCGAGATCAATCCCGGCGGATCCGAGGGCGACAACCTGCTCAAGACCCGCATCGCCTCCAACGACCTGCCCGACCTGATGGTCTACAATTCCGGCTCCAAGCTGTACGACCTGAATCCCTCCCGCTGCTTCCTGGACATCAAGGATTGGGATCTGGTCTCCCGGGTCGACGACGCCTTCCTGAGCTCCGTCACCATCGACGGCGCGGTGTACGGCCTGCCCCAGTCCTCCACCCAGGCGGGCGCGATCATCTACTACAAGCCCGACTATGAGGAGCTGGGCTTGGAAGTGCCCCACACCTGGGCCGAGTTCGTGGACAACTGTGCCAAGCTGAAGGAAGCGGGCAAGACCCCCATTGAGCTTACCGCCGGAGATACCTGGACCACCCAGGTGCTGTTCCTGGGCGACTACTACAACATCAACGCCGAGTATCCGACCTTCGCCGAGGAGTACACCGAGGGCAAGGCCAAGTACGCCGACATTCCCGTGGCCACCCGCTCCTGGACCAAGTACGAGGACCTGGTGGACTACCTGAACGCCGACAAGTCCGCCGCCACCGTGCAGGACGGCAACTTCGCCATCGGCACCGGCGAGGCGACCCACTGGTTCATCCTGACCCAGCAGCTTCCGCTGATCATCGCTGAGGCTGACGACCAGGCCAACATCGGCGTGTTCGGCGTGCCCGGCGACGATCCCGACAACCACGGCCTGACCGTGTGGGAGCCCATGAGCTTCTACGTCTGGAAGGACAGCCAGAACATCGACGCCGTGAAGGCCTTCCTGGACTTCTACTTCTCCGAGGAGATGCTGAACCTGTACTTCGAGACCTACGGCGCCAACGGCCCCTCCTGCATCAAGGGCTATACGCTGCCCGAGACCGTGTGCGACGCGGTGCGCGTGGACATGCAGCAGTACTTTGACGCCGGCAAGACCTGCCCCGCCCTGGAGTACGTCTCTCCCATCAAGGGCACGGCCTGCGAGCAGCTGACCACCGCCGTCGCCATGGGCCAGATGTCCGGCGCGGACGCCGCCAAGGACTACGACGAGGATTGCAAGAAGTCCGCTGTCCAGCTGGGCTACAACTGGGAATAACAGGGTCGTAACGGCCTGCGTTTACCGAACGTAATCATGAGGCCGCCTGTCTGAATGTCAGGCGGCCTTCCCAATGGAGGCGACAAGCATGACAAAGACGAAGGAAAAGAGCCTGTATTCGGTTTGGTTCGTCGTACCGTCGTTGGCTATTTTCCTGATCTTCTTCCTCTGGCCCGTCATATCCTCGCTCTACTACAGCATGACGGTCTGGAACTTCGAAACGGCGACCTTCAACGGCCTGGAGAACTACAAGCTGTTCTTCACCGACCCGGCCATGAGCTCGTCGGTGCCCCACACGCTGCTGTATGCCTTCGCCACCAGCGGCCTGAAGGTGGTGCTGGCGTTCTTCATAGCCATCTTCCTGACCAGCAGCATCAAGACCAAGGGCTTCATCCGCTCGGCGGTGTTCTTCCCGAACCTGGTGTCCACCATGGCCGTGGGCCTGACCTTTGCCTACATGATGCACCCGACGAAGGGTCTGCTCAACGTGGCGATCCAGGGCCTCGGCGGAAAGCCGGTGGATTTCCTGGGCGACCCCAAGGTCGCGCTGTGGGGCATCATACTGACCGATGTGTGGAAGGGCCTGTCGATCTCGGTGGTCATCTACATCGCGGGCATACAGTCCATCGACCGGAGCTATTATGAGGCGGCGTCCATCGACGGCGCGACCTGGTGGCAGCAGATCACCAACGTGACGCTTCCACTGGTGGCCCCGGCCCAGAACTCCATCATCATACTGTCGCTGATTGGCGGCCTGCGCACCTTTGACCTGATCTGGGCCATGACCGGCGGCGGACCGGGCTTCGCCACGGACGTGCTGGCCTCGGTGATCTACAAGCAGTACGCCGCGGGCTTCTACGGCCTGTCCACCGCGGGCAACGTGGTGATGCTCATACTGATTTCGATCATCGCCTTCCCGCTGCAGCACTTCCTGAACAAGCGAGAGGAGGCGATCCGGTAATGGAAGGCAAGAAGAGGAGAAACCAGATCATCGGGGACATCGTCGGCCTGATCCTGACCGCCGTGATCTTCCTGATCCCGTTCTACTTCATGTTCGTCCAGTCCATCAAGTCCAAGAAGGAGGCCAACCGGCTGTCCATCGCCTGGCCCACCGAGCTGCACTTTGAAAACTACCTCGAGGTCATCAAGCACGGCAACTACCAGCTGGTCACCGCCTTCAAGAACAGCGCGATACTGACGGTGTTCACGGTGCTGGGCCTGATCGTCACCGGCGCCATGGCGGGCTACGTCATCCAGCGGCGCAAGGGCAAGCTGATGACGACCATACAGTCGGTCATCATGCTGGGCCTGATGATCCCCGCGTCCATACTGCCCACCATCCGCATGCTACAGTCCATGGGCATCTACAAGACCATGTTCTCGATGGTCATGATCGAGATCGCGCTGCAAACCCCCTTCACGATCATGCTGTATCGCGGCTTCATGTCCTCGATCCCCGTGGACCTGGAGGAGGCCGCCTCCATCGACGGCTGCAACCGCTGGCAGATCTTCCAGAAGGTGATCTTCCCGCTGCTCAAGCCGATCCAGGCCACGATCATCATACTGGTGGGCGTGCAGACGTTCAACGACTTCACCAACCCGCTGTACTTCCTGCCCGGCGCGGCCAACACCACCGTACAGCTGACGCTGTACAATTACAAGGGACAGCTGGGCAACAACTACAACCTGCTGTTTGCCGACATCATCATCATTACCGTCCCGATGCTGATACTGTTCCTGTTCTTCAACAAGCGCATCGTGGCTGGCATGGTGGCGGGCGCTGTAAAGGGATAAATCATCTGTAAACAAGGAGCACATTCAAATGAAGATCATCCATTGTAAGCTGAACCACCTGACCAACCCCCTGGGCTGGGACGTGGCGCACCCGACGGTTTCATATGTGGTGACCGAAGCCAAGGGAAGCTTCCAGCAGGCGGCGCGGGTCTGGGTATCCCTGTCGGAGGACTTCGCCGACTGCCTGTACGACAGCGGGGAGCGCGCCGACATCGTCTCCACCGGCTTCGAGCTGCCCGTCGATCTCGCGCCGATGACCCGCTATTACTGGAAGGTGTGGGTCCGGGACGACGCCGGGGACGCTGCCGAGAGCGCGGTCCAGTGGTTTGAAACCGGCAAGGATGCCCCCTGGCGCGCCCGGTGGATCACCCCCGACGCGGACAAATCGGTGCAGGCGGTGCTGTTCAGACACATCAGCGTCGATAAACCCGTCGCCAGAGCCCGGGCGTATGCGGTGGGCCTTGGCGTGTATGAGCTGAGTCTGAACGGCGAAAAGCAGGGGAACGAATGCCTGCTGCCCGGCTTCTGCGACTACGACGACTGGATCCAGTATCAGACCTTCGACCTGCCTGTGCTCCAGGGGGACAACCTGCTGGAAATCACCCTGGGCGACGGCTGGTACAAGGGCAATTTCGGTCTGGTGAAGCGCTTCGAAAATTACGGCGACCGGCTGGCGGCCATTGCCGAGATACACATCTGGTATCAGGACGGCACAAAGGAAATTGTCTGCACCGATGAAAGCTGGCAGGCGCGCAGAAGCCAGATCGTGGCGTCCGGCATTTACTGCGGAGAGTTCTACGACGCCACGCTGGATACCTCTGACACCTTCGGCGTCAGGCCCATCGACCTGGGATATGACCGGCTGTGCGACCGGCTGTCCCCGCCCATCGTCGTCCACGAGCGCCTGAAGCCCGCAGCGGTGCTGCACACCCCGGCGGGGGAGACGGTGCTGGACATGGGGCAGAACATGGTGGGCTGGCTGCAATTCCACTGCGACGCGCCCAAGGGCACGCAAATCCACCTGCAATTCGGCGAGCTGCTCCAGGACGACTGCTTCTATCGGGACAACCTGCGCACTGCGAAGGCGGAATTCACCTATATCTCCGACGGCACGCCCCGGGACGTGCGCCAGCACTTCACCTTTTACGGCTTCCGGTTCGTGAAGGTCGAGGGCTGGGTGGGGAAGATCAACGCAGACGACTTCACCGGCCTGGTGATCCACTCCGAAATGGACGCCCGGGGCGACATTGTCACCTCCGACGAACTGGTCAACCGGCTGGTGCGCAACGCCCGCTGGGGCATGAAGGGCAACTTCCTGGACGTGCCTACCGACTGCCCCCAGCGCGACGAGCGCTACGGCTGGACCGGCGACGCCCAGATCTTCTCCGGCACGGCGTGCTTCTTCATGGACACCTACGCCTTCTACACCAAGTACGGCCACGACATCTACCTGGAGCAGAAGAAACTGGACGGCAGCGTGCCGGACGTGGTGCCCGTGGCCAACTATTCCGGCGACGCCTCCACCGTCTGGGCCGACGCCGCCACGGTCATCCCGTGGAATACGTATCTGCATTCCGGCGACAGGGGCATACTGCGCCGCCAGTACCCCAGCATGAAGGCCTGGGTGGACTATATGAAGCGCCAGGACGACGCGGACGGCGGCAAGCGCCTCTGGCTCACCGGCACCCACTATGCCGACTGGCTGGCGCTGGACGGCAGCTATCCGGGCGGCGTCTACGGCGGCACGGACCCGAATTACATCGCCTCGGCCTACTACTGCCATTCCACCCGCATCGTGGCAAAAGCGGCTCACGTACTGGGTTACGCGGAGGATGCCGCCTTTTACGACAACCTGGCCGAGGAGATTCGCGCGGCCTTCGTGCGGGAATATTTCACTCCTTCGGGCCGGCTGGCCATCGACACCATGACCGGCTGCGTGCTGGCGCTGGTCATGGACCTGGCCCCGGATTACGCGGTGGAACAGGTGCGCGGCATGCTGCTGAACCGTCTCCAGAAGAACTTCTACCACCTGAACACCGGCTTTACGGGAACGCCTTACCTGTGCCGGGCGCTCTCCGAAAACGGCATGAACGACATCGCCTATCACCTGTTGATGGAGAAGGGCTATCCGGGCTGGCTTTACGAGGTGCTCATGGGCGCGACCACCATCTGGGAGCGCTGGAATTCCGTGATGCCCGACGGCAAGGTCAGCGGCACCGAGATGAACTCGATGAACCACTACTCCTACGGCTCTATCGTGGAATGGATGTTCCGTGACATGCTGGGCATCAACCCCGTGGAAGACGCCCCGGGCTTCAAGCGCTTCACAATCGCCCCGAAGCCCAACTACCAAATCGGCAGCGCGGCGGCGAAGCTGGATTCCGCCTCGGGCCTGATCGAATCCGAGTGGGCCATCGAGGGGAGCCGGCTGCGCTTCGGCTTCACCGTGCCCTTCGACACTCAGGCGGAAATCGTGCTGCCCGACGCCGAAGCTTCGGTCATCGAGGCCCAGTGCCAGGGGCTGAACGTCGTACCCGGCAGCCTGCGGCAGCAGGGCGCGGACGTGGCCTTCACCGCGAACCCTGGCCGCTACAGCTTCACCTACGCGCCCACCGTTCCCTATCGCAAGGTCTACAGCCTCGATTCCAGCTGGGAGGATTTGAAGGCCAATCCCAAGGCCATGGAGATCATTAAGCGCGAGTACACCTTCAAGGAGGATCACATTCCCTTCGAAAAGGAGCTCTGCACCCTGCGGGAGATGAGCTGGGGCCCCTTTACCAGCATGACCGAGGAACAGCGGCAGCGCATTGATCGGTTGCTCAGGGAGGTCGAATAAAGGGATTCATCCCACATGCCGGTTGCGGCATGTGGGATGATTTTTTTGCAATTGTTCTGTCGTATGCAAATACTGATTTGTCGCCCCGCGACAAATCAGTATTTGAGGGGTTAGGGGTTAGGTTTTAGGGGTTAGAGGAGTGCAACCAAAAGCGTGACGCCTATCGGGAACCGGTCAATCAATTGACCTGCTTTTTGGGTGTAAAGCGTCCGACCGCGCTATCTGTAATGGTAGAGGTTGGGGATTTCATGCGGTTTCCCTCGGCAGAGCAGTTCGCTGCCTACCTGGGCATCGTTCCGGGGGAACATTCCAGCTCG
>JAFRJF010000034.1 GCA_017432405.1 Clostridia bacterium | reverse complement strand
TGTTCTAACGGAAAATCAATGATTAAGTCATAATCCTTGTGCTCGTTTTGCTAACTTTCAGGTTTTTGTCCAGGCATTTTAGGTTTCTATCAGGATTTTGTACTAAAAAACTCGGTTTCTATCAGGCTTTTGTACTGGTTTTTCAGGGTTTTGTCCTAAAATTTTAGACCAGTGTGGGGGGGCGGTGCCCTACTATTTCAGGCCAGTGGAGGGGGCGGTAGCACTGGGGGCGGCTGTGTCCTCCTTCTTCAGACCAGTGGGGCGGCCCTGTCCTGCTTCTCTGCCCGTGGAGAACACAGTAACCGGTGTCGGAACACGCTGCGACGCCGTTATTCTACCATAAAGTGGAATGGTTGGCAAGGGGCCACGGCTGTGTTCAGGGGCCCCTCCGTTACAAGTGCCATCCCTCTTTTCAAGTATGGCGGCTGGGGATGCGTTTCCACGGCCTGGCAGCAGGGGCGGCTTTTCCACGCCTGGCGGCGGGGGATGCGTTTCCACGGCCTGGCGGCGGGGAACAGTTCAGTCCGTGTGGCCATCGCTCTGTGAATCCTGCTAAAGCACTAAAGCGCGCTGTTGGCCACACGGGGGCAACACTTTATCATCGGCAAGCGTGAGTTTGCACGGCCTGGTGGCGAGGGAACAGTCCGTGTGGAGATCTGCACGGCCATCATGTTGCCCAGCCGCAGTGTATTGATTGGTTGTGAAGCGATTCCGGGGGGACAGGGCGGGCAGGTAGCGTGAGGGGAAGGGAGTGAGGGGAAAGGTACACCCCGCGACGATAGGCATACGGAGGCGGTGCTTGGGCCTGTGAGAATCGTCGCGGGCAGCGTCATGGTGATCGCGGGGATGGTACTATGATTACAGTACTTGAAAGGAGCATGGAGAAGTGATATCAGGGGATCGTCACCTTAACCACGGTTCCTCCGCCCTCGCGGGGCGTGATGGTCATTGTTCCGCCGCACATCATTTCCAGCCGCTGCCGGATGTTCTTCAGCGTGGCGTGGGGCTTGGTGTCATCGGAGGGATCGAAGCCGGAGCCGGTATCCTCCACGATGATCTCAGTCCCGGAATCGGTGCGCCGCGTTCGGATGGTGATATGCAGCGGCTCGGCATCCAGGTCCATGCCGTGCTTGACGGCGTTTTCAATGATGGGCTGAAGGGTCAGCGGCGGCAGGCGGAATTGGGTATACGGCGTATCGTAATCCACGACGAGCATATCGTCAAACTGCGCCTGCTCCACGGCCAGGTAGGCGCGGGTGTGCTCCAGCTCCGTGGAAAAGGGGATGGCGCTGTCGCTGGCGACGGCGTTGAAATTCCTGCGAAGGTAGTTGGTGAAGTCAAGTGTGACCTGCCGGGCCTTCTGGGGGTCGGTCCTGCAAAGGCTGTAGATGCTCATCAGGGTGTTGTAGATGAAGTGCGGCCGCATCTTCAGCACCATAACGCTCAAGCGCTCATGGGCGATTTCCCGTTGGTGGCGGCGGTCCTGCTCGATCTGGTCGGACAGTATGAGGCTGTACATGGCCAGTGCGGAGAGGACGTAGCTGATGTCAAAGATCGGTTCGGCATCGGCGAACAGATTCACCACCAGCGTGGTCGCCATCGGCGCCTGGGCGAAGATGAAGCTGAGGAAGGCCTTGCGGGACAAAAGCGCCCGACGCCTGAGCGTGCCCGCGAAATTGAGCAGCAGAATTGCGATCGACGGCGCTAAAAAAAGGGGATACAGGGGCCCGTGGGTATAGCTGTATTCCGGCGTGAAATAGATGAAGCCATCGACGAACGGTATGCTGACGAGCAGCACAAGGAAGACGGCCCACAGGCCAAGCACGGCGTGCAGGAGCCTGCTCGTGCGCAGGCTTTCACCGCATAGGTGCAGCAAATAAGCCGTCTGCATGGGCAGCGGCAGCGAGAGCAGCAGGGTTTCCAGAAGCAGCAAGAAATAGACCAAAGCGCTGGAGATGGGATGATGGCGGAGCATCAATTCGACGAGGACACAAATGCTGGAGAGCAGGAGAATGGAAAAATAACCCAGAAAAAAGCGCCTGCCCCATCGGTCGATCCCGGGGATGAGGGCGGTAAACCACAGCCCCATCACGCTGAGCAGCAGCGACGCGCCGGTGATGAAATAGTAGAAGGAGTCGCTCGAGCCGTTCACGCCTGTGTGCCTCCCATCGAAAAGGGATGGCGCAGCATTTTGAGCTGCCTGCGGACGCCCTCCGGGGTCATCGGCTTGACCATGAAGCCGCAGGCGCCGGTGTCCCATGCGTCGAGGGAATAATCGGGATAGGCGGTCAGATAGATCACGTTGGTGCAGGGATTGATCTCAAGCAGGGCGCGGCACAGGTCGAGGCCGCTGGACGTTCCCAGCTCGATGTCCAGTATGGCCAGGTCGATCCGGTTCACCTTCGCGTATTCGACGGCCTTCCGCGGCCCGCTGAAGCCCGTGATCGAGGCGTTCGGCACGACCTGCTCCAAAACGAACAGGCTGTCGGAGATGACGGCCTTGTTGTCGTCCACGATGATGATGTTGGGTGTTTCATCGCTCTCGGCGGCGGTGGTGAGCAGCAGGCCGACGTCCACCTCCAGCACCCTGGCGAGGCGGGCGATCATGGCGGCGTCCGGCAGGCGGCTGCCGTTTTCCCATCGGGTGACCGTGGAGCCGTTGACAAACAGCTTGTTCCCCAGCTGGACCTGCGAAAGCCCCTTTTCCATCCTCAGTTTTCTTACCGTTTCCGCAAACAGCGTGTTCATCATCACGTATTCCGCCTTTCATCCCTACAATATTAACCCGGCGCGTTTCCAAAATCAAGCCCATGGGGAAAAACAGGGTCTGACATTCTGGAAGCCCCCCTTGACCGCGGGGGAGAAAATCGTTACCATGATAATGACAAACGATGTCAGCCGCCCAAGAAGCTGAACATATGCAAGGAGGTCATACAAATGAGCAGGTTTTCAGTGAAACAGACCCAGGCTGGGTTCTCGTTCAATCTGGTCGCGGACAACGGGCAGGTCGTCGCCACTTCCCAGGTGTACGGGTCAAAGGCCGCCTGCCTCAAGGGCATCGAGAGCGTTCAGGAGAACGCGACGCTCGCGCCTGTGGAGGATCAGACCGTGAAGGGCTTCGAGGCCGAGGCGTGCCCCAAGTACGAGGTCTACAACGACAAGGCCGGCAAATTCCGCTTCCGCCTCAAGGCCGGGAACGGGGAGATCATTGCGACCAGCCAGGGCTACAAGGCGAAGTCCGCCTGCGTGGAGGGCATCGATTCCGTGCGCTTAAATGCCGTCACCGCCGACATCGTGGCGGAGAAGACGCCGGCGGCAAGCGACGCGCCTGACTACTCCAAGAAGGACTGCTGGAATCACTTACCTGAGATCACCAAGGATGTCGACACGTTCTACATTTTCGCCACGGATTATATCATGTCAAGCTTTGAAGAGGGCGCTTCCGATTACGCGACGCTCGACAACCCCGAGTTGCTGGAAGGCGCGAAGGTCGAATACAGGGATCACGCGACCGCTTACGCGGATTCCACCAATGTGTTTGCGCCGTACTACCGCCAGTCCGGCCTGCGGTACGCGGGGGAGGTCATCAAAAAGACCGGGAGCTTCGACAACGCGCTTTTGGGTCTGCCCTATGAAGATATGACCGCCGCGCTGGACTACTACTTCGAAAACTGCAACGGTGGCCGCCCGTTCATCCTCGCGGGCCACAGCCAGGGCTCGGCCATGGCTTTGCTGCTGCTGAGGACGTACTTCAAGGATCATCCCGAGTATTATAAGCGCATGGTCGCGGCCTATACCATCGGCTACTCCGTCACGGACGAATACCTCGCGGCCAACCCACACCTGAAGTTCGCCACCGGCGAGACCGACACGGGCGTCATCATCGCCTATAACACCGAAGGCCGCAAGAACGTGGAGACCAACGCCCACAACGTCGTGGTACTGCCGCACACGAGGAGCATCAACCCCCTCAACTGGAAGCTTGACGAGACCTATGCCCCGGCGAGCCTGAACCTGGGTTCTATCGTGGTGGATGAAAAGACCGGCGCGCCGAAGATCGGGGATTGTGGCGCGGACGCCCAGATCAACCTCGCCCGCGGCGTGGTCGTGACGAACGCCAAAGGTGACCCGATGCCCGAGGACGTCGCCAAGGTCGCCGCCGAGTTCTTCGGGCCGGATGGCCGCCACGGCAATGACTACACATACTTCTACAACAACATCAAGGCCAACGTGGCCAAGCGCGTTGCGGCTTATCTGAGCAACGCGAAGTAAAAGCGATTCGACCCACGGCGCCTCTTCTTCGGAGGAGGCGCGTTTTCTTATTGGGGTATCGTCACCTTAACCACGGTTCCGCCGCCCTCCCGGGGCATGATCGTGATTTCTCCGTGGCACATCATTTGGAGCCGCTGCCGGATGTTGGTCAGCGCGATTTTTTCGTAGAGCTGGTTGGGGGTCATTTATTCACCGCCCTTTGCAGCAGAGACAGTGTCCACGCGCTGCCCCGGAATCAGCATAAACCCAATCCCGTAAACGCTTTCAATCATGTTCGCACCGAGCTTTTTTCGCAGCCGTCGGACGTGAACATCGATTGTGTGCGTCTCTCCGACGAAATCCTCACCCCATATTCGCTTTATC
>JAFRJF010000311.1 GCA_017432405.1 Clostridia bacterium | reverse complement strand
TTCAGGTTTGGTGTCCTATCTATTTGGGCATCTTTCAGGTTTGGCGTCCTACCTATTTAGGCATCTTTCAGGTTTGGTGTCCTACCGATTTGCGCATCTTTCAGGATTCTGTCCCCCTTTCCCATACCATATTATTTTGCACGATTCTCTCCTTTTTGCACTTTGGACGATTACTGACCAATCGTCCAAAGTGGATTCATTTTGGATAAATGGGCACAAAAGCCATCCATTGGGAGCCATTATAGAGCCCCCCACGGATGACAACGGTAAAACGTTCGATTTCTTGAAATGAAGCCACCACCTTCATAAATTGCAGATTTTGACCTTCTCTAACCTTTGCCGATTTGATTTCTGCATATCCACATAGCCAAATACGCAATTATAAGGACGCCAACTTTGTATTAAAGTTGGCGTCCATAGGTGGCTCTGCACCCTAACTTTGATACAATCGCAGTCAGGGTTCAAAACGGGTGCAAACGGGTGCATCAGGGTGCAGGTTGTGCTGGTTTTTTTGCGTTCCTGATCTGATCGGAGAGCTGTTCCAGTTCCTGCCTCGACAGCTCCGGAAGTCGTTCCAGTTTATCCATGATGACAGCGAGCGATTCCTGCTGGCGCAGCTCTACCAGTTGAGTATAGTAATTTACAATCACGCCGGTAAATATGGCCAGCGTCACCACCGCATAGAGGGACAATACCACGGAGAGGCTCCGGGATATGGCGGTATGCACCACCACATCTCCGAAGCCGATGGTTGAAACCACTGTGAAGCAATACCACAATGCTTCCCGGTAAGTGTTTATCTCCGGTTCGCAGACCCATATCACCAGGGCGGTAAGCAGCATGAAGGCCACAAAGCCCGACATGATCTTATCCGCCCCGGTATGTTTCAGAATCCTGCGTATCAATCTGAGCTTTCTCACGGGTTGTTCCCCTGTGCCTTACGGTTCAATGATGTTGAAATTGCGGTTGATGGGCGACATGTACTTCACCAGCCGGGCGGGCACGGTGTCGTCGCCCTCGACGGTCATCTTGGCGATCACGTCGGCGTTGCCGTTCATCAGCGCGAGCAGCTGGAGCCTGGCGCAGGTAAGCGTGCAGTCGCACGCCGCGGTCGTATCGCCCGGATATGCCAGCAATATACCGTCCCGCCGGATGACGCGGAAGACCTCGCCGGTATCGGCGATGTTCAGCTTCAGCGTGAAGTCGTCCTTCTGGGCGGCCAGGGCGTCGGTCATGATGTCGATGTAATCCAGCATCATGTCGGTGGTCATGCTCATCAGCATGGCTTCACGGCCCTTTACGGTGCCCTCCTTGTCCGCCTGGTTCCCCTCGCGCAGCTCCCACGCGCCCATCAGGTAGGCGCTGCGCCAGGGACCACTCTCGGCCTGGTAACCCAGCTGCTCCAGCGCGTCTGCGCACAGCTCCCTTGCGGCCTGGTTGTCTGGATCGGCGTAGACCATCTCCTTGGTCACCTGGGCCACCCACTGGTATTCGCCATTATCGAAGTCTGCGCGGGCCTTCTCCAGCACGGCGTCCACGTCGCCCAGGTATTCCACCCACTTCTTCGCGGTGTCCTCCGGGGTCAGCGGGTTCAGGTTCACGGGGTTGGCGTCATACCAGCCCATGTAGCGCTGGTAGACCGCCTTGATGTTGTGGCTCAGCGTGCCGTAATACTGGCGGCAGTACCACACCTTGTCCAGGCGCTCCGGCAGCGTCAGCGCCCGGGAGATCTCCGCGGCGGTCATGCCCTGGTTGATGTAATGCAGGGTCTGGTTGTTGATGTACTGGTAGACGGCGGCGGTGTCCTCCATGTAAGTGCGGATGGTCTCGTTGCCCCAGTGCGGCCAGTTGTGGCTCTGGAACACCACCTCCACGTCGTCGCCGAACAGGGCCTCCGCCTCAAGGATGTAGCTTGCCCAGGCCGCGGCGTCCCGCACCTGCGCCCCGCGCAGCGTGTAGATGTTGTGCATGGTGCCGGTGCAGTTCTCCGCCAGCCAGAGGCCCCTGTACTTCGGGAACCAGGCGTTCATCTCGGCGGGGGCCTCGGTGCCGGGGGTCAGCTGGATCTGGATCTCCAGCCCATCGATGGTGATGGTCTCGTTGGTGGCAATCTCATAGGTCGGGGCCAGCAGGCCCACGGTGCCCACGGACTGGCCCAGGCCGATGCCGATGGCCATGCGCCCCGTATCGCCGGGCTTCATCAGCGCGCCGTACTGGTACTGCGCCCGGCGGCCCATGGCGGGGCCGCAATACAGGTTCTCGCTGACGGCATGCTCCAGGAAGCCCTTGGGGGCCAGCACCACGGCCTTGCCGGAGGCCAGCTGCTGATCCAGCGGCAGAGTGGCGTCCGCGGCATCCTCGGCGGAGATCAGGCCGTAGATGCCGCCGTAGTGGTCGATGTGGGAATGGCTGTACAGCACGCCCTTGACGTCGATGGGCCCGAAGTGCTTCTCCATCAGCGCCTTGGCGGCGGCCATGTCCTCCTGGCACATCAGCACGTCGAACACCACCCAGCCGTTGTCCGTGCGGATGAAGGTGGCGTTGGCCATATCGTAGCCCCGCACCTGGTAGATGCCGTCGCACACCTCGAACAGCCCCGCGTAGGCGTTGAGCTGGGTGTTGCGCCACAGGCTGGGGTTCACGGTGTCCGGGGCCTCGGCGTCCCGGACGAAGGCGAAATCCTCCAGGTTCCAGGCGACCACCCCGTCGTCCCGGGTGATGACCACGCTCTCCGGAGCCTCGATCAGCCCCCGCAGCGCGTTCTCCTTCTCGGTCTCGTCGGAAAAGTCCAGTCGGTCGTACCAGGCCCTGTTGGCCTCGGCGGTGTAGGTCGTGGCGGGCTTGTTCTCAGCCAGCCCCATGCCGGATATA
>JAFRJF010000310.1 GCA_017432405.1 Clostridia bacterium | reverse complement strand
GACGGCGGCGGTCCCCGCTGGCCCGACACCGCCGAGGGCGCCATGATCGCCGCCGTGGAGGCCGCGCTGGCGGGCCTGCCCGGCGAGGCGGAGGGCTACCTCTCCCCCGCGCTGGCAGAAAAAAGGCCCCTCGCCGACGTGGCGGAGGCCTGCGACCTGTGCGTGCCGATGAAGTATCCCGCACCCGACCCCCGGCCCTGCGTGGGCCTGGTGACGCAGCTCAACGCCCACCTGGCGACGGTCCGCCCCCTCTACTACCACGCCGAGGCGGTGGGCGGAAGCCAGGGAAGGTGGATGATCGGGGAGGTGAATTGAGGGGTAGGGATGTAAGTCAAGTGGGACAAGAGAACCGTCCCCTTGTCCCACGGTATCTGACCGAACGTGCCGCCTCATGCCAGCAGCTGAACCGCCGCTTTGCGGCGCGTTATTTCTTCACCTTCACGGTCTGCTTGACCGTCACATCCGCGTAAGTCGCCGTGATGGTGTATTTCTTGCCGACCTTCAGCGCCTTGGTGACCTTGACCGGGATCGTCGCCTCCGCGACGCCCTTCTTGTTTGTCTTGGCCGTGTACTTCTTGCCGTTGAAGACAAAGGTGACTTTCTTGTCCCTAACCGCCTTGCCGCCGATCGTCAGCGTGGCGGTCAGCTTGACCTTTTCGCCCTTTTTGATCGCGCTGATCTTCGATTGCTTCAGCGAAATTTTCTTCCACTGGGCGTACAGCGTCAGATCATTCTTAAGCTTGATCTTCGCGCCGGCCTTGTAGGCCTTGCCACTGCCGTCCTTCATTGTGTCCCAGCCGCCAAAGACGTGCTTGGCGCGCTTGAACTTGTTGGCGTTCAACGTGACCGTGGCGCCCTTTTTCGCCTTCTGCGCCTTCATGGTGCCCTTGCCGCCGTTGGGCTTGAAGGTGATCGTGCAGATGACCGGCGCGGGCTGTTTCTTCCACCGCGCGGTGATGACGGTATCGGCCTTGATCTTGATCTGCGCGCCGACGGCGCCCTTGTCCCAGGCCTTGAACACCTTGCCCTTCGGCGCGGTAAAGCCGCACTCCGGCAGGGTATACATCTCGCCGCGGCGCACCTTGACCGCCTTCATTTTGCCGGAACCGCCGCCCGCGTCGAAGGTTACCTTGCAGGTTTTGGGCGCGGACGGGTCGTAGGCGGTGGTGAAGTTCAGCGCCGCGAAGCCGTCCTGGAACACGGCCGTCAGGGTGTGCGCCCCGGGCTTCAGCTTTTTCAGGTAGCTTTCCGTCAGCTCGATGACCGTGCTGCCGTCCCGGTCGGTGAAGTCCGTGCCGCGCTTCAGCGCCGCGTCGCCATCCTTGACCACGCCGGTGAATTTATCGTAAGCCGCCTTGACGCGGAATTTCGCGCCGTCCGCGGCGCTTTCCACGGTCTGGCCGTCGCCCTCGCGGACGGCGTGCTTTTCGGCGGGCACCCTGTACAAGCCGAGGCACTTGGTGCACCTATACCAGCAATAGCCGTTGGGATAGTCGGCCCTGTACTTGGCCGGCACCGCCTCGTACGGCACGAATTCATCGAATGCCCCCTGCACGTGCGGCTCGGATTCGACGAGCACCGTTTTGCATGCCGAACAGTAGAAGCGGTGCGTCGCGTCGTCGTTTTTCTCGTAATAGCTACTCCTCTCAGGGTGGGTGCAGGAATAGGTCACGGTCTCCTCCACGTCCGCGCCGTGGATCGTGCCCTCCACGACCTCCTTGTCCGGGACCCATCCGCCGATCTCTATAAAGGCGTAGGGGCCGCCGCCGCCCCATTGGCTCGCCACGGCGTTGGAAACCTTGCGGTATTCCTCTCCGTCCGCGAGCTCCCATTCCATTTCAACTTCCTTGTCATAGCGTCTCGTCTCCCTGGGGAACACGTAGGTGATCCTGAGCGTGTAGAGCTTTTTATAGGTCACGGTCTCGGTCTTGTCCGCGGCGGGCATGGTGCCCTTGACCTTTTTAAAGGGGCGCTGATAGCCTTTCACCTCCGGCACGGGCACGCTGTACGCCTCGCCCTCCTTCTTGCCGGATTCGACGACCGAAGCCGGGGCCGGGAAGCCCTCCGGCCCGGTGAAGTTGACGGTGAGCGTGTAGGTCTTGGTCTCGCTGCCGACGGTGTAATCCCGGGGCAGCTCGCCGGGCTTGTAGACCACGACGGCCTCGTTGGACTTGATCGGATTGTCGAGGGCGCCCTCCACCCACGATTCCAGCCTCATCTTGAGGGTATCGCCGCTTTTGAGGCCGTTCACCTCGTCCTGCCCGGTGGCCGCGCTGTGCTCCACCGACTGGGTGTCGCCGTCGCCCAGCACGGGGACGTTGTATTTCAGCGTGCCCTTCCCGGTCGCCGGATCCCATGTAAACTGGTTGTTGCCGGGGCTGCCGCTGACCGGCATCAGCGTCATGCCCACGCCGGCCACGTCGTTCTCGCCCTTCGCGTGCAGCGCCTTGACGATGCCCTCCAGCATGGCGTGGCCCTCGCCCGGGTTTTCCTCGCTGGTGAAGTGGACGGTGACGGGAATGTAATTCTTCCCCGTTTCGACGCTTTTGATCGGCTTGCCGATCGACACCTTGGTGATGTTGGGCTTGTAGGCGTCCGGGTTGAACGCCAGCGCGCTCACCGACAGCACTCCCAGGCATAGGAACGCCGCCAGCATCAGGCTCAACAGATTCTTCCTCATGTCTCTCACTCCTCTTCGCGATCGTATAAATGAAAAGAAAAAAACAGCTTATCGCTCTATAATCCTAACATAAAAGCAACGAAAGTGAAATGCTTTCAGCCCGAACGGTCGATTATGATGTCTGAACGGTCCTCGCAGCGAGTCACCGGGGACGGTTCCAACGGCAGTTACTTAGGAAAAAGTAGTGAAAATATACTATAAGTAGTACATATAAATAGGCAAGGCAAACAGACAGACGAGAAGTCTGTCAAGAGAGATATTCAGATAGGGGAAAAGAGAAACAGGCGCAGCTCAGTGGAGAGCTGAAGCGAGGTCAGGTACGATTCTGAAAGGAATGGAGCCTTTGGGAACGCATGTTTCTGGGGCGATCTTTGCCGGAGTGAATGGGGATTTGGGAGTCACCGGGGACGGTTCTCATTGACTCCCCATTCCCGAAAATGGAATCATCGAGAACCGTCCCTCCTGACTTCAATTGAGCCGCATTGTGGGACATGGGGACGGTTCTCTTGTCCCATAGAAACAAATCAAATGTGGCTCAAACCATCCCTAACCCCTAAAACCTAACCCCTTCCCCCCGGGACAAGGGGACGGTTCGAGACCACTGAAAAAGTCAAGAGGATGGCGAGGATATATATAAAAACGAGAGAAGATATGATATAATAGAAGCATCAAACGAAGGGACGAAAGAGGATGCTTCGAGAGAACAACCGGCAGATG
>JAFRJF010000309.1 GCA_017432405.1 Clostridia bacterium | reverse complement strand
TCACGGACATGGCCTTGGCCTCGGCGGCCTCGGCGCGGGACTGGGCCTCGGCCAGCGCGGCCTCCAGCTCGGCGAGCCTGCCGTCGTCCGCAGCGGCCGGGTTGCCGCCGGCGGCCTGGGCCATCAACTCGTCGACGGCTTCCTGCACGGCGGTAGAGGAGACGGTGACGCCGGACACAGCGTCCACGGACTGACTGTTCACGATCTGTTCGGCCCACGCGGCGCGGTGATCGTCGGTGAGCATGTCCACTTGGCCCTCGAGGGCGGCGGAGCTGACGCTGGCGTCGGTGATCTTGCCGTCTTCGACGGTCATTGCCACGTCGATGGTGCTGAAATCGGTGGTCTTTTGGACGGTATAGGTGCCGTCGGCCAGGCCCGCGGCTTCCCCGCCGCCGTTGACCTGGATCATCAGCTGCTCCACGGCTTCCTTCACGGCGTCGGAGGAGACGGTGACGCCGGAGACGGCGTCCACGGCCTGCTTCTCAACGATCTGGGAAGCCCAGGCGCTGCGGATGTCGTCGGTGAGCATGTCCACCTGGCCCTCGAGGGGGGCGGAGGTGACGCTGGCGTCGGTGATCCTGCCGTCTTCGACGGTGATGCCCACGTCGATGGTGCTGAAGTCGGTGGTCTTTTCCACGTGGAATTCGCCGTCGGCCGGCGTAGCCGCCTCATTTGCAGGGGCTTCGGCCTCGGGCTCCGGTTCCGGTTCGGGCTCCGGTGTGGCCGCGGGTTCGGGCGTGGGCAGTCCGGCCTGGGTGAAGATGTCCGCGGCGGCCTCCTTGACGGAGTCGGCGGAGTACTTCAGCGAGGCGGAGGAGATCACGTCGTTCTCATAGGACTGGTTGGCCACGATGGAATCGGCCCACTGGGCGCGAAGCTCGTCGGTCAGCAGGTCATTGTCGCCGGACGAGGTGATCTCGGCATCGAGGATCTGGTCGCCCTGAATGGTCATGGCCACCTGAACGTTGCTGTAATCGTTGCTGCGCTCGGCGGTATAGGGACCGGGCTTCTGGTAGGTCAACTCGCCGCCCCGGCCGATGCCGCAGGCGAATACGACCCCCAGGATCAGGATCAATGCCGATACCACCAGCATGGCGATCGTCTTTTTTTCCATATATCTATCATCCCTTCCTTATCGTCCGTCCGGCGTCAGTTGGCCGGAGGCAGGGTGATGACCTTGGCGGGGCACTTCTGGGCGCACTTGCCGCACTGGGTGCAGTTTTCATAATTGACCTGTGCCAGGTTGCCGGTGACGTGGATGGCGTCAAACTCGCACTGCTTGGTGCACAGCATGCAGCCGATGCAGCCGGCGGTGCAGACCTTCTTGACCAGGGGGCCCCTGTCGTGGTTGGAGCACTGTACGATGACCCGCTTGGAGGCGGGCACCAGCTCGATCAGCCCCCTGGGGCAGGCCTTCGCGCACAGGCCACAGCCGATGCAGCGCTTGCGGTTGACCATGGCCACACCGTCCACCACCTGGATCGCGTCCTGAGGACATGCGGTGGCGCAGGAACCCAGGCCCAGGCAGCCGTAGCCGCAATCGGTGAGGTTCAGCCCGGCCAGCACGGCGCTGCGGCAGTCCTGTATGCCGATGTAGTGGCCCTGGTTGTGGGTCACGTCACAGCTGCCCTTGCAGCGCACGAAGGCCACCTTGCGCTCGGCGGCATCGGCGCTCGTGCCCATGATCTCGCCGACCTTTTGGGCCACCGGCGCGCCGCCCACCGGGCAGGCATTCACCGGCGCCTCGCCCTTGGCGATGGCCGCCGCCAGCGCGTCGCAGCCGGCGAAGCCGCAGGCGCCGCAGTTGTTGCCGGGCAGGCACTCGCGCACGGCGCTCTCCCGCTGATCCACTTCCACCTTGAATTTATCGCCGGCGAATACCAGGCCCACGCCGACCACCATGCCGATGGCGGCGATGACAAGCGTAGTAATGATGATGGTTATCATGTCTATCCCCCTTCCGTCAGAACGACAGGCCGGAGAAGCCCATGAAAGCAATGGACATCAACGCCGCGGAAATCAGTACGATGGGCGCGCCGCGAAGCGGGGCGGGGAGATCCTCCTCGCGGATGCGGCTGCGGATGCTGGCCAGCAGCACGATGGCGATGGTGTAGCCCACGGCCGTGCCGAAGCCGGAAAACACGCACTGGGTGAAGTTGTAGCCGTCCTGCACGTTGGTCAGGGCCACGCCCAGCACCGCGCAGTTGGTGGTGATCAGGGGCAGGTAGATGCCCAGCGCCTGGTACATGCTCGGGGATTTCTTTTTCAGGAACATCTCCACGATCTGGACCAGGGCCGCGATGACCAGTATGAACACGATGGTCTTCATGTAGTCCAGGCCCAGGGGGGCCAGCACATAGTCGTAGAGCAGGCTGGCCACCGCCGAGGCGATGGTGATGACGAAGATCACCGCGCCGCCCAGGCTGGCGGAGGCCTTCATCTGCTTGGACACGCCCAGGAACGAGCAGATGCCCAGGAACTGGTTCAGCACCACGTTGTTGATCAACGCGCCGGAGATGATGATCATGATCAGGCTGCTGTTCACTTTGCGCTCACCTCCCCGGATTTATCGCAGGCGGCGGCGCAATTGGCGCACATGCCGTCGCAGCCGCTCTCAACCAGCTTGCGCTGGCGGGTCTTGATGCCGATGGCGTTCATCACCGCGATGATGAAGGCGATGATCAGGAACGCTCCCGGCGGCTGGATGAAGATGCCGATGGGCTCGAAGCTCTTGGGCAGCAGCTGGACGCCGAAGGCGGTGCCGTTGCCCAGGATCTCGCGCAGCAGGGCCGCCAGCGTCAGCGCCAGCGTGAAGCCGATGCCCATGCCCAGGCCGTCCATCACGGACAGCAGCGGGGTGTGCTTGTTGGCGTAGGCTTCGGCGCGGCCCAGGATGATGCAGTTGACCACGATCAGCGGGATATAGATGCCCAGCGCGGCGTACAGCGAGGGCAGGTAGGCCTGGATCAGCAGCTCGGTGACCGTTACCAGCGAGGCCACGATCACGATGTAGCTGGGCAGGCGCACCTGGTCGGGTATGACCTTGCGCAGAAGCGAGATCACCAGGTTGGACAGGATCAGCACCGCCGTGGTGGAAAGGCCCATGCCGATGCCGTTCATGGCCCGGGTGGACACCGCCAGCGTGGGGCACATGCCCAGCATTAGTATCAACGTGGGGTTTTCCTTGACGACGCCGTTGTACAGGCGCTCAATGTACTTGTTCTTCATGCTCAGGCTCCCCCCTTCACCGTGTTTTTGTAGAAGTCGAGGGCGGCGTTGACGGCGTTGACCACCGCGCCGGAGGTGGTGGACGCGCCGGAGACGCTGTCGATCTCCTCGTCGGTCGTGGAGCCGCCGGCCTTGTTCAGCGTGAACTTCTCAACGGCCTTGCCGGCGAACTGGCCCTTGAATTCGTCCTCGTCCACCCGCATGCCCAGGCCCGCGGTCTCGTTCAGCTCGGTAAAGGAGATGCCGTTCAGCTTGCCGTCGTCGTCGATGCCCACCGCCAGGGTGACGTTGCCGTGGTAGCCGTCGGCGGTGGTGACGCTGATGGCGTGGCCGGTCACCTGGCCCTGTGCGTCGATGGCGGTGAAGGCCTCGTTGATGGTCACCCGGCCGAAGGCCGAGCCGTAGGTCTCGCCATTCATGTCAGCGATGGCCTTGTCCAGGGCCTCGTCGGTTTCAAAGTGGTCGGCATCGGGGCAGACCACCAGGTAGGAGGCCGCCTGGGCCGCCCGCTGCTGGTCGGCGATGATGTCCTTGGTCATGCCGTAGACGCCGCTGAGGGCCAGGCCCGCGATGGCGGCGATCACCGTCAGCACCAGGGCCGGGCGGGGGATGCGCTTGTACAGCGGAATGCCGGAAGCCCGCGCCTGCCGGATGATGGAATACTTCGTGAAGGCGTAGGGCCTGGACACGATGTAGTGGTCGATCATCGGGGTGAACAGGTTGCCGGTGATCACGCAGTAGCTGAAGGAATCGGCGGTGCCGCCGTACAGGCGGAAGATGCCGCCCAGCAGGCCGATCAGGCAGCCGTAGATCGCCTGGCCCAGCCGGGTGACGGGGGATGTGACGTAGTCGGTGGCCATGAAGAAGGCCGCCATCACCACGCCGCCGCCGCTGATGTGGGCCAGCAGGAAGGGCAGGTTGAAGCCCTGGCCGCCGAACAGCCCGATGGTCAGCGTGAACATGATCAGCACGGAGAAGCAGATCTGGCCGTGGATGAAGCCGAAGGCCCACAGCGCCAGGCCGCCTGCCAGCAGCGCCAGCGCGGAGTTGCCGATGACGCCGTTGGTCAGGCCCAGGAACATCTTGGTGACGCTCACCGCCTCGCCGTTCAGCAGCAGCGCCACCGGGGTGGCGGAGGAGACGGCGTCGGGGGAGAAGGCGGACATGGCGCTGCTGAAGGAGATCAGCAGGAAGCAGCGCCCGGCAAGGGCGGGGTTGATGAAGTTCTTGCCCAGGCCGCCGAAGCAGCACTTGCAGATCAGTATCGCGAACATGCTGCCCAGCACCGGCAGGTGCAGCGGCACAGACGGGCTCAGGGACAGGGCCAGCAGCAGGCCGGTCACGGCGGCGCTGCCGTCCTTCCAGGTGTCCGGCTTGTGGCACAGCTTGTCAAACACCAGCTCGCACAGCACGGCGGTGAACACGCTCAGCAGCACCACCAGCAGCGCGTGAATGCCGAAGTGGATCACGCCCACCAGCGTGGCCGGCAACAGCGCCAGCAGTACCACCCGCATGATGTAGGCGGTGGTCCACCGGTCCCTTACGTGGGGGCTGGAGGATAGATTCAGCATCGTATTCATTTTTTACCTCCCGCCTGCTGGGCGCGCTTCTGCGCCATGATTTCAGCCTTGGTCTGCTTGAAGATCTGCATCAGGGGCCGCTTGGCCGGGCAGATGTAGGTGCAGCTGCCGCACTGGATGCACTCCAGGCCGTACAGCTTTTCTTCGTAGCGCTTGTAGTCGCGGTCGATGGCGGCGTCGGCCATCAGCTGGGGCAGCAGGCCCACCGGACAGACGGTGGTGCAGCGCCCGCAGTGCAGGCAGGCCGTCATCTGGGCCTCGGCCAGCTCGTTGGGGTCCTCGGTCAACAGCGTCAGGCCGTTGTTCTGCTTCTGGATCGGCACGTCCAGGCTGCCCAGCGCGATGCCCATCATCGGGCCGCCCACCAGCGCCTTCTTCAGGAGCACGCCGTCCTTGATGCCGCCGGAGGCCTGCAAAAGCTCCGCGAAGCTGGCGCCGTCGCGCACGATCCAGTTGCCGGGCTTCGCCGCGGCGTCGCCGGTCAGCGTGAACACCTGCTTGTACAGCGGCTCGTTGAACACCACGGCCCGCTGGATGGCGTAGAGCGTGCCCACGTTGTCCACCACGCAGCCCACGTCGGCGGGCAGCTTGGAGATGGGGAAGTCCACGCCGGCGACCACCTGGATCAGGCTGCGCTCGCCGCCCTGGGGGTACTTGGTCTTCAGCGGCAGCACCCGCATGCGGGCCTTGCCGGAGACGGCCTTCTGCATGGCCTCGATGGCCTCAGGCTTGTTGCGCTCGATGCCGATCACGCCCTCGGCGTTGGGGAACAGCCGGAGCACCAGCTCCAGGCCCTCGACGATGGCGTCAGCCTCGGTGCGCATCAGCTGGTCGTTACAGGTCAGGTAGGGCTCGCACTCCGCGCCGTTGGCGATGACGTAGCGGATCAGATCCGGGTTTTTAGGCTGGAGCTTTACGTGGGTGGGAAAGCCCGCGCCGCCCAGGCCCACGATGCCCGCGCTCTGGATGCGGAAGAGGATGTCCCCGTTGGCGATGGCGGCCGTGTCCTGCCGCCGGGTGTAGTCCTCGGCGGGGGTGAACTGGCCGTCGTTGTCCACCACGATGCAGTCGGCCATCGAGCCCATCAGCGTGAGCCGCTTCTCGATGCCCTTCACCGTGCCGGAGCAGGAACAGATGACGTGGGCGGAAACAAAGCCGTCCGCCTCGGCGATGCGCTGGCCCACCAGCACGGTGTCGCCCTTTTTCACGATGGGCTTGGCCGGCTTGCCGATGTGCTGGGCAAGCGGGAATACCATCTCGCCCGTCGGCAGGAATTCGCGCAGCGGAACGTCCCGGCTCAGTTCCTTGCGCCCTGCCGGGTGAACGCCGCCGCGAAAGGTGTCTTTCACGATGCTCGACTCCCCTTTATAAATTAGTAGATTTTATTCCCCCATCGGGGCTTGCATCCGTACATCGTGATCAATGCATACACGTAGCACAGATGATACCATGATTATTCTATCATATTAAAAAGGGTTTGTAAATGATAAAATTGGGAAAAAGAGAGGACGCTGGTTGAAACAAGTTGATTTTTGCCTGTTATACGATATAATAGTATTCGAAGTGGTATGCCTTGAAGGTCGATACGAACCAGGGGAAATTAAATAAAATACGGCGCACGAAGCTGTAAACGATCGAATAGGAGTCCGTCATGGCACAGAACAGGCGCAGAAAAGAGCGTGAAATCATCGCTCGTATGAAAAACGAGATGATCGAACAGGATGGCAATATGCCAACCGATGATGAAGTTGCCACCATCAAGTCCCTGCTTGCGCTTCCCCACAGGACGGAAGAAGACTGGTGTGTTATCAAGGACATCTTTGACAGGCGGAATTTGATTTGCATGGAACCGGGTGTGGATGGAACGGGTATTGAGGTGTTTGAGCACTTCACTGTGAGGAATGGCCGGTTGCTCGCCTTTACCAATTTGGAGGATGCCATGGCCTATATGAAGGAAATCGTGCCAAAGGGCAGAGGCTTCATCCCCTTCCAATTTGGCACGAGGCCGTTTTTGGAGGCCTTTGAAATCGCGGACGAAGAATCCATGGAGCTGTACATTGACCCGCCGACAGAGGAGAGAATAACCGAAAAGTATATAGCGTACAAGGACGAGCACTTGAGTGCTGTATTGGCTGTTAAGCCAGCAATGGCCAAGGTGATGCGCAGACTTATGAAGCTCAGAGAGGAAGCACTGAGTGAAGCAGATGGCGAGCAGCGCGACCAGGAAATGCCCGACAACCAGAAGCCGCATGAGGAATAAACGCTTGATATACAACCTGTTCTCGGGTAAAATATAGGTAATCAACGGGGAAGGGGGGCGCGCTCATGGGCTACGTTCTAAGGAACTACCGCACCATGCTCACGGCCCATTAGCGGGTGAATATCAGCCGCTTGCTGCCTGCAAAAATCTCGATTACCCGCCAGGTAACCTTCGATTTTTGCAGTTCGCAATCGACTAAAATTCCCTCCGCTACTGAACCACTCGATTATGCGGTATTTCCTTATAGAAAAAGCGTTGTTTGTAACAGCGCCATATTCTATGCTGTTCTCATCAATATGCGCTTGATCGTGCTCTGTGAAATGGCGGAGAGATTGGCCGGTCCGTTCGGTGTGGTGGCGTGCTCCCGGCACAGCGCCGGTATACCATAGACTCTCGATCGGATGCAATATGGAATCTACGCGTATCATATTCCTTTGTTACTTGCAGGCCATGTAGACGTCCATGCTTTCTCCGTCAGTTTCAAAGCACGGTATGACTTCATCCTTTACATGTACCAGACCGTTCGCCCTCATATAATCCCCCAGAGTATGATAGGCTCCCGGAATCGTGGAAAAGGGATTGTCAAAGGGCCGTTCGATATGGATTGCCGCATACCTGTGTACGGCTTGTTCTTTGACCTCCAGCCCTTCAGGATTCAGGCTATCCGGCAGTATCCACGCGGCGGTATATCCATGCATCCTGAACACGTTGATTTGTTCGACGGACAGTCTGGGGAAATCCCATCCGATCACTTCTGGCCTTTCAATTCCGTGGTCTTTTGCGATTTTGTATATCCTGTCAAATGCGTCGCTCTCCGGGTTTGTGCTGATGACGGTATGTTCCACATATCGGAATCCCGGAACCACTTCAACCCTGAGATTTGTGTAGGCGCTGCTGCGCTGGTCCATTTCTTCTCTGAAGAGGTTATCCAGGGAGCAGTTGAACATCCTGCATAGCTCAAGCGCTTTATCCATCTCGGGATTAGCCGCGTCCATTTCCCATTTTGATATTGTCTGGCGGCTTACGTTCAGCTTTTCCGCCAGTATTTCCTGCGTCATGCCCGCGCTGAGTTGGCGAAGATATTGAAGATTCCTTCCAAAGCTCATAATGGCCCTCCTTCGAAACATTGCTCACTGTTTCCGAAATGATCCTTTGCTCCGCGTCGCAAGGATAGACTACCAGAAAAAGCCTTCATACTCCACCAACCCATAATTGCGCTTTTTAAGCTCGGCGCAACCCATGGTTGCACCATTATATCGCTCCGGTAAGGTTCGATGCAATGGGGAATCCTGGCCCAGTGCCTGTAAAGCGCATTCGGTCCGATTGTTCAGCGTGTGTTTCCCAAATTGCGGCGCTCCATTTCCTCCTCCACCCGCCGAATCAGCTCGTTCAGGCGGAGGTCCAGCCCTGCGGCGATGCGCCAGAGGGTTTCGACATTGGCGTTGTCCTTCCCGGTCTCGATCTCGGCCAGGTGGCTGCGGGAGAGGGCGGCGAGGCCGGAGAGGATCTCCTGGGACATCCCGCGCTCCAGGCGCAGGCGGCGGATCACCCGCCCGGTGACGGTGTGGTCGTAGCTTTGCGGCATGTATATCGCTCCTTTTGATGATGGTAGGCGCGCGCCTCCATACAGGGGCTTGTTTTTACCGCGAGGGATGTTCTGATTTGTCGGGATGATGAGCGGTTCCCAAAAGCGGTTCCCAACAGCCTTCCCCCGTTGGGGAAGGTGGCCCGCGAAGCGGGTCGGATGAGGTCCTCCCCTCACGTTGCTATTCGCGCCAATGCCCCAATAGACGTTGTTCGAGCGACGAGGACCTCATCCGTCTTTCGGCGAAAACGCAAGCGTTTTCACCGAAATCCACCTTCCCCAGAGGGGAAGGCTACTTTTGGAACCGTCGCCAACAGCTCGATAAATCAGAATTTCCACACCAGTCGGACATCTCCGACAACCGCCGTCCCTTTGCGTGGTATAATCCAGGCACCAATCACGAAGGGGGTAGGACAGATGAAAAAATATGTGGCTCTGATCGTTGCGCTGGCGCTGCTGGCAGCCGTTGGCGCGGGCGCGGCCCTCGCCCAGGAGGCGGAAGCCCGCACTTTGAGGGAGGGCAAGTACATCGTCGGCGAGGACATCGAAGCCGGCGCCTACACGCTGACCTGCACCGCCACGGCGGGGGAACAGATGAAGGACGCCTATGGTTCCCTGGGCGGCGCTTTTGATAAGTTGGACGGCGGCGGCAGCGAATATGGGTCGCTGTTCGGGGCGCTGGGGGGCCTGATGGAGGAAGTGATCGACATGACCGTGGAGATCATCGGCGATTACGGCGATGTGCTGAAGCGCTATGACATGAAGGCGGGGGACAGTATCAAAATCACCCTGAAAGCAAGGACGGCGCTGAAGATCACCGACGGCAGCTGCACGCTCACGGCGCTGCGGTGACGGACGAAGGAAAACAACGTCAGGGGCGGCCAATGAATTGAGGCCGCCCCTGACGTTGTTTCTATATCTTAATATATTTAACGAAACCAAGACAAAACGCGCTTTTCACTTTACATTTGTGTCGGGGTATAGTAAAATGATGATTAATCGGGGGCTTATGTGCTTTTTGTCAGGAAAGGCGCAGGAATCCCGGAACTAAGAAGAAGGGGAGAGAAATCTATGGCACTGGACTATCGGAAATGCGCTGAAGAGATCGCTGCCAATATCGGCGGAGGATCCAACGTCATCAGCGCGGCCCATTGCGCAACCCGACTGAGGCTGGTCATCGCCGACAACAGCAAGGTCAACAAGACAGCCCTGGAGAACGTCGACGGCGTCAAGGGCATGTTCGAATCCAACGGTCAGCTGCAGCTGATCATCGGCACCGGCACCGTCAACAAGGTCTACGACGAATTCCTGTCCGTCACCGGCGCTTCCGCCGCCACCAAGGCCGACGTCAAGGCCGCGGCGGCCAGCAAGATGCCCCTGTGGAAGAAGATCCTGAAGACCCCCGGCGACGTGTTCGTCCCGATTCTGCCCGCCATCGTGGCCTCCGGCCTGATGATGGGTATCGTCGAAGCCATCCCGAAGTTCTGGCCCGCCTTTGGTAACAGCGACTGGTTCGCCTTCCTGGACCTGGTGGCCAACACCGCCTTCGCGCTGCTGCCGGTGCTGGTGGCCATCTCCGCCGCCCGCGTGTTCGGCGGCAACATCTTCCTGGGCGCGGTCGTCGGCCTGATGATGGTCCACCCCGCGCTGATCAACGCCTGGACTGTGGGCAACTACGCCGCCGGAGAGATACCAACCTGGCACCTGTTCTTCTTTAACGTCCAACAAGTGGGCTACCAGGGCCATGTGATACCCGTCATACTGGCCGTTCTGCTGATGAGCGTGGTCGAGAAGTGGCTGCACAAGAAGGTGCCGGAGATGATCGACCTGTTCGTCACCCCGCTGTGCACCGTGCTGATCACCTCCTTCGTCACCTTCACCATCATCGGGCCCGTGTTCTCGGTGCTTGAGAACTGGGTGCTGACCGGCGCGAAGTGGCTGGCCAGCTCGCTGTTCGGCTCGGTGGTCATGGGCGCGATCTATCCCTGGACCGTGGTCATGGGCCTGCACCACATGTACAACGTGATCGAGGCAGGCATGATCGCCCAGACCGGCCTGAACACCTGGATGCCCATCGCCTCCGCGGCCAACTTCGCCCAGTTCGGCGCCTGCCTGGCCGTGGCGCTGAAGGTGAAGAACCAGAAGACCAAGTCCGTGGCGTTCCCGTCCGCGCTGTCCGCCTCCCTGGGCATCACCGAGCCCGCCATCTTCGGTATCAACTTCCGCTTCATGAAGCCCTTCATCTGCGGCATGGCCGGCGGCGCTGTGGGCTCCCTGTTCGGCAGCCTGTTCAAGCTGGGCGCGCCCGTGTACGGCGTCACCGGCATTCCCGCGATCCCCGCGGTGAACAATATCCCGCTGTACCTGATTGAGCTGCTGATCGCCGCGGGCGTGGCCTTCGTCCTGACCACCATCATCTGGAGGGAAGACGCTCCCGCCCCGGCCCCGGCCGCCGCGGCCCCGGCGCCTGCCCGGCTCGAGGTGCCCACCACCAGCGTCATCCGCTGCGCCAACGGCACCGTGCTGCAGCCCGTGAAGGGCAACGTCATCCCCTACGACCAGATCCCGGACAACACCTTCGCCTCCGGCGTGCTGGGCGTGGGCGTGGGCGTGCAGCCCACCGACGAGGTCGTGGTTGCGCCCTTCGACGGCGAGATCACCTCTGTGGCCGAGAGCAAGCATGCCGTGGGCGTCGCCGCCAACGACATGGAGCTGCTGATCCACGTGGGCGTGGACACCGTGGCCATGAACGGCGACGGCTTCGACTGCCTGGTGAAGGAGGGCGACCAGGTCAAGGCCGGCCAGCCCCTGATCCGCTTCAGCCGCGCCAAGATCAAGGCCGCCGGCTACAGTGACACCGTGGCTGTTCTGCTGACCAACTCCGACGACCTGGATGGCGTGGAGTACGGCGCGAAGTAAAGCGCTTTTGATTCCGTAAGCCTGAGAAGGCGGCTGCCTGACAGGCAGCCGCCTGTTTCAAAATATAAACGAAATGGAGGAATATACCATGATTTCGATCCAGGGAAAAGGCGTATCCACCGGCGTGGCCATGGGGCCGCTGTACTACTATCAGCGCGCGAAGAGCGTCATCCGCCGCATCACGGTGGTGGACACCGCCGCCGAGTGGGACCGCTTCAAGGCCGCCCAGAAAAAGGCCATCGATCAGTTGGGCGAGCTGTATGAGAAGGCCCTTAAGGAGGCCGGCGAGGAGGCCGCGTTCCTGTTCGAGACCCACCAGATGATGGCCGAGGACGACGACTACGTCGAGGCCATCGAGGGCCTGATCAAAGAGGATAAGCTGAACGCCGAGGCCGCCGTCACCGATACCGCCGCCCAGTTCGCCGACATGTTCGCCCAGATGGAGGATACCTACATGCAGGCCCGCGCCGCCGACGTGAAGGACGTCTCCGGCCGCATCATCGGCATACTGACCGGCGTGGTGCAGGGCGGCATCGACAGCCCCGTGCCCGTGATCCTGGCGGCGGACGACCTGGCCCCGTCGGAGACCGTGCAGCTGGACAAGAGCAAGATACTGGCCTTCGTCACCGAGGGCGGCAGCGGCTCCAGCCACACGGCGATACTGGCCCGCACCATGGGCATTCCCGCTATCATCGGCGTGGGCGACCAGCTGAAGCCCGAATATGAGGGCCGGGACTGCATCGTGGACGGCGCCACCGGCACCGTGATCCTGGACGCCGACGAGGCCACCAAGGCTGTGATGATGGCCAAGCGGGAGGAGCAGCTGAAGCGCCAGAAGCTGCTGGAGCAGCTGAAGGGCCAGCCCAACGTCACCAAGGACGGCCAGAGCATCAAGGTGTTCTGCAACATCGGCAACCCCGAGGACGTGCCCGTGGTGCTGTCGAACGACGGCGGCGGCGTGGGCCTGTTCCGCTCCGAGTTCCTGTACCTGAACTGCTCGGACTATCCAAGCGAGGATTACCAGTTCGAGGCCTACAAGAAGGTCCTCTCCGACATGGGCGGCAAGGAGGTCGTCATCCGCACGCTGGACATCGGCGCGGACAAGCAGATCGACTACTTCGAGATGCCCAAGGAGGAGAACCCGGCCCTGGGCAACCGCGCCCTGCGCATCTGCCTGAATCGGCCCGAGATCTTCAAGACCCAGCTGCGCGCGCTGTACCGCGCCTCCGCCTTTGGCAAGCTGGGCATCATGTTCCCGATGGTCACCAGCGTCTGGGAGGTCAAGGAAGCCAAGAAGATGTGCGAGCTGGTCAAGAAGGAGCTGACGGCCGAGGGCAAGCCCTTCGCCGACGACGTGCAGATCGGCATCATGATCGAGACCCCCGCCGCCGCGGTGATGAGCGACCGCCTGGCCAAGCTGGTGGACTTCTTCTCCTGCGGCACCAACGACCTGACCCAGTACACCCTGGCCTGCGACCGCCAGAACAACGACCTGGGCCGCTTCTTCAACCCCCATCACCCGGCGGTGCTGCGGCTGTTGAAGATGGTTTGCGACAACGCCCACAAGAACGGCGTGTGGGTCGGCATCTGCGGCGAGCTGGGCGCCGACCTGGAGCTGACCGAGACCTTCCTGTCCATCGGCATCGACGAGCTGTCGGTCTCCCCGCGCTCCGTGCTGCCGCTGCGCCAGAAGATCCGCGAGACCACCGTCGGCGATGTGAAGGAAAAGATACTGGCCGACCTGTTCAGCGACGAGGTCACGCTGTAACTTCAGCATCAAGGAGCACCATCATGAAACACTATGAATTGCTGAAGCTGGTTCCCGGGACGGACCCGGTGGAGGTTCAGGAAAAGCTGAGGAAGTACTTACGCGAGCTGGACGACACGAAGGATTGGCTGAACCACCCGTTGGTTCATCGCAGCTGCCGACAGGAGGACGACTATGATCTGATGATTGTCGTCGATATTGACGCGGAGGAGCGCATGGGCGAACTTGTGGACGATCCGCTGGCGCTGGAGTTCCAGGGCAAGATCGCGCAATACATAAAGAAGAGAAAGACCTTCGACCACTATTGATCGGGTTACATTCCCTGTGTGACGGTTCTGTGACGGCGGTCGCGGTATACTGTTCACGAAACAAAGGGCAACACCGACCGACCCAAGCAGTGAGAAGGAGCGTGTGATTATGGATAACAACGAGATCATCAATGAGCTGAGCGCAGAGGAGCTGGAGAAGATCGCAGGCGGAAAGGACCAGAAGGTGCAGGCCGTCAAGGCCGGTGTCAACATCCACGAGCTGCCCGGCGAGAACCAGCGCGTCATCGCCAAGACCACGTCCGGCGCCATCGCCAACTACACCGGCGAGCTGGTGTACGTCGAGGGCAAGCCCTGGATCAAGGTGAAATGGAGCGGCAAGAGCGGCTGGATCCTTGCCAAGTATGTGAAAATCCTCTAAAAAAAATAGGACGGTTTGCGCCTACCTGTACTTGACAGGCAGGCGCTTTTTTTGTATGATACAAGTGTAAAATGAAGGTGCTTCAGATGTAAAGCACATGTGATTATTATAAAAGGAGGCGTATCTCATGAAACGACTGACGGCCCTTCTGCTGGCCCTGCTGGCGCTGGCCCTGCCAACCCTGGCGGAGCCGATGGCGCTGCTCGACTACACCGACGACATTCTTGAGGACGGCAGCCCGATCTACTACTTCCAGGAGCTCTCCCTGAAGCTGCCGGCGGACTGGCGGGGCAAGGTGATGGCCATGCCGGGGGAGGGCGGCGTGCGCTTTTACCAGGTCGCCAGCCATGAAAAATACGCTGCGGAGGGCGTCGAAGGCGGCGGGTTCCTGTTCATGCTGGGCGCCAGCGTGAACGGCAGCTTCTCCCAGCTGCCTCGCTTTGAATACCTGGGCTTCAGCGAGGCCTCCGCGATGAATTACTACCTGCAGCTGCCCTCCGACTACCCGGCCTATCCGGAGGACGGCATCCGGGCCGAATACGACGCGATGAGCGCTCAGATCGACGATGTGGTTCAGAATGTCGAATTCTATCCGGGCACCGGGGCCGAAAAGGCCGACGCGCCTGAGGACCCGGCGCAGGATGCCGCTGCCTCGGACGGCATGACGCTGGCCAGGGCCCGCTACCACTTCGAGCAGAGTGCCCTGCCCCGCTACTTCTACGACGATCCGGCCAACATGCTGCGGGTGCTGGAGGAATCCGGCGCTTACCGGCTGTGGTGCTCACTGGCGGATGAAAACGGCGTGGAATATCCCTACCAGGCCGGTGACTATGCAGAGCATGTGTATACGACCGGGGACGGCGCAACCGTCATGCAGATCGAAATGCCCCGGCCCGAGGAGACGCCCCAGTGCTATCGCGTCTATATGGTCTACGCCCCGGCCACCGGCGACGCAGCCTATTATACCGTTGAATACGACGGGCTGCTGGGCGAATCCGCCCTGCTCTGCGGCAGGTCGAAGGCGCTCGAGCACACCGTCTACGACGGCGCGGCGGTGCTGGACAGGGCCGACGCCGGCTATGGCGAAGCGCTGCTGGCCGAGGCGCAGCAGGTGGCGGCGCTGGCGGGCTTCTTCCCGTCGCTGACCGCTGAAGGCGCTGTGCAGGCGCCCGTCGACACGGAACCCGACGGGGACCTGGTCGAGATCGCCTGTAGAGAGCAGGGCTTCACCACGATGGCCGATCCCGCCTACAGCTGGGACTACCAGGAGGGCACGGGCCTGTCCATCTACACCCGGAACGCTGGAAAGATCCCATATGTGATCGTCTTCCGCAGCGAGGACCTGCTGGGCGAACCCTATGAATACATCCAGGAGCAGTACACCCCCCACATGCGCAATAAATACGGCGAAGCCCTGGCGGATGTCCAGGAGATCGAGCGCTATGAGATCGGCGGCAAGCAGCTGCCTGCGGGCCTGTATTCCTACTATGTGGGGGATACGCTGGTGGATATGCTGCGCCTGATGGATTCCAGCGGCAGCCGCACCGTCAGCTACACCGCCAAGTTCATCCACGGCGAGGGCGACGCCACCATGGCCGCGCTGGATACCGCGATCCGCGGCTTCAGGGCGGAATGAGGCGTGGATACCGGATAGACAAAAACAGGGGCGCGCGTTGATCGAGATTGGCAGCTGGTGTGCGGCGTGGGCAGTGGCGCATAAAAAGAGCGCCTGATGAGAGGGCGCTCCAGGCAGGAAGTCACATGCACCGGCAAAGCCGGTACTGTTCGCAACCTCTCTGCAATATCCAAATCAATTCTATCACTACTGTGATACACTCTTTGCAGGCGAGGCGATGGTTCTCGCCTGTTTCTCGTCCGGGAAAATTTCTGAAAAATCCGTTGAAATCAGCCCCAAGTTTTGCTACAATATAGGTGTATCTTTATGCTCACGTGCAGGGGTTAAGAATCTGCGCTGGCAGGCCGATACATGAGATGAGAAATTCTTCTCAGATTTTTGACCGAAAGGGGCTTGACAGCCATGCGGAATAGACCTACGCTCCTTAGAGCAGAGCAGGGGCTAACTGCGCCCTTTTTGCGTCTTGCGGCTGCGGGGCGCTTGAAACTGAATATTATATTCGTGATGGATAACCGTCGGACTTGACGGGGGTGGTATACCCTGTCAGGTCCGGCGGTTTTTGTCATATAAAGAATAAATCACAAGGAGGCAATTTGGATGAAACAGAAAATAGGAAGGAAGCTACTCGGCTTTTTACTCGCGCTGGCAATGATTGTCGGGTTTATACCGGGGATGAATTTAACAGTTATTGCCGAGACAGAGAAATCTGAGACGATTGATAATGTTGGTCTTAATGATGAGAACGCATTGAAAGAGAAAAGGGAATTCAAGGATCTGGTTAGATTTGAGTCTTACGAGAACCTGAACAGTGAAATCACGGGAGACTATGACGAGACCCATGCCGTGAAATGTGTGAACGGCACCTTCGTAGGAACCGAGGAGTACGGGATTGCGTCGTGGCTGGGTATTCCCTATGCGAAGCCGCCCGTGGGCGAGCGCCGCTTCAAGGCACCGGAGTACGTGGATGCGAGCGATCAGGTTTACGAGGCCAGGTACTACGGAAAGAGTGCTTTTGGCTCAGATGCCTATCCGGATTGCGTGCAGAAGCTGTGCTCCGAGGATTGCCTTTATTTGAACATATGGGTCAATGCCGACGACAAGACCGAGAAGAAGCCGGTGATGGTCTGGATCCACGGAGGGGCGTACGTCACTGGCTCGGGTTCAGAGGCTTCCTACAGCGGAGCCAACCTCGTCCAGGCGCAAAGTGACATCGTCCTGGTGAACATTAACTATCGCCTGAACATGTACGGCTTCATGGACTTCTCGTCGGTGCCCGGCGGCGAAAACTTTAAGACGGCGCCCTGCAACGGCCTGCTCGACCAGGCTATGGCACTTCGGTGGGTGCATGAGAATATCGCCGCTTTCGGAGGCGACCCCGACAACGTGACCATCTTCGGGCAAAGCGCTGGCGGCGGCTCGGTCTCCATTCTGCCGGTCATGAAGGAGGCAAACCAGTATTTCCAGAAGGTTATCGCCCAGAGCGGCTCAACCACCCTGGCTTTCCCGGTCGACTGCGAAGCTGCGCAGAGCAAGACGAAGGCACTGCTCGAGTACACCGGGTGCAAGACCATGGACGACATCATGGCTCTGAGCGAAGAGGAGCTCCAGAAGGCTTATGTCGAAGCGGTCGGCAAGTTCACATCTTGTCCCTATTACGGAACTGAGGTACTCCCAGAGGCACCCATTGAGCTGTACAAGAAGGGCTACGCAAAGGACATAATCATCATGGCAGGCAGCACGGCTGACGAAGCCAGGCTGTTCATGGGCGAGGGCCCGAGCCTGAACCTGGAAGAGCAAAAAATATTCGCCCAGCGCGCTGTGGGCGACGCAGTTCCCTACCTGAAGGAAGAGGACAGGAAGTATTATGAAGAATTCCAGCAGGTCTGCAGGTTCCAGGAGCCGGGACTGATCGAGACGGAGTTCATAGATGAGCTTATGTTTAGGGTACCCATGCTTCAGCAGCTTGACGAGCAGAGCGCGTTCAACAAAACGTACTGCTACTACTGGTCGTACCCGGGCAGCAATCCGGACATAGGAGCAGCGCATTCCGTAGAACTCATGTTCGTGTTCAACCTTCGCGGTATCGGGACGAACAGCGCCTTCAATGGCACGAACATCCCCGATGAGATTTTCACGACCGTTCAGCAGATGTGGACCAATTTTGCACGTTGCGGCAACCCTTCGACGGATCAGATCGAATGGAAGGAGTACTCGGCCGATGACCAGAACGTCATGGTCATTGCTGGGCCTGAAGACATGCATATCGAACAAGGCCTTCTGACCGACCAGTACAAGGCCGTGCTTCCCCTGGTCGGTTACTATCAGTTCATGGACAAGTTCTTTACCCCTGGTTACCTTTCGGATATTCTCGCCGCGCGCGAGCAGTAATCCTAAGCGGTGGGCTCAAAAGCCTGTCGTTGCTTTTATACTGTCCCTCCCATCTGTTGGATCGTATACATAATGGATAGGTCTGTTGATGGAAGAGGGCTCTAAAATTTGTAAGGGAGGGTAAAAGATTCTATGAAAAAATGGTTTATCTTCAGATTTTTCCCGGTGGCGCTGGCTTTATCGCTGGTGTTGCTTGTATTTAGTGCCAGTTGCATAGCGGGGGAAACCGTCAGCACCGAGGCGGCGGCAGCAGCGAAGAAGATGATGGCGCAGATCAGGGCGCGTTACGGCGAGAATAAACCGATCACCGACGACAACTACGACAAGTCGCTGGCGGTCAAGTGCGTGAACGGCACCTTCGTGGGAACAAAGACAGACGATGTCGTTTCTTACAAAGGCATTCCCTATGTCGGGCAGCAGCCCGTCGGCGAAAACAGGTTCAAAAAGCCTGTTCCGTTCGAGGCGGATGAGGGCGTTTACGAGGCCTATCATTTTGCCAGGGGCTGCCTTCAGCCAATTAGTGCGGACGACGCGGGATCCCTTGCCGTGCTCGGCGAGGACAGCCTGTATCTGAACATATGGAAAAACACAGCGGATACGTCTGAGAAAAAACCGGTCATGGTCTGGATCCATGGCGGCGGATTTACCCAGGGCAGCACGATCAATCCTTTGTACGACGGCTTCAATTTCGTGAGGGATAATGGAGACGTTATTTTGGTTTCCATCGCATATCGTCTGGGCGGCCTGGGCTTTCTCCATCTCTCCCATTTGCCGGACGGCGCAGATTACCCGGATGCCCAGAATCTGGGAATCCTGGATCAGGTGATGGCACTCAGATGGGTTCATGAGAACATCGCTGCCTTCGGAGGAGACCCGGACAATGTCACGATCTTCGGCGAATCTGCGGGAGGCTGCAGCGTCACGTTGCTTCCACTGATCCCCGAGGCCAGGAGCTATATCCGCCGCGTTATCGCCGAGAGCGGTACGCCCGCCTTTACAAGCTCCACTGAGGAGGCAATCGCAGCTGCAGATAAAGCGCTGAAGGCACTGAACTGTGAGACTGTGGCCGATCTTCTCGCCCTTCCGCCGGAGAAAATTGCCGATGTGGTTGGGGAACTCCTCTCCCTGGAGGTCTGGCCGGAGCGGGACGGCAATCTCATTCCACTGGATCCCTACGATGCTTATCTCAAGGGAGAGGCCAGTCAGATCGATCTCCTGGAAGGCTGCAACAAGGACGAAATGGGCGAGTTTGTCCATTTTATGACGCCGGATGGGTTTACCGAATTCTTTACTGCGAGAAGAGAGAATCGGTTTGCGGCCATGTCCGAAGAGGACCTGGAAAAGGCCAGGGCGTTTCTGGACAATACTCCGGGGAATGCCCTTTATAAGACCCGCAGTTTTGGAGATCAGATGATTTTCATTACGCCCGCGTTCCGTATGTCTGAGAACCATACAGCGGCAGGCGGCCGGACATATCATTATTATTTCAGGGTTGAGAGTTCGATAACGAATTATCTCTCCGGTCATGCGGCTGAGCTTGCGGCGGTATTCAATAATCCACAGGAGACTTTCTTCAGCGGAAGAGCTTACGACGATGCCTTCAATCATACCATGCAGCGCATGTGGGTGAATTTTGCCAAGACGGGCGATCCTTCCCTGACGGCCGGGGAATCTCCCAGCGGGAAGGCCATACAGTGGGAACTTTATAACTCTGATACCAGGCCGATTATGGTGTTCGATGAATTTAATGTCCATCAAGGATATGAGCCTGACTATGGAATCGTGGACTGGGAGCGAACCTATCCGCTGACAAAGTATTTCGTGTTCTGATTCGCCTATAACAAGTCTGGAGATGTGTATTTCTTCGGGAAGAAAATGAGCTGATAGTTGAAGGCGAATAGCATCAAACGATAGCATGAGAATATTTAGGAGTTAGGAGGAAGATTGTTATGAAACATTGCTTTTCCAGGACTATGGCAATGACACTGACATTATCACTGGCTGTGATCAGCTTTTGCGGCAGCAGCTTCGCGGCGAGCAGCAATGACACTAACGTGTCAGGCGCAGGCTTCGAAGCTATAGAATCCTCGGAGAAGGTGAAGCAAGAATTAATGGCCCAGTATGGCGAGAATAAGCCAATCATGGACGGTGATTATGACAAGTCGCTGGCGGTCAAATGTGTGAACGGCACCTTTGTCGGAAGAAAGACGGATGATAATATCATCGCATATAAGGGCATTCCCTTTGTAGGTCAGCAGCCTGTGGGAGAATACCGTTGGAAAGCTCCGGTGGAATATGGCGCCGATGATGGCATCTATGAAGCATATTATAATGGTAAGACCCCTTGCCAGAAAGAGGAAGTCGGCGAAAAGGCCAGCCTCTATGTTCAGGGCGAGGACTGCCTGCATCTGAACATATGGAAGGCGGACGACACCGGCGCGGAGAAGAAACCCGTGATGGTATGGATTCATGGAGGTGCCTTTGAAATGGGCGGAACCGTGGATCCGCTATACGAAGCCCACAATCTTGTCAGGGAAAACCCGTATGTCATCGTCGTCTCCATTGAGTACAGGGTGGGTGTCTTCGGCTTTTTCCATCTGTCCCACCTGCCGGACGGTGATGACTATCCGGATGCGCAGAATCTGGGACTTATGGATCAGATGATGGCCCTCAAGTGGATCCATGAGAATATTGAGGGCTTTGGCGGCGATCCTGAGAATGTAACCATCTTTGGAGAATCTGCCGGTGGTGCCAGCGTGACCCTTTTGCCACTGGTTGAGGGATCCCACGAGTATTTTCAGCGTGTTATAGCACAGAGCGGGACTCCTGTGTTCACCAGATCCACAGAAGAGGCTATTGCCTGCACCGACGAGGTGATGGATAAGCTCGGCTGTAAGACCGTTGCTGACCTGCGAAAGGTGGATGTCGAGGATCTGGTGAATGCGTCGGGCGTGCTTGGACTGCGCGTATGGGCGGAACGGGATGGCAGTTTCCTTCCTGCGGATCCTTATGAAGCCTATGCAGACGGAGCGGCGAAGGATCTGGATATCCTTCAGGGCTGCAATAAGGATGAAATGGGCTATTTTATATGTGGATTCGGTCTGGAACCTTACAATGCCTTTGCCGCAGACCGCCTGGAAAAGAAGCTTGCTCAGCTGACGGAGGAAGAGAAAGCACTGGTAGAGAGCTACATGAAGGATGCCGGCGATGTGACCGAAACGTATACAAGCACCAGCCGCCTGTTCGACCAGATTACATTCATCGCGCCGTTGTTCAGACTTTCGGAGAATCAGACTATGGCGGGGGGTAAATCCTACACCTATTTCTTCACGCCGGAATCGGATATTCCGTTGATGAGAAGCGGACACTCGATAGAGCTTCCTGTGGTATTCGACCGCGAGAAAGACACAACAGGGCGGGATTTTGACGAGACCTTCTCAAAAATCCTACGCAAGATGTGGGTTCAGTTTGCCAAAACGGGCGACCCGTCTCTCACCGCAGACACATCTCCCGACGGAAAGGAAAAGGTGTGGCCGCTGTACGATCTGAAGGACAGGCAGGTGATGATCTTCGATGAATTCGATATCCATCCGGAGAAAGAATTCGAAAGAGCAATCCTCGATTGGGACAGAACCTATTTCCTGACAAAATATTATTGCATCTGATATCTTTTTCTGCCGGCAGAATGAAAGATGCGGAAGCATTGGGGTCAGGTAGTGCGCCCAGAAGGGCGTTTCACATAGTGGGATGGAAACATTCATCCGGTAAGCTGTAAGCCACAGCGCCGGAAGCGAGTTTGCGTGGTATGCGGTAACATATATTGTGAAGTGTAAACAGCATGGCTGTAGGGATGATTGCCCCGCATCGAAAGACCATATTCCCGTTGGACGACGCTGTTGCCTGAGCGGAAGTCAAAACACATGCGGACGTTATGGCGATGGAAGTGTGTGTCTCGTCACGAAGTGCGGCACGTTCACCGTCAAGGTCAGCACCGCCGCGTCGGACACTCACACGGCAGGGACGGAAACCTCCCCGACGCTGACCGTGAACAAGGCTAATAATACCGCGACAGCCCCGACGGCGAAAACCGTGACCTATTACGGCTCTGCGCAGGAGTTGGTCAACGCCGGTTCCACCAACGATGGCACCCTGTACTGTGCCGTAACCACAGAGAACAAGGCTCCGACGGATGAAAAACTTTATACCACATCCATTCCGTCAAAAATCGACGCCGGAACCTACTACGTCTGGTACAAGGTCGATGGCGACGCCAACCACAACGATTACGGCCCCTATCCCGTGACCGTGTCCATACTGAAGGAGAAGGTGACGCCGGAGAAGCCCACCGGCGAGTCGCTGGTGTACAGCGGCAAGGAACAGCCGCTGGTCAAGGCGGGGAGCGTCGAGGGCGACGTCGGGACGCTGCTCTATGCCGTCGGCACGGACGGCAAGACAGCGCCCACAAAGGCTGATTTCAAGGAGAGCGTGCCCACCGGCAAGGATGCAGGGACCTACCATGTGTGGTACATGGTGAGGGGCGACAAGAACCACAACGACACCGACCCCGCAGCCCTGGAGGCGAAGATCGCGCGGAAGTCCCTTGTGGTGACCCCTGCGGACAAGTCCAAGACCTACGGCGAGGTTGACCCCGAGCTGACCTGGAGCCAGGAGGGCCTGGTGGACGGCGACGCGCTGAACGTGACGCTGAAGCGGGCCGAGGGCGAGAATGTGGGCGGCTATGCCATCGCCGTTGACAAGGTTGAGGTTTCCGAGAACTACGAGGTGAGCACCAACGAGGCGGTGTTCACAATCGAGGCCCGCAGCGTTACCGTCACGGCGGCGGATCAGACGATCGACGAGGGCGGGGCCATCAAGACCGGCGTCAAGCAGGCGAAGCTGTCCGGCCAGGGGGAGGGCCATGCGCTCAGCGCCGTGACGCTCACCGCCAGCGGCGCGAAGATCACCGCCAGCAGCGCGAAGATCGCCGATGCCAACGGTGTGGACGTGACGGGCAATTATAGCATCACCTAAGTGTCGGGCAAGCTGACCGTCAACCCGAAGCCGACGGTCAAGCCCACCGTAACGCCGAAGCCGACGGTCAAGCCCACCGTAACGCCGAAGCCGACGGCGAAGCCCACCGTCAAGCCGACAAAGACGCCCAGGCCCACGGCGAAGCCCACCGTCAAGCCGACGAGGACGCCCAGGCCCACCGAGACGCCCAAGCCTGCCGCCGACCCGGATTTCACGCTGCTGGCGCGGATGACCGTATCCGGGGAGAGCAAGACGGCGCTGAAGATCGCCTGGACGGAGGTCAAGGGCGCGGAGGGCTATGACGTGTTCTTCGCCAAGTGCGGCAGGAACTTCAAGCTGAAGAAGACGGTCCGGTCCTGGGAATCCCACGTCGTCCGGTTCAGAGGTTTGGACAAGCGCGAAAACTACAAGGGCTATGTGAAGGCCTGGAAGAAGGTGGACGGCCAGAAGGTCTACATCGGCAAGGCCAGCCCGCAGGTGCACGCCATTACAGGAGGTTATGACGCTGACTACTGCAACACGAGGTCAGTGAAGCTGAACCATAGCAGCCTGACTTTGAAGGCAGGCAAGAGCAAGACGCTCAAGGCGACTATGAAGGGTGTTAAAAGCGGCAAGAAAATGTTGCAGCACATACCAAAGGTGCGCTTCTACAGCACCAACGCGAATGTGGCGACCGTCGACGCCAATGGCAAGGTGAAGGCTGTTGCGAAGGGCAGCTGCACGATCTATGCCATCGCCAACAACGGTGTGCGAAACAGCGTGAAGGTCACGGTGAAATAACCGACCATGACAGAGATTGAAGGGGTGACCGAAACGGTCACCCCTTCAATTGAAATTACGCGCAGGCCATTTTCAGGACCGCCACGGCCTTCTCCAGCAGGTCCATGGGGATGTTCAGGGCGGGCAGCAGGCGTACCCGGTCCTTGGCGGTCAGGAACAGCACGCCGTTGTCGATGCACTTCATGACGACCTCCCGGGCGGGCTTGACCGTCTTGACGCCGATCATCAAACCCAGGCCGCTGACGCCTTCGATGCCGGGGGCGCCGGTCAGCTGCTCGAAGATATAGGCGCTGCGCTGGCGCACGCCCTCCAGAAGCGCGTCGTCGATGCGGCTGAGGATGCTCACGCCGCCGGCGCAGGCCACGGGGTTGCCGCCGAAGGTGGAGCCGTGGTCGCCGGGGGTCAGCACGTCCTGCACCTTTTCGCCCATCAGGCACGCGCCGATGGGCAGCCCGCCGCCCAGGCCCTTGGCCGTGGAGACGATGTCGGGCTGGATGCCGAAGGTCATATAGGCGTACAGCGCGCCGCTGCGGCCGTTGCCGGTCTGCACCTCGTCCACCATCAGCGGGATGTCGTGCGCGTGGGCGTATTCCGCCAGAGCCTGGACAAAGCCGGCCTCCAGCGGCACAACGCCGCCCTCGCCCTGCACGCATTCGATCAGTATGCCCGCCACGGGGGTCTTTGCGTCGATGGCCTTCAGCGCTTCCATGTCGCCGGGGGCGATGTGCTCAAAGCCGGGCACCAGCGGCTGGTAAAGCTCGTGGTAGTGATCCTGGCCGGTGGCGGACAGGGTGGCCAGCGTGCGACCGTGGAAGCTGTTCTTCAGCGTCACGATGGTATAGCAGCCCGGGCCCTTTTTATCGGCGGAGTACTTGCGGGCCACCTTGATGGCGCACTCGTTGGCCTCCGCGCCGGAGTTGCCGAAGAACACCTTCTTCATGCCCGTGCGCTTGCACAGCATTTCCGCCAGCTTCGCGCCGGGCTCGGTGTAGTAGAGGTTCGAGCTGTGGGGAATCCTGCCCAGCTGCTCGATGACGGCCTGCATCCACAGGTCGTCCGCCGCGCCGAAGCCGTTCACGGCGATGCCGGAGCCCATGTCGATGTAATCCTTCCCGTCCGTGCCCTTCAGCAGCGACCCTTTGCCCGAAACCAGCTCCACCGGAAACCGGGCGTAGGTGTTGGCGATGTAGGCTTTGTCCAATGCCTGAGTATTGCTCATTGCTCATTCCTCATTCCTGATTGATTGTCTCTGTGCTGTTCTTCGTTCATCGAGCTTGCGCCCTTCACCATCGTGCCTGCGCCTTCGTCGGTGAGCAGCTCCATCAGTATGGAGTGGGGGACGCGGCCGTCCATGATGATGACCTTTTTCACGCCCCGGCGAATGGCCTCCACGCAGCACTCCATCTTGGGGATCATGCCCCCGGAGATGACGCCCTCCTGGCGCAGCCGGGCTGCCTCCATGACGGAGAGCTCGGGGATCAGCGTGGTGGGGTCGTCCTTGTCCCGAAGCAGCCCGGGGATGTCCGACAGCATGATCAGGCGCTCGGCCTCCAGCGCCCCGGCCACCCGGGCCGCGGCGGTGTCGCCGTTGATGTTGTAGGCGTTGCCCTCCCGGTCGCAGCCCAGCGTGGAGATCACGGGGATGTAGCCCTTCTCCAGCAGGTCGGTGACCGGCTGGATGTTGATGCGGGTGATCTCACCCACGTAGCCCAGCCGCTCGTCCTTGATCTCGGCCTCGATCAGCCGGCCGTCCATGCCGGAGATGCCCATGGCCTGGCCGCCCTTCATCTCCAGCAGGTTGACCAGCGTCTTGTTGATCTTGCCCGCCAGCACCATCTGTACGATGTCCACGGTCTCCCGGTCGGTCACCCGAAGGCCGTCCACGAACACGGCCTCCTTGCCCAGGGCCTTCATGGTCTGGCTGATCTCCGGGCCGCCGCCGTGCACCAGCACCACCTTCACGCCGATCAGCCACAGCAGCACCACGTCCTCCATGACCTGCTGCTTCAGCTGCTCGTTCACCATGGCGTTGCCGCCGTACTTCACCACTACGACCTTGCCGGTGTAGCGCCGGATATAGGGCAGCGCCTGCACCAGCACCTCGGCGCGCTCGGCGTTGGAAAATAGTTTATCCATGATCGCTCCTTTTTAGGACCTGTAATCCCCGTTGATCTTCACATAATCATAGGTCAAATCGCAGCCCCAGGCGGTGGCTTCCGCGCTGCCCATCTTCATATCGCAGCAGAATCGGACCTCTTTTTCGGAAAGCATCGCCAGCGCCCTCTCCTCGTCGAAGGCCTGCACGCAGCCGTCCCTGTAGAAGCAGAGGGCATCGTCCCTGCCCACCAGGTAAAGCTCGATCACCGCGGGGTCGAAATCCACGCCCGCGTAGCCCAGCGCGCACAGTATCCGGCCACAGTTGGCGTCCTTGCCGTAGATCATGGCCTTCACCAGGCTGGAGCCCACCACCGAGCGGGCCAGCGTCCGGGCGTGTTCCTTGGTGTCGGCCCCCGTCACCTTCATCTCCACCAGGTGGGTCGCGCCCTCGCCGTCCCCGGCCATGAGGATGGCCAGCGTCCGGCAGACGGTGAACAGCGCCTCGCGGAAGGCCGCATAGGCCGCGCTCCCGGCGGCGACGGGTGCGTTGCCCGCCATGCCGTTGGCCAGTACCAGCAGCGTGTCGTTGGTGCTGGTGTCGCCATCCACCGAGATCATGTTGAAGGTATCTGCCACCACGTCGCTGACGGCCTGCTGCAGCAGCGCTGAATCGATGGCGCAGTCGGTGGTGATGTAGGCCAGCATCGTGCACATGTTGGGGTGGATCATGCCCGAGCCCTTGCTCATGCCGCCTAGGCGGACCTTCACGGCGCCCTGCCCGTTCGCGGCGGGCAGCTCGAAGGCCACGGCGCATTCCTTGTTGACGGTGTCGGTGGTCATGATGGCCCTGCTGGCGGCGGTGCCCGCCTCCAGGCTGTCCGACAGCGCTTCCTTCATCATGGATACGCCCGCGGTGATGCGGTCGAGGGGCAGGTTCGGCCCGATCACGCCGGTGGAGCCCAGCAGAACCTGTTCGGCGGGGATGCCCAGCGCCTTCGCGGTGAAGTCGGCGGTCTGCCGGCACATCGCCATGCCCGTCTCGCCGGTGGCCGCGTTGGCGATGCCGGCGTTGACCACCACGGCCCGGGCTGCCCTGACATTCTGCACGATCTGCCGGTCCCACACCACCGGCGCGGCCTTGACCACGTTGCTGGTGAAGGTGCCCGCCACCACGCAGGGCGTGTCGCTGTAGACCATCGCCATGTCGGTGCGCCCCCGGTACTTGATGCCCGCGGCGCAGCAAGCCGCGCTGAAGCCAGCGGCTGCCGTCACGCCGCCGGGAATGATGTCAATCTTCATTGTCCTCTCCTATAAATCTCGTGATGTTCTTCCCGTTCAGCACGAACTCATAATAATTCACGTCGCACTTTTTCCAGCCGATCTGCCGCCAGAAGGCGTTGCCCACGTCGTTGTTTGCGAAGGCGATGAGCGAGACCTTGTTGATGCCCATCTCCCGCAGGCGTTCCATGCAGTAACCCACCATTCGGGTGCCGATGCGTTTTCGCCGGTATTCCCGGGCCACGCAGACGTGGTAGAGGGCGCCCTGACGCCCGTCCGATCCACAGAGGATCGAGCCGACGATGCGCCCATTCGCCACGGCCACCACGCTGGTGGTGGGGTTGCGGCGGATGAAGCGGGCCACGTCCTCCCGGGAGTCGTCCAGCGCCCTTATGCCGAAGCCCCGTATGGTCATCCACAGCGCCCGAACGGCGTCGTAGTCCTCCTCCCGCATGGGCAGGATCTGTACCTCATCCATGGCAGCCGATCACCAGTCCCTCCGTCTCGTCGATGCCCAGCAGCAGGTTCATGTTCTGCAGGGCCGCGCCGGAGGCCCCCTTGCCCAGGTTGTCGAAGCGGGCGGTCACGAGGACGCGCTCCGCGTTGCCCGCGACGCTGATCTGCATGTCATCCCGGCCCGACAGCGCCCCGGCGGACAGAAAGCCGCTTTCGTCCGCGGCTTCGGCGAAGTTCACCACAGGGCCTTCATAGGCCGCGCGATAGGCCGCCTTCACGTCGTCGATAGAACCGTTCAGCTGGTCCGCGAACAGGGGCACGCTGACCTCCATGCCGCTGTAGAAGTCGCCCACGATGGGCATGAACGCCGGGGCGTGGGTCAACCCGCACACCGCGGCCATCTCCTTCAGGTGCTTGTGCTGCTGACCCAGGCCATACTGGCGAGGGGCGTCCAGCAGCGGGCTGCGGTCCTCGCCCTCGTATTCCGCGATCATCTTCTTGCCGCCGCCGGAATAGCCGGTCAGCGACGTGCAGCACAGCAGGGCATCTTTATTCAACAGTCCCGCGTGGACCAGCGGCGCGATGAGCGCGATGAAGCCGCTGGCATGGCAGCCGGGGTTGGCGATGCGCTTCGATGCGGCGATGCGCTCCCGCTGGCCGGGCAGCTCGGCAAAGCCGTACACCCAGCCCTCGGCGGTGCGGTGGGCGGTGGAGGTGTCGATGACGGCGGTATCGGGATTGTCCACCAGGGCCACCGCCTCGATGGCGGCGGCGTCCGGCAGGCACAAAAAGGCGATGTTCGCCCCGTTCAGCGCGTCCTTGCGGGCCGAGGGGTCCTTGCGCAGGGCCTCCGGCAGGGTGATCAGCTCGATCCCCGGCCGGTTGGCCAGCCGTTCCCGTATCCGCAGGCCCGTGGTGCCCGCGCTGCCGTCGATGAAAATCCGCTTCATGTCTGCCTCCAGAAGTGCTTTATAAATATACAAAAATTATACGGCTAAAGGCGGTTTTAGGCAAGTTAAATGTGCATTATTATTCGTTGAAAATGTATATCTATGCACGATAATGATTGATTATACAGCCTGGCGCATTCAGGCGCAATGAATATTTAATACAGGCGCGTTGACACGCGCCCTTTTTTGTGATAGCATAATGCCATAACCGAATATTGCGATTAAAGGATAGAGGCGCAGTTGTCATCAGTAGGGCCGGTGGAAGGCATCGCAAAGCCGTTGCCGGTCGTGAAAGGGGCCGCTGCCGAAGACGGAGAGGGCGGCCTCCGTCTGGGCGAACGGACAACATCCGTTCGACTGCCGCGATTGCGGAGCGCTATGGATTAATCGAAGCACTGCCCCGCCTGTGCGGGGTGGGCGATGTCGATTGGAACACAGCGAATGCAACGGGCATTGGCTGTTTTTTATAGGTATACTGAATTGCAATATGCGGAACAACGCCATAAAGGAGCATCGTTATGAGCAAGAAGACCATCTTCCGCGGCGCCGCCACGGCGCTGATCACCCCCCTGACCCAGGCGGGCGTGGATTACGAGGCCCTGGGCCGGCTGATCGACTGGCAGATCGACCAGGGCATCGACGCACTGGTGATCGCCGGCACCACCGGCGAGGGCGCCACCCTGACCTACGACGAGCACCAGGAGGTCATCCGCTACTCGGTGGAGCGGGCGGCGGGGCGCGTGCCCATCATCGCGGGCAGCGGCTCCAACGATACCAGCCGCGCCATCACCCTGTCCCGCTTCTCCTGCGACGCCGGGGCCGACGCGCTGCTGGTGGTGACCCCCTACTACAACAAGGCCACCCAGAAGGGCCTGATCGCCATGTACAACGCCATCGCCGACGCGGTGGACCGGCCCATCATACTCTACAACGTGCCCTCCCGCACCGGCGTGGGCATCGAGCCCAGGACCTACCTGGCCCTGGCCGAACACCCCAACATCGTGGCCATCAAGGAGGCCAACGGCAACATCTCCAAGATCGTGGAGACCGCCCGGCTGGTGGGCGACAAGCTGGACATCTACTCCGGCAACGACGACCAGGTGGTGCCGATCCTCTCGATGGGCGGCAGCGGCGTGATCTCGGTGCTTTCCAACGTGATGCCCGCCCAGACCCACGAGATGTGCCAGCGCTTCTTCGAGGGCGATCTGGCCGGGGCGGCGAAGCTGCAGATGGATTACCTGCCCCTGATCAACGCCCTGTTTAGCGAGGTCAATCCCATCCCCGTGAAGGCCGCCATGGCGGCCATGGGCTGGTGCGAAAACTACCTGCGCCTGCCCCTGACAAGGTTGGAGCCCGAGCACTGGGAGAAGCTGAAGACCATCATGCAGGCGCACAAGCTCATTTAAAATGAGGAATGAGGAATTAGGAATGAGGAATGCAGAATGCCTGTCCCGATTCCTTCCTGAATTACAGAAGTTTTTTGAAGGCGGGGCTATAGTATGAAAATTGTTCTGAACGGCGCGAAGGGGCGCATGGGGCGGATCGTGGACGAAGCCGCGGCGGCGAACGGCCATGAGATCGTCGCCCGGGTGGACTTTGGCTACGCTGAGGGCGAGGGCCTTCGGGCGCTGGCGGAGTACCAGGGCCCCGCGGACGTGGTCATCGACTTTTCCAACCACGCGGCAACGGCCCAGGTGACGGAATACTGCGTGAAGCGCGGCCTGCCGGTGGTCGTCGCCACCACAGGCCAGACCAGTGAGGAGCAGGCGCTGATCGACGAGGCGTCGAAGGCTGTGCCGGTATTCCTGTCGGCGAACATGTCCCTGGGCGTGGCGCTGTTGGCGGACCTGGCGAAGAAGGCGGCGGCGGTGTTCCCCGACGCGGACATCGAGATCGTCGAAAAGCACCACAACCAGAAGCTGGACGTGCCCAGCGGCACGGCGCTGTTGCTGGCCCGGCGCATCAAAGAGGCCCGGCCCGAGGCCCAGTTCGTGATCGGGCGGCACGAGAACGGCAAGCGGACGCAGAAGGAGATCGGCATCCACTCGCTGCGCCTGGGCAACGAGGTGGGCACCCACGAGATCATCATCGCCACCGGCAGCGAGACCGTCACCCTCAAGCACGAGGCGGAGAACCGGTCGCTGTTCGCCCAGGGGGCGCTGGTGGCCGCCGCGTACATCGTGGGGAAGGCCCCGGGCATGTACGACATGAGAAGCATCATAGAGTGAGGTGAGCGCCATGAACGCGCAGGATTTGATCAACTACATCGCCAATTCCGAGAAGAAGACGCCGGTGAAGCTGTATATCAAGGAGAAGGCGCCCATCGACTACGGCGACGCGAAGGTGTTCGGCGCGGGGGACAGGATCGTGTTCGGCGACTGGACCAAGCTGGGCCCGATCATCGAGCAGAACCGGGAGAGTATCGAGGACATCGTGATCGAAAACGACCGGCGCAACAGCGGCGTGCCGCTGCTGGACATGAAGGCTGTGCCCGCCCGCATCGAGCCCGGCGCGGTGATCCGCGAGCAGGTGACCATCGGCAGGAATGCCGTCATCATGATGGGCGCGATCATCAACATCGGCGCGGTCGTCGGCGAGGGCACCATGATCGACATGGGCGCGGTGCTGGGCGGAAGGGCCACCGTGGGCAAGAACTGCCACGTCGGCGCGGGCGCGGTGCTGGCCGGGGTGATCGAGCCGGCCTCAGCCACGCCGGTGATCGTCGAGGACAACGTGCTCATCGGCGCCAACGCCGTGGTCATCGAGGGCGTGCACGTGGGCAAGGGCGCGGTGGTCGCCGCCGGCGCCATCGTCATCGAGGACGTGCCCGACAACGCCGTCGTGGCCGGCTGCCCCGCGAAGGTCATTAAGCAGGTGGACGCCGGCACCAGCCAGAAGACCGCGCTGGAGGCGGCGCTGAGGAAGCTATAACTTCTGATTTGTCGCCTCAGCGACAAATCAGAGTTTATCAAAGGAGTATCCTATGCCTGACTATCTCTCCGAAGCCCAAAGCATCGCCCCAGAGCTCACTGCCCTCCGCCATGCCTTCCACATGGACCCGGAGCTGGGGAATCGTGAATTTCACACCGCGGCGCGGATCGAGGCGACGCTGGACGGGTGGGGGATCCCCACCCGGCGGCTGCTGGACACGGCGGTGGTGGGGCGGCTGGACGGCACGCTGCCGGGGCCGACGGTCGCCCTTCGGGCGGATATGGACGCCCTGCCGCTGGCGGAGGCCACCGGTGTGGACTTTGCTTCCAGGAATGAAGGCGTGATGCACGCCTGTGGCCACGACGTGCACATGACCGCGGCCCTTGGCGCGGCACGGCTGCTGGCAAGTCACAGGGATGAATTGAAGGGCAGCGTGCTGTTCCTGTTCCAGCCCGACGAGGAGGGCCGGGGCGGGGCGCAGCGCATGATCGAGGCCGGGGCTCTGCAGGGCGTGGACGCGGTATTCGGGGCCCACGTCTCACCGGAGCTGCCCCTGGGCCACGTGGGCGTGCGCTACGGCAAGTTTTACGCCGCCTCGGACACCTTCAAAATCGTCGTCCACGGCGTCAGCGCCCACGGGGCCGAGCGGGAGAAGGGCGTGGACGCCCTGGGCGCGGCGGCGGCGCTGGTGAGCCGCCTGATCGACCTGCCCAAGCGCTTGCCGGGCGAGCGGGCCGTGCTGTCGGTGGGGTCCTTCCACGCGGGCACGGCGGAGAACGCCCTGGCGGACCGGGCCGAATTTGCGGGCATCATCCGCACGCTGGGGCCTGTGGCGCGCTCGGAGCTGAAGCGCCTGTTCCGCCTGGCGGTGGACGAGGTCACGGCGGCCTGGGGCGCGACGGCGGAGGTGACGCTGCGGGAGAGCTATCCCGGCGTGGTGAACGACGATGCCATGACCGCCCTGGTTGAGGACGCCGCCCGGCGGCTGCTGGGCAGGGACAATGTGCATGTGATCGAACGACCCACCATGACCACCGAGGACTTCGGCTATTTCCTGATGGAACGACCCGGCAGCTTCTACCACATCGGCGCGGGCTGCAGCCTGCCGCTGCACAACACCGCCTTCCTCCCCGACGAACAGGCTCCCGTCACCGCCGCCGCCGTACACGCTGCGGTGATCGGAAAATACCTGATGAATGCATGACAATCGGTAAAAAACAGTCGGCGCAACCGACTGTTTTTTACCGATTTGTCATGAACTCTTTTGCCCCGATGAACGTCCAACATAATAAGGGGTATGTACCGGCGGGCCATTCCCGCCGGCGTTTATCGCATGTCGCCGTCGGGCTCGCCCACGCGCTCGCGGAACAGCAGGGATATGCACCACAGGGCGGCTATGCCCACGATGGTGTAGATCACGCGGCTGATGGTCGCCGCCTGCCCGCCGAAGAGGTAGGCCACCAGGTCAAAGCGGAACAGGCCGACAAGCAGCCAGTTGATGCCGCCGATGATGCTCAGCAGCAGGGATATGCGATCCAGCATGATTGACATCTCCTTCTCTCAGCCGGTGTTCCGGCGTGATGCTCTTATGTTGGCCCCTTTTTCGCAAAATATACCGAAGCCGGAAAAAATTTCAACGCCGCTGTGAAATCTTCAGGCATCGTGTTGACATCGCGCGGGCAAATGCTATACTTTGAACTGGATCGACATAGGACAAGAATGGACGTTTACAAGCCGTTCGGGAGGTACATATTGATGAAGAACCGCGTTATCAGGATTTTGGCCGTGGCTGCGGCGCTGATGTTGATTCTGGGCCTCGCGCTGGCCGAGGTGCGCACCACCGGCGATGTTTGGCTGCGCACGGGCCCGGGACTGGATTACGATGCCGTATCCATACTGTCGTCGGGCAAGAGCTTCGAATATCTGGGCGAAACCAGCGTGGACGGGCGCGGCGTCCCCTGGTACAGGATCAGCGCCGGGGGCAAGGAGGGCTGGGTTTCCTCGCGGTATACCGAGCTGATCGGGGAATCGGCGGAGGCAGAGGACGAGGCGGAGGCCGCCGAGGCGGCCGAGCCAGCGCCCACCGAGGCGCCGGCCAGCCAGAGCGCGCTTTTCGCCGGCTTGCTGTTCGGCGGCGATGCTTCCAAAGAAGAGACCGATGAAAAGGTCGAAGCGGAGGGCACGGATGAACCCGTGGCAGAAGCGCCCGCGGAGGAACCGGCAGAGGAAGTCGCCGAAACGCCCGCACCTGCTTCGGCAAATGTGCCTGCCAGGACCGTGGAGCTGTCCACCTACTACCTTCACAACCTGGTGGAGGCGGCCAACGAAATCGGCCTGATCTCCTATCGCCAGGTGGAATCCGAGGCGCCCTATCAGTACTATGACAAGGCCCTGATCCTCGCCGGCAACCAGCAGGTGGAGAACATCGTGGTGTACGGCCCGGGCTACGAGGTCTACGGCGTGTCTGTGGGCATGGATATCAATGCCGCCAGGGCCTGCCTGAACGCCGCCGGACTGGACTACGTGGAATCGGTCAACGGCGTCACCTATGAGCACAGGGCCACCGGAGCCTCCCTGTTCACCGATCCCAAAGGCCACGATTCCTGCATCAATGTGTGGGTGAGCGATAACGGCACCGTCACGGAGATCGACTGGTCGACGTATACCGGCTGAATACAGTAGAAAAGCAGGCCGCCTCGATATGACCCTGAAAGTCATTTTGAGGCGGCCCGCTTTTCGATTTACCCCTCCAGCACCTTCCGCTGGGTTTCGATGTCGGCCTCGCCGGTGACGGGCAGTCCGTGGTCCTGCTGGAAGGCGGCGATGGCCTTCACGGTCTGAGGGCCGTAGTAGCCGGTGGAGGGACCGTCCATCTTCAGGTAGCCCATGGCCCGAAGCTTTTCCTGCAGTTGCAGGGCCACCCAGGTGTATTCGCCCTCCACCAGGGTGTGGTGGTCGTCCACGTTGTATTCGGGGGTGGGCATGGCGGCGTCGGTCTGGGCGGAGGTCTCGTTGCCCGGCAGGTTGAACAGCTCGTTCAGCGTGACCAGCTTGTAGCCCTTGGAGACGGCCCAGGGGATGAACTCTTCCAGCTTTTTGGTGTCCGGGTCGGTGCAGTGGAACAGGTACACCTGGCCGGGAGCCAGCGATGCGCGGATGTGCTTCATGTCGGAATCCGAGCCGGAGACGCTCCAGTTGGCGATGCACAGGTAGCCCAGCTGCTTCAGGTAGCTGTGGATGCGGGGGTCGGTGTCGCCGTCGCCGCCCATCAGCCGCAGGAAGTGCTCCTGGTAGTGCACGCCCAGGGCCTTGTCCAGCGCGGCGTCCTGCTTCCATATCTCGGCAGCCATCTCGTCGTCGGACAGGCGGAAGATGCGGGAGTGGCTGTAGGTGTGGTTTTCGATCTCGAAGCCCAGGTCGAAGGCGCAGCGCTTCAGCAGCTTCGGCATGCCCTCCTTGGACAGCGTCTCGCCCACGGGAAACAGCGTCAGCTTGCCGCCCGCGCTCTCCGCGGCCTTTGCGATGCGCTCCAGGTTCTTGACCTGATAGCAGTCGTCCACGGTGATGGCGATCTTTTTCGATTCAATTTCGGCGTTGTGGATCACCGGCAGGTACGAAAAGGGCGTGGGCTCGGGGGTGATTTCCGGCGTGGGCTCGGGGGTCGGCTCCGGGGTGGGCTCCGGCGTCGGTTCGGGGGTGGGCTCGGGCGTCACCTGGGGAACCAGCGTGATCACCGGCGCTTCCTCGGCCCTGTGGAGGTCGGCGGTGTCGGGCCCGCCCTCGGCGCGGGTCTGCACCTCGCTGGCGGCGGGCACGTTCGCGGCGGGCCTGGACAGCAGCCGGACGGCCAGCGCGATGAGCGCCAGCATGCCCAGCGTGAACAACAGCGCCGGCAGCAGGCTGTTCTGCCTGCGCTTGCGACGCTTTCTGCGGTGGTTCTGTACGCGCTTCGCGGCGTGCGGGTCGACGCGCCGGACGGAATTCCGGCCTGCCGCTTTTCTTGAATTGCGATTCATAAACCGTCCCTCCTGTCTTGACGCGGCGCGGTTCAGGGCTTATACTTGAACCTGAGGCACAGATGTGCCGATTGTGCAACAACAATGATTATAGCTGCAAACGCGGCGTATATCCATCACATTGCGCTAATAAGACGTGACAATTTTCTGAACTGTTGCGGCTTCTTCGCTGGAAAAATTTGGAAAAAGGAAGTGCGACGGCTGTGCGATTGGACAAGGCGGTGGCCATGACGGGGCTGACGCGCAGCGAGGCGCGCAAGGCGATCGCGGCGGGGCGCGTGCAGGTGGACGGTCGGCCGGTACGGGACGGCGCCATGCAGGTCCAGCCCGGACAGGTGCGCATCGACGGCGCCGCGCCGGTGGAGGCCGGTGAACTGTACATCATGGTGAACAAGCCCGCGGGGGTGCTCACGGCCACCGAGGACCGCCGCCTGCCCACGGTGCTGGACCTGCTGCCCGCGCCGCTGCGCCGCAGGGGACTCGGGCCTGTGGGCCGGCTGGACAGGGATGTGACGGGGCTGGTGCTGTTGACCACCGACGGCCAGCTGGCCCACAGGCTGATCTCGCCCAAATGGAAGGCGGAAAAGCAGTACCGGGCGCGATGTGAGGGGATGTTGACGGACCGCGAGGTCGATGCCTTCGCCCAGGGCATACCGCTGTCCGACTTCACGGCCCGACCCGCCCGGCTGGCGCTGGTTCAGACAAGCGACGAAGGCTCGATGGCTCACGTCATACTGACCGAGGGCAAGTTTCATCAGGTCAAGCGCATGTTTGCCGCCGTGGGCCACCCGCTGGTCGCCCTGGAGCGCCTGCGCATCGGCCCCCTCGCCCTCGATCCGACCCTCGGACCGGGCCAATGGCGGCACCTGACCGGGGAGGAAGTGGACGCGCTTTGCAAGGCCTGTCAGTTGAAAACAGGAGAGGATTAAACCATGCCGGACCATTATTATACTGAAATGCCAACCTCCGCCCACGACGAGCGCCGGATCGCGCTGCGGGCGCTGGGAAACGATCTGACCTTCATCACCGACGCGGGCGTGTTCTCCCGGGACGGCCTGGACCGGGGTACCGAGGTGCTGCTGGACGCGCTGCCGGCGCTGTCGGGCCGGGTGCTGGACCTGGGCTGCGGCTGGGGTGCTGTGGGGGTCGCGCTGGGCCGGCGCTGGCCGGGGCTGGACATCGTCATGACCGATATCAACAGCCGGGCTGTCGAGCTGGCGCGGCGCAACCTGACCGAAAACGGCGTTAAGGCCACGGTGGTGCAGGGCGACGGCTTTGCCGCCGTGGAGGGAAGGTTCGACGCCATCGTCACCAATCCGCCCATACGCGCCGGCAAGGCGGTCATCTACGGCCTGTTCGCCCAGGCGCGGGATCATCTGAAGCCGGACGGGGCGCTGTATGTCGTCATTCGCAAGCAGCAGGGCGCGCCCTCGGCGCTGAAATACCTGAAGGAGATCTATGCCCGGGCCGAAACCGTGGGCCGCGGGTCGGGTTTTCACGTGCTGCGGGCACAGCTGTAATGGAAGGAAAATTCATCAGGCGTTGCGACATCGGTTTGCCAGGGAAATAAGGCTTTTTTTCATTGAATGCAGTATTAATTTAAGTTTCCTGTTGCGAAAAGTATAAAACGATGGTATAATGTTAAGCGATGAACTTTCGAGAGCTGATTGAGGCGCGGTCAGCATCGCGCGTGCGCCGGAAGGCAGATAAGGGAAAACGGATATGCGAATAGCGCGTGTTGTGCTGGTGATCGTGGCCGTGGTATGCCTGGGGGTGGCGCTGTCCTACCCGTTGCGCTACCGTCAGGCGCAGGAAAAGAACGATACCGACATGGAGGATCTGGCCCAGATGCGCCAGCAGGCGCAACAGAGCCAGGTCGAAGATGCGCGGGACGATGTGGTTTTTCCGGCGCTTCCCGGAAGATTTGCGGAAGATCTGGGCGACGAAGCGGTCGCCCCGGACGAAGACGGCGAATCGGAAGGTGAACCGGAAGGCGGGACGGAAGAAGCGACAGGAGGAGCGGGCGGAGATGTCGGCCAATCCTCCGAGGGCAGCGCATCTTCGGCTTCCCGGGGGAACGGAAGCGACGCGTCGGAGGCGGCGAATTCCCCGGAAGGCCCGTCGGATAGAACTGGCAACAGCGGGACAGGCGCTCGGGAAGATTCAACGGAGAAAGCCGGTGACAGGTCGCGGGAGGACGCTTCGGAAGCTGACGACAGTATCGCGGCGAGGCGCGCGGAGGATCGGCAGGACGGTGTTGAAGGCATGGATGCCGACGACGGTCCGATTGAGGGACTCGAGGGTACCGTCGTGCCGGTGACAGAGGCAGGGCCGACGCCCGAACCGACGCCCACACCAAAGCCGACGCCGACGCCCGAGCCGACGCGGGAGCCCAACTATTGGGACCTGGGCAAGTATTACGCGCCGACGCCCGAACCGACGCCCACGCCAAAGCCGGTGGAGGGGCCGACCGTCGCGCCGACGCCCACGCCAGACCGTTCCATCCGCAATGGGCCGTTGCCCTACGCCCTCCTGGACAAGGCGGTGCTGGACGAGGCGGCCATACTGCCCGAGCTGAAGGACATCTACGCCCTCAACAAGGATCTGGTTGGCTGGATCAGCATCCCGGACACGGTCATCGACTATCCGGTGGTCCAGGCGGAGGATGGCGAGTTTTACCTCACCCACGACTTCTACGGCGAAGAAAACATCAACGGCCAGATCATACTGGACGTGCTGTGCGATCCCTACACGCCCAGCTACAACCTGGTCGTCAGCGGGCACCACATGAAGAACGGCTCCATGTTTGGCGGCCTGCCCCAGTATCGGAACAAGAGCTATTGGGCGAAGCATCCGTTCCTCGAGTTCGACTCGCTGATGGAGCGCAAGATCTACGTGATCTTCGCCTGCTTCTATTCCGCGGATTACGATGAGGACGAGACGGGGTTCCGCTACAACGCCATCATCGATTACAAGATCGACGCAGACCGTTGGCTGGCTGAGATTGAGGACAATCAGCTTTACGATACCGGCATCGAGCGTGAATTCGGCGACGAATTCATCACACTGACAACCTGCGATCGAGCGCGCCACCGCAACGGAAGATTTGTGATGGTGGGCCGAAGAATACGGGAAGGGGAGAGCTTTGAATGAAGAGACTGTTGGCGGTGGTTTTGGTATGTCTGCTGTGCGCGACCAATGCGCTTGCGGCCGAGTGGGCGGAGGGCCTTGGGCCGGACCAGCCCTTGCCGGGCGTGCCGAAGATCGACCTGAGCAAGGAGATGGGCTACGACTATACCTATCCCAGCGCGAAGCTGAAGGTGAAGTATTTCTGCAACGTGCTGGAGATCTACCTGCCCCGCGAGGACATCGAGCTGGGCGAGGGCCATGCCCACCTGTATGATTCCACCGACACCGAGATCGTGGACATCGATTTCGCCAATCCCGACCAGGTCGAGCTGCGCGTCCAGCAGGAAAACGAGCTGGTGGCGAAGAAGTGGGGCAGCGGCGTTTGCATTGAAATGCACCTGCCCGTTTCGCTGAAGTTCAACGAGAGCTACTATGTGCTGATGGATCTGAACTGCTTCACGGCGGGCGAGAACCATGTTTCGAACTACGACCTGACCGAGAAGACCCAGTGGACGCCCGTGCTGGAAAGCGATTTCGGCATCGAGGGCCTGTTCTATTTCACCCCGCCCGCCCCGCCGGAGGAAGAAGAGGGCGAGGAGACCGAAGCGGTCGAGGAAGCCCCCGAGGCGGCAGCCGAGGCGAACCCCTTTGAGAAGTCGATGGTGACCGAGGAAACAGAAGCGGCGCCCGTGGAAGAGGAGCTGGGCGAGCCCAAGTACAACCCCGTGACCGGCGACAAGATCCACTTCGACCTGGTGCTGGGCGGCGACGCCAAGACCGCCGTCATATTCAGCGAGAACGACTCCGTGCTGGTCAGTCAGCAGGACTACACCGAGTCCAGCCCTGTGACGCTGACCATCACCAAGGACGACCTGGACTGGGGCGTCGTGTTCCTGAACGACAAGGACGAGGTAATCCAGGCGATCAAGCCCAATTGGGTGGGGTAGGAGATCGCATTTTGTAATTTGAAGCGGTCCTTCGCTTTGCTCAGAATGGCAACGATGTGTTGTCATCCTGAGCGAAGCGAAGGGCCGTTTCTGTTTGAAATAGGAGAATAGAAATGCTTATATGCGTTCCCCCGTTTCGGGATTGACAAAGCTGATTTCCAGTTGCAAGCCCAGGGCTTCGGCGATTTCCCGCAGATCGGTTTCTGTGAAATTATCCCGCTTCATCTTGTTGTGAAAATTTTGCGGCGAAACGCCCACGCGCCGCGCCAATTCAGCCTCCGAGATATTGCCCCGCTTCACACAGGCAATGCGAATGGCTTCAACCATGCTCATGGCATCACATCCTTTCAACACTTGATTATACATTTTGAAGTGTGAATGGTCAATTCATATATATATTATTTATATTAATGGGTGTAATATGGATTGACAAGGTATATTTTAACATGTATAATATAAATGAATAAATGAAATTTGAAAGTGAGGACATGGATACGCTGATTCAGAAAATGCGGTTGATCGTCAACGGAGCAGTATGTCTCTACGAGGGGCAAGGGTTGGATATTCCGGGTATTTTGGAGACACATAATAGGGAGGACCTTCTTATCGTATTGGATGCATTAATCCTGGCGCTGTATTGGATGCAAGATGAGATAGAAATGCACGAGGCTAAATTGGTCTGAACCCTGTTACAAGGGTTCAGACCGGTTCCTTACAGGAAATAATCAGATGCAAAGATATGCGAATGGTCAAGCGTTCTGCTGCTCAAAAGAAATTGGACACATTGCTACTGGTCGTGCCAAAAATGAGATAATCTACTTTGCTGTTGGAATACTTCAAAAGCAATTTGCAACCCGGCAAATCGGGATGTGTAAAGGTACCAAGCTGGTCAACGTCGCTTTGCAGCTTAAAGCCCATATTGAAGAGGCTATTAGCGGCATTGGACAAAGAACGGCCAGGCCATTGTCCCATCAAGGTGTAAGCACCATAGTTGTTGAAAAAGCCAACCGTATTGATTTTGCCTTTGCTGTCAACAAGTACGCTGAAATAGTCGCATGTGTACATGTTTTCCTCATAATAGGTCAGCTTGAGATCCAGCATCGCATTGGCTTCAGGAATGGTTTTGAACATCAATCCGGACAGTTCTGTGATCTTCTCTACTTGGCCGTATACAGTGACGTGGATATCTACGTAGTCTTGCGTGGTTTCGTCATACACGGTAACAGTGGCACTGCCTGCACTCAGGCCGGTGATGGTCAACTGGCAGGTATCGCCATCCCATCCATCAATCCACTGGCAGGTTGCGATATCCGAGTTGCTGACCTTCCAAACAATGGTATTGTCGTTGAGATAGGTTATCCTGACGTTCTGCGATTTACCAGCTTCGATGTTTATACTCGTCGGGTCCGCAGATAAAACAGGTGCCTGCTCATCAACAACCGTCACCTTACATCTGGCTTTCTTGCCGTTGAAGGTCTTGACCGTAATGGTGGCAGTGCCTTCGCCTTTGGCGGTAACCTTGCCTTTGTTGCTGACGGTAGCCACATTCTTGTTGCTGCTGGTCCAGGTAATCTTGTTGGAGGCGGTCTTGCTCGGCAATTTCGCTTTCAGCTGAAGCGTGTCGCCAACCTCCAGGGTCGCCGTCTTCTTGTTCAGCGTCACCTTTGACGGCGCCTTTGCGACTGTTACAGTAACCGTATACTTCTTGCCCTTCGAGGTCTTGATGGTGATCTTGGCAGTGCCCACCTTCTTGCCCGTGATCACGCCCTTCTTGGTGACGGTGGCCACGGCTGCTTTCGAGGAAGTAAAGGTCAGCTTGCCGCTCAGGCTGCTGGTGTCAATGGTGTATTTCTCTTTGACGCCAATTTTGACCTTTTTGACCAATGCATTGGAAATTACTTCGGCGTCAATGTCCTCTTCAGGGGTAAGTATCTCGTCGTTTACCGGCTCTTGCAGATCGAGATTCAAAGCCGGTAAGTCGAGATCGTTCGTGGGCTCAGACAATTCAATGTCTTCAAGGACGGACAGATCATCACTGTTGATGATTTCATCCTCACCCAAAGCGGTCAGGGAAAGTGTCAGCATTACGGCCAGCAACAGCGCGGCCAATCTCTTCCAATTAAATGTCATGTGGATTTCCTCCTCCTTCAAAAATGATATTGTTGACCTGCGGACAATGTGAAACACGACCCTCCCTCATCAAAATTACGCAGGTGCGTCATAAAACCATTATACACTGTTGTCAACAAAAACGCAAGTGCGTCCACGCGTTTGCGTAAAATTTTTCTATCTTTTTATTGTGAGGTGAGGGGATATGGGCGTAAAGGAAGCAGTGGTGGCACGGTTTCGGGAGATATTTGACCAGCGGAACATGCGGCCCAACGAGCTGGCGTACCGCTCGGGGGTGACGCCCTCTACGGTCTACAGCATGCTCTACGGGCGGCGCAGGGAAGTGGCCATCCACCTGATCAAGAAGCTCTGCGGCGGGCTGGACATGAGCCTGGGCGCGTTCTTCAGCGCACGGGTATTTGATGAATTGAAGCGGCAGATCAAATTGGCAGCCATAAAGGTTACATAGGCTGGAAATATGACGATGATTGGAAAAAATTGAAAACGGGCGTTAAAGTCCGTTTTTTTGTACATTAAATACAGTATAATGACATTATAGACAGAATTACCCTGCGACAGTACAGACGGCACATAAAAGCAAGATACGCGTTTGAAAGAAGGAGGGGGAGAGCTTTGGATACTCAAATACAGAAACTGCGCCTGATCGTCAACGGCGCGGTATGCCTTTACGAGGGGCAGGGGCTGGAGATCCCGGAGCTGCTGAAGGCCCGGCATCGGGACGACCTGCTGACCGTGCTGGATGCCATCATTGCGGCGCTTTACTGGATGCAGGAAGAGCTGACCGTCGGGGAGTAGGAGCGGATGCTGAAAGCAGAGGGCTTTCTGAAAAAACAAGTGGCTGTCTCAGAACACGTTTCGCCTCACGGAATACGTTTGCAGCGGCGCCTGCCAGGCGCCATGTGGCGGCAGATTGCGACACGAAGTTAGTCCTTTAGGGCCGCCGCTACATGCGGATGTGTTTTCGCTGGAACGTCGCTTTGAGACAGCCACATGAAGCGCATTGTGCCACTTGACTTCGATCCTGTCAATGGTGCGGGAGAGAATGATCGCATTGCCGCCTTCCCACTGCTTTGCCTGCGACGACGCAATACACGACCCTCCCTCACCAAAATTACGCGAGTGCGTGATGCAATCAATATGCAATGCGGCAAAGAAAAACGCAAGTGCGTACATGCTTTTGCGTAAAATTCTGTATCCTTTTATTGAGGTGAGAGGATATGGGCGTAAAAGAAGCAGTGGTGGAGCGGTTCCGGGAGATACTTGATCAGCGAAACATGCGGCCCAACGAACTGGCATACCGCTCTGGGGTGACGCCCTCCACGGTCTACAGCATGCTGGACGGGCGGCGCAGGGAAGTGACAATCAACCTGATCAAGAAGCTCTGCGACGGGCTGGAAATGACCCTCGGCACGTTTTTCAGCGCGCCGGTCTTCGATGAATTGGAACAGGAGATCAAATAGATTGACGAAAGCACTTGATTGTGCTATAGTATGATCAGATTAGAACCTTCAGGGAGATCATGCGAATGCGGGATGTCAGATTTGCGGTCAACGACCATAGGACGGAAAGGATTATTATCGATTGATATCCGCAAGGCATGCGACGCCTGCTGAACGCGGATTGTATAATGATGCCGTGTTTGGAAGAACCTGATCGAATGAAAGGGCAGGTGATAATAAGTGGATATTCATTTTATGATAAAAGCAGACGCGATACCGACAGAAGATCAGGTCAGGGAGATCGAAGCATCCCGGGAATTCCCTTTTATCGAAGACGAGGATTCTCCCGAGATTGATCCGCAGAAGAATCCCGAATTGTGGGCAAAGGCGCTTGATGCATTGGCCGAGCGCAATCGCAGGATGGCAAAGAACATGGCTTGACGCACCGGTATCATATCGCATAGACAAAAACCGCCCCCGCGTCGGGGGCGATCCTCATCCCGTGGCCATCACATCGTGATCGTAAACAACTTGTCCAGGTAGTGCTCGGCCACGCCGAGGACCTCGGCGTTGGGGCCGGCCTGGGCGTAGGAGAGATCTATGTGGCGAATCAGCGAGGTCCGGCTGCACAGGGCGTGATAGACCTCCCGCAGGAAGCCGTCGCCCATGGCCTCGATGCCGCCGCCCAACACGATGCGCCGCATGCCGGAGCTGCACATGACGCTGTACAGGCCGAAGGCCAGCAGCTGCGCCGACTGCTTGACGGCTTCCAGCAGGGCGGGCTCGTCGGGGTAGCGCTGCGCCAGCGCCTCCAGGCTGTCCGGGGGCTCGATGCCCGCCGCTTCGGCGGCCTGCCGCGCGTCCTCCAGCATGGCGTTCAGGTTGACGTAGCGCTCCAGGCACCCGCGGTTGCCGCAGGAGCAGGGCCTTCCTCTGTAATCGATGGTGAAGTGGCCGATCTCGCCGGATACGTTGAAGGGGCCGGGATAGATATCGCCGTTTGATATGAACGAACAGCGTATGCCTCCGCGAATCTCGACGAATATCATGTTCTGGGTGTCCGGGGCGTCCGGGACGTCGGGATTGGCGGCGTCCAGGAACTTCTTCTCGGCATAGGCCATGCTGCGGGTGCTGTTGAACAGGAACACCGACAGGCCCACGCGCTTCTGGAAACGGCGGATGGATTCCTCGGTCAGCGGGAAGCCCAGCGCCGTTTCGGTGTGGAACAGGTGGTCCTGCTCGATGTATATGCCGGGGAAGCAGACGCCGATCATCACGGCGCGGGAGGGGTTGAACCGCTTCGATTGGTTGCGCAGTATGTCGTCGAACAGGTCGATGTAGGCGTCGCCGGCGGTGGCTTCGTCAAGCGTGTGGCAATCCAGCGGGAAAAAGCGATCCTCGAGGATGCGGCATTCCAGGCTCATCAGCGCAAAGCGTACGCCCTCGGGCTTGACCGAGAACACCGCCAGGTGATGGGCGGTCTTGTTCAGCCGCAGGCTGATGGGCCGCCGCCCGGGCAGGGAGGTCTGTGCAGGGCCGGTCTCGTCGATCAGCTTGCGGTTGGCCAGCTCCTCCACCAGCACTGAGACGCTCGTGGCGCTCAGGTTCATGTGGCGCACGATTTCAGCGCGGGATTTGCACTTCCCGCTGCGCACCAAGTCGAAAATGCGCTTGATGTTGGCTTCCTTGACCTGCTGCTGGTAGCCGGTATGGACGAAACCAAACTTGTCCTGGGGCAAATATTTCATACGGATCCCTTTCCTTAATATCGGCGCAGACGCGGATCAGCGAGGCTGTCCGAACCGGCAGGGGAAGCAGAGAGAGTGAAGGTATGCTTAGAGCGTGAATAGTATACTTATCTATATCGTATCACATTAATTCGTATTTATCAAGCGATTTTAGATTATTTAATAGATACAATGCATTTTTGAATTGGATTGTTCATTTATACAGCATGAATAACGCCAAGGGCGCGGCTCCGAAATAAGGGAGTCGCGCCCAAAAAGCCTCAGGCTTGCATCAATACATGCCGCCCATGCCGGGGTTGCCGGCGGGAGCAGCCGGTTCCGGCGCGGGGATGTCGGTGACCAGAGATTCGGTGGTCAGCACCATCGCGGCCACGGAAGCGGCGTTCTGCAGGGCAGAGCGGGTGACCTTGGTGGGGTCGGCGATGCCGCGCTCCATCATGTCGGCGTATTCATCCTTGGCGGCGTCATAGCCGAAGGTGGTGGACTTGCGGCTCTTGATCTTCTCGACGATCAGGCTGCCCTCTGCGCCGGCGTTCTTGGCGATCTGGCGGACGGGCTCCTCCAGCGCGCGCAGCACGATCTGCACGCCGGTCTTCTCGTCGCCGCTGGCCTCGGAGATCAGCTTGGCCACGGACTTGCTGGCGTTCAGCAGCGCGGTGCCACCGCCGGGCACGATGCCCTCTTCCACGGCAGCGCGGGTGGCGGCCAGGGCGTCTTCGATGCGCAGCTTGCGCTCCTTCATCTCGACCTCGGTGGCCGCGCCGACGTTGATCACGGCGACGCCGCCGGACAGCTTGGCCAGGCGCTCCTGCAGCTTCTCACGGTCGTAATCGGAGGTGGTGTCCTCGATCTGGCTGCGAATGGAGGCGATGCGGGCCTTGATCTCGTCGGAATCACCGGCGCCCTCGACGATGACGGTGTTTTCCTTGTCGATCTTCACCTGACGGGCGGAGCCCAGCATGTCGATGGTGGCTTCCTTCAGCTCCAGGCCCAGCTCCTCGGTGATGACCTGGCCGCCGGTCAGTATGGCGATATCCTGAAGCATGGCCTTGCGGCGGTCGCCGAAGCCCGGGGCCTTGACGGCCACGCAGGTGAAGGTGCCGCGCAGCTTGTTCAGCACCAGGGTGGCCAGGGCTTCGCCCTCGACGTCCTCGGCGATGATCAGCAGCTTCTTTCCCTGCTGCACCACCTGCTCCAGCAGGCCGATGATCTCCTGGATGTTGGAAATCTTCTTGTCGGTGATCAGGATCAGCGGGTTGTCCAGCACGGCTTCCATCTTCTCCATGTCGGTGCACATGTAGGAGGAGGCGTAGCCGCGGTCAAACTGCATGCCCTCGACGATGCTCAGCTCGGTCTTCATGGTCTTGGACTCCTCGACGGTGATGACGCCGTCCTTGCCGACCTTCTCCATCGCGTCAGCGATCAGCTGGCCGACGGTGACGTCGGAAGAGGAGATGGCC
>JAFRJF010000033.1 GCA_017432405.1 Clostridia bacterium | reverse complement strand
GTCGAAGGGACGGGGACCGAAGGTGATGATCTTGAGATCCTGCAGGCCGAGGATCGCGCGGGCAATGGGCTCGAAGTCGATGATCTCGTTGGCGCAGTACTCGGCGTCGCCCACGGGATACTCGGGGATATAGGCCTTGATGCCGCTGAGCTTCAGGTTGTAGGAAGCGTTCAGCATGCCGCAATAGGCGTCGCCGCGGTCGCTGGACAGCACGCCCACGTTCTCCTCGGCGGCGGCGATGTACATCACCGGGCCGTCGAACAGCTTGGCGATGGCGGTCTCGGGGCCCTCGGGGCCGAAGTTGCCCAGGAACACGACCAGGGCGTTGATGCCGGACTTCTTGATCTCCTCATAGGCGTCCATCACGTTGGCGTCGATGCCGCCCTCGATGATGGTCTGACACTCGTAGATGTCAAAATTCTTTTCCTTCAGCTTCGCAACGATGGCCTTGCGGCGCTTTTCGGAGAGGGTGATCGGGAAGCAGTCGCGGCTGACCGCGAGGATGCCCATCTTGACCTGCGGGATGTTGTTCATAGGTATCTCCTCCTTGGAATTATGTTAGTCTTTATTAACTACTGCATAACCTTGACAACTATATATTAACAAGAAACCATCCCCGCGTCAATACCCAAAATAAGCGGATTTGTATTGTTTTCCCCACAGGAATTGCTTTTGGCGGGTTTTGACTCCATTGAGAGCACATATAATGCAGCGGCGGCATCCAGGCCGCCGCGGTGGCGGCGCTGGCGCCGCCGCTGCGGGGGCCGTGCGTCTGTTGAACGGATTGTATCAGAAGTCCGCGTTGCCGGTGGTCCTCGGGAAGGGCAGCACGTCGCGGATGTTGGCGATGCCCGTCAGGTACATGATCATGCGCTCGAAGCCCATGCCGAAGCCGGCGTGCTTGGCAGTGCCGTACTTGCGCAGCTCCAGGTACCACCAGTAATCCTCGGGATTCATGCCCAGCTCCTCGATGCGGGCCTTCAGCACGTCGTAGCGCTCCTCGCGCTGGCTGCCGCCGCAGAGCTCGCCCACGGCGGGCACCAGCAGGTCCGCCGCCGCCACGGTCTTGCCGTCGTCGTTCATGCGCATGTAGAAGGCCTTGATCTCCTTGGGCCAGTCAGTCACGAACACCGGCTTGCCGAAGTGCTTTTCGGTCAGGTAGCGCTCATGCTCGGTCTGCAGGTCCTCGCCCCAGGCCACCGGATATTCGAACTTCTCGCCGGAGTTCTTCAGGATGTCGATGGCGTCGGTGTAGCTGCAGCGCACGAATTCGGAATCCCGCACGAACTTCAGCCGGTCCACCAGGCCCTTGTCCACGAACTGGTTCAGGAAGGCCATCTCCTCCGGGCACTCCTCGAGCACCGCGGCGATGATGTACTTCACCATCTCCTCCTGCAGGTCCATGTCGATGGCCAGGTCGGCAAAGGCGATCTCCGGCTCGATCATCCAGAACTCCGCGGCGTGGCGGGGCGTGTAGGATTCCTCGGCGCGGACGGTGGGGCCGAAGGTGTAGACGTTGCGGAAAGCCATGGCGAAGATCTCGGCGTTCAGCTGGCCGGAAACGGTCAGCGACACCGGCTTGCCGAAGAAATCCTTGCTGAAGTCGGTCTTGCCGTCCTCGGTGAGGGGCAGGGCGTCCGGGTCCAGCGTGGAGACGCGGAACATCTCGCCCGCGCCCTCGCAGTCGCTGCCGGTGATCAGCGGGGTGTGCACGTACAGGTATCCCTTGTCGTGGAAGAAGCGGTGAATGGCCTGTGCCGCCACGCTGCGCACCCGGAATGCGCACTGGAACAGGTTGGCCCGGGGGCGAAGGTGCTGGATCGTGCGCAGGTATTCCAGGGTGTGGCGCTTCTTCTGCAGCGGATAATCGGAGGGGCTCTCCCCCACCAGCGTCACGCAGGTCGCCTTCAGCTCGAAGGGCTGCTTCATATCGGGCGTCAGCGCCAGCGTGCCCTCGGCCTCGATGGCCGCGCCGGTGGTGATGGCCCTGACGAGGCTGGCGTACTCCGGCAGCTTATCCGCCTCCAGGATGATCTGGAGGTTTTTGAAGTAAGTGCCGTCGTTCAGCTCCACGAAGGCGAAGGCCTTCGATTCGCGTATCGTGCGCACCCAGCCGCTGACCTTCAGGTGTTCAATGTCGGCGGCGGGCATGTGGGTATAGAGATCCTTGATCAGAGTGTATGCCATGGTCGTTCCCTCTTTCGAGCCGGTAATTGGCTTGCTTTTTCACTATTATAACGGTTTCATGTTAAGAGTGAAGGGCTGTTTTCCCTATTCTTGACAATCCCATGCTTTTCAATGCGGCCACAGCATGTTATAATGGGCTTAATATACTTTGTCAATGAAAAAAATCAGAGGGGTGATAGTCCGTTGAAGCTGATAACCTTCACGGTGCCCTGCTATAATTCCGCCGCCTACATGGATCACTGCATCGACACCCTGCTGACCGCGGGGAGCGACGCGGAGATCATACTGGTGGACGACGGCAGCACCGACGGCACCGGCGCCATCGCCGACCGCTACGCCGCCCAATACCCGGACATCGTTCGGGTGATCCACCAGGAAAACGGCGGCCACGGCGAGGGCGTCAACCAGGGCATGGTCCATGCCACCGGCATGTATTTCAAGGTGGTGGATTCCGACGACTGGCTGGACACCGCCGCGCTTGGAAAGCTGATGGCGCTGATCCGGGAAAGCGCCGCCTCGGAGGAGCCCATCGACCTGATCCTGACCAATTACGTCTACGAGCACGCCGAGGACAATACCCACCGGGTGGTGCGCTATCGCAACGTGCTGCCGATGGGCAAGGTGTTCACCTGGGATGAGATCGGCCACTTCGCCACCACCCAGTTCATGATCATGCACGCCGCCACCTACCGCACCGACGTGCTGCGCCGCTCGAAGCTGTCGCTGCCCAAGCACACCTTCTACGTGGACAACGTATTCGTCTACCAGCCCCTGCCCAGCGTCAAGCACATGTACTACCTGGACGAGGACATGTACCGCTACTTCATCGGCCGGGCGGACCAGTCGGTGACCGAGGACAACATGATCCGGCGCATCGACCAGCAGATCCTCGTGACCAAGATCATGGCCGACGCCCACGACCTGGAGCTGCTGGAGCAGCACAATAAAAAGCTGGCGCAGTACATGTACCACTACCTGTCCATCATGCTGATGATCTGCAACATCTACCTGATGATGTCCGGCAGGGAGGAGAACCAGCAAAAGCGCGTCGAGCTGTGGCACTGGCTGAAGGAAAACCACCCCGCCACCTTCCGGCGCATGCGCTACCGCAGCAGCAACGTGGTGTTCCTGCTGCCCGGCAAGGTGGGCAGGGACATCGACCTGTTCTTCTACAAGTGGATCCGGAAGATATACAAGTTCAACTGAGAAATCGGGGCCGCACCGACTCCCTCAGAATTTATCAATATATCCCTTGACATATATATACCCTGCTTCTACAATGGTTTTGTATTATACGTCAAGGAGAAATCACCCATGCAGAAGGCGGCCCCCGCTGAGAACAAGATGGGCGTGATGCCCATTCCCAAGCTGATACTGAACATGTCGCTGCCGATGATACTGTCCATGCTGGTGCAGGCGCTGTACAACGTGGTGGACAGCTATTTCGTGGCCCGCTACGCCCAGGACGCGCTGACAGCGGTGTCGCTGGCCTTCCCGGCGCAAAACCTGATGATCGGCGTGGCCACGGGCACGGCGGTGGGCGTCAACGCGCTGCTTTCCCGGGCACTGGGTGAGAAGAAGCCGGAGCTGGCGAACCGCATCGCCGAAAACGGCGTGTTCCTGGCGCTGGTGGGCTACGCCATCTTCCTGATCTTCGGCCTGTTCGGCGTGCGGGCCTTCTTCCGCGCCCAGACCGACGTGGAAGCCATCGTGGGTTACGGCGTGGACTACCTGACGGTCATCTGCTGCTTCAGCTTCGGCGTGTTCGGCCAGATCATGTTCGAGCGACTGATGCAGTCCACGGGCCGCACCATCTACACCATGTTCACCCAGGGCACCGGCGCGATCATCAACATCATACTCGACCCCATCTTTATCCTGAAGCTCGGTCAGGGCGCGAAGGGCGCGGCCATCGCCACGGTGATCGGCCAGATCATCGCCTTCGGCCTGGCGGCGACCCTCAACCATTTCAAGAACGCGGATATCCGCCTGGATATGAAGCGGTTCCGCCCAGACTTCAATATGATCAAGCGGATCTATGCCATCGGCGTGCCCTCCATACTGATGATCGCCATCGGGTCGCTGATGACCTTCCTGCTGAACATCGTGCTGATCACCTACACCCGGGCCGCCGAGCTGTCCGCCACGGTGTTCGGCGTGTACTTCAAGCTGAACAGCTTCGTGTTCATGCCGGTATTCGGCCTGAACAACGGCATCATCCCCATCGTCGCCTACAACTACGGCGCGCGCAACCGCCGCCGGATGATGGAGGCGATCCGGCTGGCGATAATCTACGCGGCCAGCTACATCCTGCTGGGGCTGCTGGCCTTCATGATCATCCCCGGGCCGCTTTTGAAGATCTTCAACGCCTCCGACGAGATGCTTCGGGTGGGCATCCCCGCGCTGCGCATCATCGGCTCAACCTTCCTGTTCGCCGGCGTCTGCATCGCCATGGGCTCGGTCTTCCAGGCGCTGGGCTACGGCACCTATTCGATGATCGTGTCCTTCATCCGCCAGCTGGTGGTTCTGCTGCCCGCAGCTTACATACTGGCCCGCATCGGCCTGCAGACCGGCAACGACCACCTGGTCTGGTTCGCCTTCCCCATCGCCGAGATCGCCTCGCTGATCACGACGCTGATACTGTTCCGGCGGCTGTATAAAAACGTTATACTGCCGATCCCCGAAGGCACAACCTGATTGCGTTTGTTTCATGGCTGCCGAAATGCATTTCGGCAGCCATGAAATTTTTTTCGGGAATCATAGGATACCCCCTTGATTTTTCAGTCGTCTACAGTTAGAATAATACTATAGGTGTGTTATACTCATAATCGAAATCGTTTTAGAATCGCAAGGAGCAAGGAGGCACATCGGTATGCAATACGGCCACTTCGACGACCTGGCGCGGGAGTACGTCATCACCCGCCCCGACACCCCCTCCCCCTGGATCAACTATCTGGGCAGCGAGGAATTCTTCACCCTGATGAGCAACACCAGCGGCGGCTACAGCTTCTACAAGGACGCCCGGATGCTGCGCCTGACCCGCTATCGCTACAACAACGTGCCCACCGACGCCGGCGGACAGTACTTCTACATCAACGACGCGGGCAGCGTGTGGACCCCCGGCTGGATGCCTGTGAAGGCGAAGCTGGACAGCTATGAATGCCGCCACGGCCTGGGCTACACCCGCATCACCGGCGTCAAGGACGGCCTGAAGGCCGAGCAGCTTTCCTTCGTGCCCCGGGGCGTGAACGCCCTGGTGACCCGGGTGACGCTGACCAACGAATCCGCCGCCGAGAAGAACGTGTCCCTGTTCAGCTTCGTGGAGTTCTGCCTGTGGAACGCCCAGGACGATTCCACCAACTTCCAGCGCAACTTCTCCACCGGCGAGGTGGAGATCGAGGGCAGCGCCATCTACCACAAGACCGAGTACCGCGAGCGTCGCAACCACTTCGCCGTATACGCGGTGAACGCCGACATCGAAGGCTTCGACACCGACCGCGCGTCCTTCATCGGCTACTACAACGGCTTCGGCGAGGCCCAGGTGCCCTTTGCCAACCAGAGCAGCAACAGCGTGGCCAGCGGCTTCGCGCCCATCGCCAGCCACTGGCTCAAGCGCAGCCTCAAGCCGGGCGAGTCCGCCAGCTTCATCTTCGTGCTGGGCTACTGCGAGAACCCCCAGGATCAGAAGTTCATCGCCCCCAACGTGATCAACAAGGCCCCGGCCTACGAGATCCTGAACAAGTACAAGACCGACGAACAGTTCGGGGCCGCCTTCGCCGAGCTGAAGGCCTACTGGACCGAGCTGCTGTCCTCCTTCCAGGTGGAGAGCGGCGACGTGCGCGTGGACCGCATGGCGGGCCTGTGGAACCAGTACCAGTGCATGGTCACCTTCAACATGTCCCGCTCGGCCAGCTACTACGAATCCGGCATCGGCCGCGGCATGGGCTTCCGCGATTCCACCCAGGACCTGCTGGGCTTCGTGCACCTGATCCCCGCCCGCGCCCGGGAGCGCATCCTCGACATCGCCGCCACCCAGTTCCCCGACGGCAGCGCCTACCACCAGTACCAGCCCCTGACCAAGCGGGGCAACAACGACATCGGCTCCGGCTTCAACGACGACCCGCTGTGGCTGATCTTCGGCGTGGCCGCCTACATCAAGGAGACCGGCGACGTGTCCATCCTGAAGGAAATGGTGCCCTTCGACAACGACGATAAGCTGGCCCAGCCCCTGATGGAGCACCTGCGCCGCAGCATCCACTACACGCTGGAGCACCGCGGCCCCCATGGCCTGCCGCTGATCGGCCGGGCCGACTGGAACGACTGCCTGAACCTGAACTGCTTCTCCAGCACCCCGGGTGAGAGCTTCCAGACCACCGAGAACAACGAGTCCGGCGCGGCCGAGTCCGTGTTCATCGGCGGCATGTTCACCGGCGTGTGCCCGGACTACGAGACCCTGTGCCGCCTGTACGGCTGGACGGACGAGGCCGAGCAGGTGGCCGGCTGGTATGCCGACATGGAGAAGGCCCTGCTGACCGCCGGCTGGGACGGCGAGTGGTTCGTGCGCGCCTACGACGCCTACGGCAACAAGGTGGGCAGCCACGAGTGCGACGAGGGCAAGATCTACATCGAGCCCCAGGGCTTCGTGGTCATGTCCGGCGTGGGCGTGAAGGAGGGCTATGCCCAGAAGGCCATGGACAGTGTGGAGAAGCACCTGCTCAGCGAGCACGGCGTGGCGATCCTGACACCCCCCTACACCCGGTACCACCTGGAGCTGGGCGAGATCAGCTCCTACCCGCCGGGATACAAGGAGAACGGCGGCATCTTCTGCCACAACAACCCCTGGATCGCGCTGGCGCAGGCGACCCTGGGCCACGGCGGCAAAGCCTTCGACATCTACCGCCGCACCTGCCCCGCCTGGATCGAGGACCAGGAGCTGCACTACACCGAGCCCTACGTGTACAGCCAGATGGTGGCCGGCCCCTACGCGCCCCACTTCGGCCAGGCCAAGAACAGCTGGCTGACCGGCACTGCGGCTTGGAGCTTCTACACCATCAGCCAGGGAATCCTTGGCGTCAAGCCGGATTACGACGGCCTGAAGCTGGATCCCTGCCTGCCCAAGGAGCTGAACGACCTGAAGCTGGTGCGCAAGTTCCGCGGCAGCACCTACAACATCCACGTCGTCAACAAGGCCGGCGACGAGAAGGGCAAGCTGACCCTGACCGTGGACGGCAAGGCCATCGACGGCAACGTCATCCCCGCCGACAAGGCCCCCGCGACCCATCAGGTCGAGGTCGTGCTGGCGTAAGAGCACAGCGAAAGGAAGGTCCCTCCCACACGACTGCGCGGGAGGGACTTCCTTTCCAACATATGTTCCGCTTCTCAAATTTTGTGTGTCAATAGGGACGGTTTTTGTTCATTGGACGTTCGTTGGAACATGTCGATAAGCAGGAAGCTGTAGATTAGAGCCCAACAAAATAATTGATTTCCTTCTCCAGTAAGCGAAACACGTTTGCGACCAGATACCCATCAGCAATCGCATGATTCAGACGAACGGTCACAGGCATGACAAGTCGGCCGGTTTCTTCTCTGTATTTTCCCCAATTGATGATCGGTGCAAAATACAGGTTCCCATCGGGAAGCTCAAGATGCAGTGAATCATAGGAAAGCCAAGATATATAAGACGCATCAAACCAGTTGGGATGGTTCTTCATATCCAGACCGTATTCTCTTGTTTTCTTTGCCGCTTCAACATCACGCAATGCAGCAGCATAGAACTTTTCATAATCCTCATCGTATTCTGTATACACAGGCGTACAGGTTTCCGTATCTTCATGAAAAACATACTGCGTAGGATTGATTACGTCATAACAGATCAGCTCACCTGTCTGCCAAAGGTATCCCATTCTGTAGTCTTCGCGTGAATTCATAACCTTCGAAAGAATATACAGGAAATTGATGTAGAACTTCGTCTCTGTGTTCTTGGAGTATGTGACGAGCCCTGTTACGTCCACTCTCGAAGTTATTGATGTCGAGCACTTACAGTCTTCCGTAAAGTGGTGAAATACGCCCTTGCGATAGTATGTCTCTCTGTCAATTACTTTATAGTTCATTTTCGTCATCCTCACAAAACACTTAACTCAATGCCGTTGGGACGGTTCCATTTGACACTCTTTCCATGAGGAGCCAATAAGAACCTCCAAAAAGTGTCGAAGAAAACCGTCCGAGACTGCTGATAAAGTGAGACACAAGCGCCGACCTGCCGTAGCGGCGACTTTCAGTCGCCACAGGAAAGAGTGCATGGCGCAAGAGAGAATCCGTTTCTATGATCGATTCCCCGGGACCGGATTGTACAGTATCCCCTCCACCGATCGCTCCAGCGTGCCCATGCGGGTCCTGTAGGGTATGGTCTTGACCTCGGCAAAGCCGCACTTTTCGATCACCCGGGCGGACTGGCGGTTCCATTCAAAGTGGCCGACAAGTATGAAGTCGAGCCTGACCACATCGAACAGGTAGCCGATGACGCGGTGCACCGCCTCGGGCATCAGACCCTGTCCCCAGCAATCCCGGTTCAGGGCGTAGCCGATCTCCCGTCCGCGCAGGGCGTCCAGCTCCGGAAATTGGGTTTCGTCATAAAACTCAATGCCCAGCGACCCCACCGCCCGGCCCCGGTATTCCAGGGCGAAGGTCTTCTTATCGGCAATGAATAACTTCAGTATCTCGCGGGATTCGTCGAGGCTGCGATGGGGCGTCCACCCCGCCATCTGCCCCACGCCGTCCTCCCGGGCATAGGCGTAGAAGTCCTCCAGGTCCGTCTCCCTCCACGGGCGCAGCAGCAGCCGCTCCGTGCGCAGCTCGACGCCGGTGATGTCGATCAATGCGTTCATATCTGCCTCCTGTGCCGCTTTACCGCGTCAGGTTCTTCACCCATTTGTACTTACGGAAGCGGAGCATCACCCAGGGGATCTTGCCCACCTCGTCCAGACAGGTGCAGCTGTAGACCACCAGCACCGGCCAGTGAAACACGAACGCGCCCAGCAGCGCCAGCGGTATGGCAATGCCCCACATGCACACGGCCAGGCTGTACATGTCGAACAGCGTATCGCCGCCGCCGTCCAGCACGCCGTTGATGGTCACGGTGTTCACGCAGCGGCCGATCATGTAGATGGCCATGATGACCATCATGCCCGTCAGGTAGCCCCGGGCCGCGTCGGTGAGGATCACCATGCGCACCACCAGCGGCGTCAGCGCCAGCACGATGGCCGTCGATACAAAGCCGATGACATAGGACAGATTCTTCAGCTTGATGCCATAGGCCTTGCCCAGCTCCAAATTCCCGGCGCCCAGCGCGTTGCCAACTATGATGCCCGCGGCGCTGCCGACGCCGTTGCACATGCAGCAGATCAAATCGCGCACCACCGCCGCCACAGAATTGGCCGCCGCCGCGTCACTGCCCATGTGACCCATGATGGCAGTATAAGAGGTGAAGCCCACGCCCCAGAACAGCGACCCGCCCATCAGCGGCAGGCACTGCCGCCTGAAATCCTGGGCCAGTTCCCTGCGCTGCTGCATAAATCGGCGCCACGCAGGCCTTATATAGCCCTCGCGGGCGCAGACGCCCAGGCAAAGCGCCAGTTCGACCACCCGGGCGAGAGTCGTGGCCAGGGCCGCGCCTCTGGCCTGCATGGCAGGCATGCCCAGAAGCCCGAATATGAACACCGCGTTCAGAACGATGTTGACCACCACCGCCGTCGAGCTGATCCACGCGCTGGGCGACACGTGGTCCGTCACCTTCATCGCCGTCAGATAGCACTGGGAGAAGCCCGTGATCAGGTAGGACCACCCGGCGATGCGCAGATAGGCGCTGCCGATGACCAACAGCGCCTCGTCATGGGTAAAGATCCGCATCAGAAGTCCGGGGGCCAGCTCACAGGCTGCGAAGAATACCAGCGAAACCCCGCCGCTCCAGCGCAGCATCAGATTGAACAGATCCTCCAGCGTCCGCCTGTCTCCCTTGCCCCAGTATTGCGCGCCGAGGATCGCCCCCGCGCCGGTCACTGCGGCGACGAACATGTTCTGCACAAACTGCACCTGTGTGGCCAGCGACACCGCCGTCATCTCGTCCTGTGCCACACGGCCCAGCATCAGGGCGTCGCCCGCGGCCACCGCAGCCAGCATCAGGCTCTGGAAGACAATGGGCAGCGCCAGCCTGCCCAACTGATTGTAAAAGGCTTTGTTGTCAATACGCATATGCTGATCCCTTTGTTGGATTTCCCGGCCATTATAACAGGTCGGTTTGACGATGGCAAGCAAAATTTGAGTATTTACCTCCCCGGATTAACCGCATCCTTTCAAACAAACTTCTCTTATGCGCTGGTTTTCAAGGTGGGCGCGTGGTATCATAATATACAGGGACTACTGAAAACAGGCAGAAGGTTTGAACGATGAATAACGCACCCCACGATTTCACCCGCGGCGGCATTGCCGGGCCGCTGATCCGCTTTGCCATCCCCGTGCTGGCCGCGCTGTTCCTGCAGGCGATGTACGGCGCGGTGGACCTGCTGGTGGTGGGCCAGTTTGCCGACAAGGCCGACGTCTCCGCCGTGGCCACCGGGGCCCACATCATGATGACGCTGACCAACCTGGTGGCCAGCCTGGCCATGGGCGCGACGATACTGCTGGGGCAGCAGATCGGCGAGGGCAACGCGGAGCGGGGCGGCGCGACCATCGGCGCGTGCATCGCCCTGTTCGGTTCGATGGGGCTGGCGCTGACGCTCGTCACGGTGCCCGGCGCGGGACTGCTGGCGTCCGTGATGCAGGCCCCGGCCCACGACCTGACCGCCGCCTATGTGCGCATCTGCGGCACGGGCATGCTGGTCATCATCGCCTACAACCTGATCGGCAGTGTGTTCCGGGGCATCGGCGATTCCGTGACGCCGCTGATCACCGTGGCCATCGCCTGCGCGGTCAACATCGCCGGCGACCTGCTGCTGGTGGCGGTGTGCCACATGGGCGCCGCCGGCGCGGCCATCGCCACCGTCGCCGCCCAGGCGGTCAGCGTGGCCATCTCGCTTATGCTGGTTCGAAGGAAGCAGCTGCCCTTCCGGCTGGAAAGGCAGCACATCCGCTTCGACAGGCCCCTGGTGACGCAGGTCCTCCGCCTCGGGCTGCCCATCGCGCTGTCCGACCTGCTGGTCAGCATATCCTTTCTCGTCATACAGGCCATCGTCAACGCCCTGGGCGTGGTGCCCTCGGCGGGCGTGGGCGTCGCGGAAAAGGTCTGCGCCTTCATCATGCTGGTGCCCTCGGCCTTCTCCCAGTCCATGTCCGCCTTCGTGGCCCAGAATGCCGGCGCCGGGAAGTACGACAGGGCGGTCAGATCGCTGTACTGCGGCATCGGCCTGTCCCTCGCCGTGGGCGCGGTGATGTCCTGGATGTCCATAGGCCACGGCCAGCTGCTGGCCGGCATCTTCTCAAATGACCGGGAGGTCATCGTCGCTGCGGCGGATTACCTGAAGGCCTACGGCATCGACTGCCTGCTCACCCCGATATTCTTCTGCGCCATCGGCTTCTTCAATGGCCTGGGCCGAACCCGCTTCGTCATGGCCCAGGGCATCGTCAGCGCCTTCTGCGTGCGCGTGCCGGTTTCGTACCTGATGAGCCGGCGGGTGCCCGTTTCTCTGTTCTGGATCGGCATGGCCACGCCGTTTTCGTCGATGCTGCAGATCGCGATGTGCACGTGGTATTTCCTGTCGTTGCGGCGACAGGGATTGTTGAGATTGAGAGAAAAGGGATAGCTGTTCCATTACGATACGAATAGGGTAAAACTACTACAGGACATTTGTCCAAAGCAGGTGTAGGGGCGCCGAAGCGGCGCCCCTACACCTGCTTTATACGGAAACGCTTATTCGACCCTGAGCGCGCCGTGCCCGGTCAGCTCCGCCGTGCGCGCGTCCGGCTGGCCCAGGCCGACCCAGAAGGCGGGCGTGCCCTCGTCGACGCTGATGCCCGCGTCGTCCACGACCTTCAGCCGCTCCACCGGGATGTCCAGCTTTACCTTCACCGAGCCGCCCGCGGGCACGCGGACCCTGGCAAAGGCGCACAGCCGGGGGTTCCTCGGCGCGTGGGCCGCGCTTTCATTCTGCACGTAGACCTGAACCACCTCGTCGGTGTCCATCCCGCCGCCGTTGGCGATCTCGGCCTCGACGCCCGACGCCGTCCGCTTCGCGGCGGCCACCCGGCAGTCGCCGTAGGTCAGGCCGTAGCCGAAGGGGTACAGGGGGGGTTCCTCGACGTAGCGGTAGGTGCGGCCCTTCATGGCGTAGTCGATGAACTCCGGCATGGTCGAAAGCTGTTCGTTCCGGTAGAAGGTCACAGGCAGCTTGCCGGAGGGCGAGACCCTGCCCAGCAGGATGTCCGCCACGCTCCTGCCGCCCCTGGCCCCGGGGTACCAGGTCAGCAGCACGGCGTCGGCCTTCTCGGCGGCTTCGCCCAGGTCGATGGCGCTGCCCGCCATCAGCACGATCACCGTGGGCCTGTCCACGGCCAGCACCGCGCCCATCAGCCTGCGCTGGCACTCGGGCAGCAGCAGGTCCAGCTTGTCGCCGGAGGCGGCGGCGTTGCCGGTGTCGCCCTCCTCGCCCTCCAGGGTCTCGTCCAGGCCCACCACCAGCACCACCGCGTCGGCGCGCTCCGCCACCGCCACGGCCTCGCTAAGCCGGTCGTCCGGCTGGCCCAGGTGCTCCACCCGGTCCTTGAACAGGTGGCAGCCCTCGCTGTACAGCACCCGCGCCTTGCTTTCCAAAGCGTCCTGCAGCCCCTCCAGCACCGTCACATAGCGGGAGGAGGTGCCGTGGTAGTTGCCCACCAGCGCCACGCGGCTGTTGGCGTTGGGGCCGATCACGGCCAGTGTGGTGAGCTTGTCGGCGTCCAGCGGCAGCATGCCGTCGTTCTTCAGCAGCACGCAGGCCTCCTCGGTGGCCTTCCGCGCCTTGCCCAGGTGCTCCGGGCACTCCACCGCCTCCAGCGGGATGCTGTCGTAGGGGCTCGAATCCATCAGCCCCAGCATGTAGCGGCAGGTGAACAGGCGCACGGCGCTGCGGCGGATCTGTTCCTCGGTCACCATGCCCTTCTCATAGGCCTTCATCATGTAGACGTAGGCGCTGCCGCAGTTCAGGTCGCAGCCCTTTTCCAGGGCCAACGCCGCGGAGGCCTCCGGCGAATCGGTGACCATGTGGCCGGTGTGGAAGTCGTTGATGGCCCAACAGTCGGAGACGAAGTGGCCCTCGAAGCCCCAGTCCTCCCGGAGGGTCTTCATCAGGGGCGTGTTGGCGCAGCAGGGCTCGCCGTTTGTGCGGTTGTAGGCGCCCATGACGCTCTCCACCCCCGCGTCCACCAGCGCGTGGAAGGCGGGCAGGTAGGTCTCGGCCATGTCCTTTGGATTGGCCTCGGCGTCGAAGTGGTGGCGCAGCGCCTCGGGGCCGGAGTGCACCGCGAAGTGCTTGGCGCAGGCGGCGGACTTCATGGTCTCCCCCTCGCCCTGCAGGCCCTTCACGTACTGCACGCCCAGCGTGGCGGTCAGGAACGGGTCCTCGCCGTAGGTCTCATGGCCCCGACCCCAGCGGGGATCGCGGAAGATGTTGACGTTGGGCGACCAGAAGGTCAGGCCCTTGTAGATGTCCCGGTCGCCGTGGGCGGCGGCGGCGTTGTACTTCGCGCGGCCCTCGGTGGCGGCCACGTCGCCCAGCGCCCTAACCAGCGCGGGATCGAAGGTCGCCGCCAGGCCGATGGCCTGGGGGAAGGACGTGGCCGTGCCGCCCCTCGCCACGCCGTGCAGCGCCGCGTTCCACCCGGTGTAGGCGGGCACGCCCAGACGTTCGATGGCCGGCGCGTCGTAGCGCAGCTGGCCGGCGGCCTCCTCCACAGTCATGCGGTTGACCAGCTGGATTGCCTTTTCCCGTGCCTGTTCGCGATTCATACCGTCGTCCTCCCTGCGTTATTCTCAGTAATTTACTCGTATCATACAAATAAATGACTGGAGTGTCAAGGTCATTTACATCCCGCCCCCCATCGGTTATAATAAAAAAACAAATAATAACAAGGGCGAAACAAAATATGATTTATCTCGACCACGCCGCCACCACCCGACCCGACGCCGCCGTCGTTCGCGCCGTGAGCGACTGCATGGCGTCCGCATGGCACAATCCCGGGGCGGCCTATTCGGCCTCGGAGTTCCCCCGGCGCATTCTCCGCCAGGCCCGTCAAACCGTCGCCGGCATGCTGAACGCCCGGCCCCAGGAGGTGCTGTTCACCGCCGGCGGCACCGAGGGCAACAACCAGGCGCTGACGCTGGCGAAGGGCGGCCATGTGATCGTCGGCGCGGTAGAGCACGCCTCGGTGCTGAAGGCCGCGCGCAGGCAGGCGAGCGAGGTGACGGTGATCCCGCCGGACGGGGACGGGCGCATCCCGCCCGAGGCCGTCGAGCGCGCCCTTCGGCCCGACACCCGGCTGATCTGCGTGCAGTACGCCAACAACGAAACCGGCGTGCTCCAGCCGGTGGCCGAAATCGGCGCGCTGGCCCGGTCGCGCCGGATACCCTTCCTGTGCGACGCGGTACAGGCCTTCGGCAAGGCGCCCATCGACATGAGGGCGCTGAACGTCGACCTGCTGACCCTCTCCGCCCACAAATTCCACGGGCCCCGGGGCGCGGGCTGCCTCGTCGTGCGGCAGGGCGTGCCGCTGGTCCCCCTGCTCGAAGGTGGCGGACAGGAGTTCGGCCTGCGCTCGGGCACCGAGAACGTGCCCGCCATAGAGGGCATGCGGGTGGCCGCGGCGCTGGCCGCAAGCGAGATGGAGGCGCGCGCCGAAAGGGAAAGGGCGCTGGCGGCGGGATTTCTCGCGCGGCTGAAGGCGCTGGTCCCATCCTGCCGCCTGCTGGCGGAAAACGCCCCGCGCCTGCCCGGCGTGATGGCGCTGCTGCTGCCGGGGCTGACGTCGGAGCGGGCCGTGGCGGAGCTGGACCTGATGGGCATACAGGTGTCCGCCGGGGCGGCCTGTTCCGCCCGAAGCGATCGTGTCAGCCATGTCTACCGAGCGATGGGCCTGGAGGAAAGGGACGCCCGATGCGTGATTCGCGTCAGCCTGGGCAGGGAGAACACGGCGGAAGAGATGGCGATTGCGGCGGCGGCGATCGCGGAGGTTTATGGGAAGCGCTGTGAACAGAGCGACAACTTCTGATTTATCGAGCTGACGCCAAGGGGAATAGGGATTAGGGAATAGGGATTAGGGAATAGGCAATAGGAAAAGCCGCGCACGGAACGTTGCAGCCAAAACAAAGGAAACGTTCCCGCGAAGAAATCGAAGTCCCAAATCCCCCAAAAGCCTGTAACGGCATCGCAGACGCCGCTCTGAATAACTAACTTCATCTCGCTGCTGAGACACGCAGTTATTCCTTTAGGACGACACAAACGGTATCGATATGTACGCGGCAGCCGCCATTCCTATTGCCTATTCCCTATTCCCTATTGCCTTGGCGTCAGCCCGACAAATC
>JAFRJF010000308.1 GCA_017432405.1 Clostridia bacterium | reverse complement strand
CATGTCGGGGCGCAGCTTCAGGAGGGCGAGTGGATATGAGCCGACATGACGCTTTCATTCCGGAACATGACCGGGCATCGGTTTCCGAAGCTCTGGAAGCTGCGTTGTATTGCGCGGCCTTTCAGAGAATGGAGGAAATGGAAATGAAAAGGATGGTTACAGATATCAGGAAAAATGCTGAACACCCGATGGCTTCCTCCGGGGTTCGCAGAAAAGTGAACCGCAGACGGCGCTGGTCGGCCTTCCGCCGCACGGTTCCCAAAGCGGCTCAGATTGCCGCCGCGTGTATTGCTGTACTGTCCATCAGCGCCAGCATTGCGCTGGCGGCGTCTCCCGCCGCGCGCCGGTGGGCGGCGGGCGCGTTGTACAGCCGCGTGGAGGATCAGCAAGGTTTTTCTTTCGGCGAGTGGCGCGCCTATCTGACCGACGGCGCGGTGATGGACGGGAAGCTGATCGCGGTGGAGGACAACGAGAGTATCAGCGTGTACGAGGGCACAAACGTCGAGCCCACGGTTTACAAGTGGCGGGATGCAGGGGAACGCTCCATCAATGCGGTGGTGGCAGGCTCAGACGGGATCTATGTCATCTATGCGGACGGTCATGGCAATTCCAGTTCATCCTTTAACCTTGATTATGTGCCCTTGGCCTACGGCCTCGGGTGCGTGACGCTGGATGACGACGGCACGTTCGACGTGACGGCGCTGGCCGAGGCCCCGGCGACGGCGATCCTCGATTCCGAGGGCCGTAAGCTGAACAGCTATGGCATCCAGGACACGGTGCTGACTGGCGGCAAGCTCTATTTCACCGCGGAATACGCCGTGGAGTCGGAGCTGGAGGGCTTCGGCTACGCGCCGCAGCACGTGCGATTATTCAGCTGGGATCTGACGGAGGCCGCGCCGTCGGAGTTCGATCTTGAAGGAATCCCTGTCGATTGGTCGCCGGAGCTGTTCGGCGGCGGGGACGGCGCATACCTGGCGGCGTATGATGACCGTGCGGCGGCGGCCCGCGTTTACCGTGCGGAGGATTCCGCGCTGAAACCGCTGTGCGAGATTTCCTATAGCGGCGCCATGCGTCCGAACAGCTTTGCCCTGAGAGAAGTGGACGATGCGCTGTTGTATGTGCTGGACGGCAGCGTCTGGATGGCGCAGGGCATGAACGCGGACGCGGCCAGGCGCATTGCGGTATGCGGCGAGCTTTCTGGGCAGGGGCTGATGCTGGACGACGCGACCTACGCCGTGCTTCAAGGGGATTCGGTGAAGGTGTTCGACCTGACGACCCCGCCCGGGGAGGTGAATGAGCTGGTCGTGGACGGCGATGGCTGGAATGACTATGCCAACCAGACCTTCATTGCCGAGCATCCCGACGTTGCCATCGTCAGCGATCCCGGCAAAAACGTGGAGGACATCGGGCGTTACTCGGATCGGATGCTGTCGGGCAGTGCCGCGGGAGACGTGGTGGCGCTGGAGCAGGATGGCTTTGAACGTGTGCGCGACGCTGGGCTCATCGCGCCGCTGACCGATCCGGAGCTGCGCGCCGAATGGGAGAAGCTGCCCGAGGGCCTGCGAGGATATCTCTCGGTCGACGGGCAACCTGCCGCCATTCCCTTGGATGTATTCGCCTATCTCGACGTAGCATTCCTGACGGAGAATTGGGATGATATTCGGGGCAGCTTTGAGGATTACCCCGATACCTGGCTGGAGTATATCCGGTGGCTGGGAGAGTATTCTCACAGCGCAGCCGCCCGCGATTATATGATCGAATTCGATGCGCTGGATGGGAATGGTCTGAGCGCGGCGGAGGCGTTTGAGGCGTACACGCTCCTGAGCATGGCTGACGCCTACGCCCGATGCTGGAAGGCGCTCGGGGAGGCGGTGGACTTCTCGAAGCCGGACTTTACTGCGTGCCTCGAAGCCCTTGAAGGCGTGGACTGGGGCGCTCTGCACTACTGTGACGGGACGCCTGCAAACGATGGGAAAGAACACCGGGCCGTGCTGTTCTACGCGGGCTACGACCCGTATGAAGACGTGACGGTTGTTCCCTGTACGCTGCGCATCCGCCCGGACGCGCCGAAGCTCAGCCGGGCCAGCGGAACCTTTGTGTTCGTTCCCGCCGCCAGCACCAGCCGGGCCACCGCCCAGGAATATTTAAAGACCCTGGCACAGGTCAATCAGACAAATTATGAAGGCAGCCTCGAAGCGGTTTACTACGACTTTGCCACCGATCCGGAGGATTTCGCCTCCAAGTGGGGTGGCGCGGAGAGCGCCGAGGCGATCCGCCAGTACAGGGAACAGGTGGGCGATTTCTCCTTCTGCGTGAACCTGACGCGCGAATCCGTCGGGGCAGTCCAGGACGCTGCCAACCAATATGTGGCGGGGCAAATCAGCCGGGAGGAATGGCTGGAATGCCTGAGAGAAGCGTATTGATCCGTGGGATTGAGGCGCGGTACCGCATGGGGATCAGCGATAAATGAAATGTGCCCTTCTGCAGGATAGGTGAGAGCATCTTCATCTTCGTTATAACAAATGCTCGAACGCTGTCCCCGGGTGTTCAAAGATACAATTCAAATGGGTCCAGGTAAAGAAACCGAACATCAGCCCGAACAGGTTATCTGCTCGGGCTGAATTATGGTT
>JAFRJF010000307.1 GCA_017432405.1 Clostridia bacterium | reverse complement strand
GGGACAGCCGCCGGGGGCCATGGGCCGGGGCGCGGAGCCGGGGCAGCCGGGGCCCTGCAGCTTACCCGTCAGCTTCGTCGCCTTCGCCGCGCGCACCGCCGCCTCGTCGTAGGCGGGGGCTTCCCGCTCCTCGAAGCTGATGGCCCCGGCGGAGCAGCCCGGCAGGCAGTCGCCCAGCCCGTCGCAGTAGTCCTCCCGGGTCAGCTTCGCCTTCCCGTCAATGATCTGGATCGCGCCCTCGTGGCAGGCCTCGGCGCAGGCGCCGCAGCCGTTGCACCTTTCCTCGTCGATGTGAATGATTCGCCGCTTCATGCGTTCAACGCCTCCTTCTGCTTCGCCTGCTTCCGCGCCTCGCGCTCCGCCTGGGCGCGCGCCTTCTGCTGGCGGGCGATTTCCATCATGTGTTCATACATCTCCTCGCCGACGCACTTCTTCGCGTACTGGCACCACTGCACGCAGCTCAGCGCGTCGTTGTAGATCACCTGGCCGCATTTTTCACACACCGCCTCGGTGTCCACGGAGAATATCTCGATCAGGCTCCCGCACCTCGGACAGCGCTTCTCCTCCAGCGTGGGGGTGCGGGGCTTGCCCTGGCAGCCTTCAAAAATCATAAAATCGTCCCTCCTTCTTTTCCGGCCCGTTGTTGACTTTACAGCCATATTTTACTATACTCTCGGGGAAATGTCTGTTGGAATTCCAACATTTCAAGTCAAATATTCAATACGGTGGCGGCTTGAGGCCGCAGCTACAGATCGATTGATGCCATTGGAGGAAAGCATGCCGGACGAATTCGAGGTGCTGGCCGCGTGCCCGCTGTTTGAGGGGGTGTGCCGGCAGGACATGGCGGCCATGCTGCAGTGCATGCAGGCCCGCGCCGTGGACGTGCCGAAGGGCGGGGTGGTGTTCCGGGCGGAGGCCCCTGCGGAATACGTGGGCATACTGCTCTCCGGCGGCGTGCGGGTGCTTCGGGATGACTACGACGGCAACCGCGCCATACAGGCGGCCATCGGCCCCGGCGAGCTGTTCGGCGAGACCTTCGCCTGCGCCGGGGTTGGGCGGCTGCCGGTGTCGGTGGAGGCGGACAGGCCCAGCCGCGCGATGCTGATCCAGTTGAAGCGGATCATCGAAACCTGTCCCAGCGCCTGCGGCTTCCACAACCGGGTGGTGCTGAACCTGCTGAAGGTGCTGGCGGCGAAGAACCTGATGCTCAACGGAAAGCTGGACATCACCTCCCGCCGCACCACACGGGAAAAGCTGCTGGCCTACCTGGCGTCCCAGGCCAGGGCGGCGGGCTCGAACCGCTTCGTGATCCCCTTCGACCGCCAGGGCCTGGCGGACTACCTGGGCGTGGACCGCAGCGCCCTGTCGGCGGAGATCGGCAAGCTTCGGCGGGAGGGCGTCATCGAGAGCGAGCGCAGCGCGTTTAAACTGTTGAAGAGATAGCTCCTGGAGGATGAACACATGTATACCAAAGCATTGAGGCAAACCACGCTGATGATGTCCGGCCTGATCACGGTGCTGACGACGCTGGTGGCGCTGGGGCTGACGGCGATGCGCCTTGGCGCGCCGAACACCGGCGGCCCCGCCACGCAGCCGGTGACCGGGGTGCGCGAGGCCGCGCCCACCCCGGAGCCGCTGCCGCCGCTGCGCAGCGTGCGCATCCGCGCCGTGGGCGACCTGATCACCCACCAGGTCCAGCTGGACAGCGCCAGACAGGCGGACGGCAGCTACGACTTCCATCCCCAATACGCCCGCATTGCCGATGTGCTGGCCGACGCGGACTACACCATCGCCAACCTGGAGACCACCATTGGCCGCAAGGACAACCGGGCGTATTCGGGCTTCCCGAACTTCAACACCCCTGAGTCCCTTCTGGATACCCTGAAGGACGCGGGCATCGACTTTCTGACCCTGGCCAACAACCACATCCTCGACCGGGGCTTCGAGGGGCTCCAGCTGACCGTGGACAACGTGTCGCGGTGGGGCTTCGACTACGCCGGGGCCAACCGCACCCCCGAGGAGAAGGCGCGGGCCGTGGTGGTGGACGCCGGCGGCGTGCGCCTGGGGATGCTGTGCTACACCGAGATGACCAACGGCATGCCGAAGAAGAAGGACAAGAGCCCCGCCCGCCAATACGGCGTCAACTACATGGGGGACGCGGACTTCGACGAGGACGTGCTGCGCCTGCGGGAGGCCGGGGCCGAGGTGGTCATCGCGCTGCCCCACTGGGGCGTGGAGTACAAGCGCGAGCCCACCGAGCGCATGCAGAACAACGCCCAAAAGCTGATCGCCGCCGGGGTGGACGTGGTGCTGGGCAGCCATCCCCACATGGTCCAGCCGGTGACCACGCTCACCGTGGTGACCGAAAGCGGCGAGGTGCGAAGGGGCCTGGTGGCCTACAGCCTGGGCAACTTCATCAGCAACCAGGGCAAGCGCTACACCGACTCCGGCATACTGCTTGATTTCACGCTCCAGGAGCGGGAAGCCGGCGGCTTCGACGTGACCGACGTGAAGGTGATGCCCACCTTCTGCTGGCGGCAGAGCGACGTGATCCAGACCCTGCCCGCTCTGGACTTCTACGACGCGCCCCCCGCCGGCATGACCGACGACCTCTGGCAGCGCCTGCGGGAAAGCGTGGACGACCTGTGCGAGCTGATCGGCGATTTCCCGATGATCGGGAGCAAGGGGGGAAACTTCTGATTTGTCGCGGGGCGACAAATCAGAAGTTGAGGTTTTAGGTTTTGGGTTTTAGGTTAGGGGTTAGGGAAGGAGCCCTTTAGGGAACCTTCACCTAAATCCTAACCCCTAAAACCTAATCCCTGAATTCTGATTCATCGAGCATAGCTCGATAAATCAGAATTTCCTCTCTTGTGCTTCTCCGTCAAATATGCTATAATGTCTCTGCGTGCGGCAGTGGCGGAATCGGCAGACGCCTCAGACTTAAAATCTGATACCCCATGGGTGTGCGGGTTCAAGTCCCGCCTGCCGCACCAAAACTATGGACGCCTATTGTACTACAATAGGCGTCCGTTATTATCTGTTATGGGATAAAGAAATATGGCTATTGCGCGCGGGGTGCCTTGCCGTGTTCAGTTATTCGCTTTGCGCCGCCCATGCCGGGGGCGTCTTGTTGCCGACGCTCATTCTCGTCGGCCGTTTTCCTTTTTATGCGCGGGTGTATACCCATTCGCCGCCCACCATGGTGCGCAGGATCGGAGTGTTCTCGATCTGCCCGGGATCGCAGGCGGTGATATCCTTCTCCAACACGGCGAGATCCGCCTCCTTGCCGACGCTGATGCTGCCGAACCGATCCTCGCACTGGAACTGGCAGGCCGCGTTCAGGGTGCATGCCTGGATCATCTGGTCAACCGTGACGCACTCGGAGGGGCAATGCAGGGAATTCGGAAGGTCCGGTTTCTGACGGGTCACGCCCAGTTGAATACCTTCCAACGCATAGGCCGGGTAGGTGATGGGGTAATCGCTGGCGGAGGACACGACAACGCCTGCGTCGAAGAAGGACTTTATCGGATGCATCGCCTCCGTGCGCTCCTTGCCCAGACCATAGCTCTGGATGGCGGCGAGCTCAGGCGGCAGGGGGATCCAGAAGGGATCGGTGGAAGCCACGACGCCCAGCTTTGCCATGCGGGGGATGTCCGCATGGTCCACGACCTCCAGGTGCGCGATGGCGTCCCGGAGATCATGGGGTCCGGTCTGGGCATTGGCCTTTTCCATGGCGTCCAGCGCCATGGCCAGCGCCCCGTCGCCGATGGCATGCAGGTGCACCGGCATACCGAGCTCGTGGGATCTCTTATACACCGCCGTGAGGGTGTCCATATCCATGCGGAGCTGTCCCTGGTTCCCGTTCTTCTGCGACTCGGGATCACAGTAGGGCTGCTTCATATAGGCGGTCCCGTGGGTCGGCGAGATCGTGCCGTCCAGCTGGATCTTGGTGTTGATCAGATCGAACATGGGGCCCTTCGTGCGCGCTCTGAGCTCCGCGGCGTGCTCGACCTCCGCAATGGTGTCGTGACCCGCCGCCTGGAACACCTGGTAGGCGCCGAAGGCGTGCATCTTCAGCTTGCCCTCTTTGTCGAGCTCGTGCAGTGCCAGCACCTCGTTGTCGGTGTAGTCCCAGTTGATGATCGCGTCCAAGAATATGGTCATGCCATGGGCCAGATACTCCTCCTGGTAGCGCAGGTAGGCTTCCTTGTACTGCTCCACCGAGTAGACGACCAGCGGCTTGATGTAGGCCATGGCGCCCTCGCGGAACCAGCCGGTGGGAGTGCCGTCCTCATAGCGCACGACGATGCCGTCGCTGACATCGGGCGTATCCTTGCTGATGCCCAGGCGCTTCATGGCGGCATGGTTTACCCAATAGGAGTGAAGGCCCAAGTCCGCAATGACAATGGGCTTGTCCGACAGGCCGTCCAGCATATCCGCGGTGGGGCCGTTGGCTCCGTATAATTCCGTCAGAGGAGCGAAGCCGAAGCCCTGGTAGACCTCATATTCCGGATGCTTCTCAATGAGCGCCTTGATCCGGCCCTTAAATTCGTCAATATCGAAGACCTTCAGCAGATTTGCCTCGAAAAGCTCCACCGTTCCGCCGACGGAGCAATGGCAATGACCGTCGGACATGCCGGGGACGATGAGGCCGCCCTCATAGTGCTCGACCTTCGTGTTCTTGCCGATGAGTTCCTTGACGCCCTGGGCGTCGCCGACGTAGACGAAATGGCCGCCGAAGATCGCAGCGGCCTCGGCCCTGGGCTGCTGCTTGTCCACCGTGTAGAAATTGCCGTAAATGACCTTCTCGGCGAAGACGTCCTCTGCAACGACCTCGGACCAGGGCGCGTTGGCGCGCACCGACTCGATGCCATTGAGGCAGGAGGCCTTCGCCTTGTAGCCCTGGGAGGCGGCGATGATCTCGCCGTTGGCGGCCTTGAGGCGGAAGCGGAATTTGCCGGCCTTGTCGGTGAAGACCTCATATTTGGGGTTTTCAAGGCGCTCAAAGTCGGCGACGGTCTGATCCTCGACGGGCGCATAGGTGGCGTTTGCCTGCACGCTCTCGATGCCCTTGAGGCAGCCGCCCTTTGAGGTGTAAACCTGAGAGGTGGCGATGACCTCGTTATTGTCCGCGACCAGGTTGAACGAGAACCCGGCCGGGGTCAGCTTTGCGGAAAACTTGCTCATGTGTATTTCCTCCTTAAAATTGGTGTCGTTACTTCATTTTCTTCCCGCAGAAAAAGACTGCCTTCGGCGCGTTGAAGCTGAAGCCCTCGTGCTCCGCCGTGAGCAGGTCCTTGTCGAACACCAGGAAGTCCGCGTCCTTGCCGACGGTGATGGAGCCCTTTTTGTCTTCAATGCCGAGCTGTATCGCGCCGTTGATCGTGTAGCCGGTGAGCATTTCGTCGATGCTCATTTTTTCGTCCTCGGGTGGGAACGGCTTGAAGGTTCTGGTGAGCTCGGATGCGTTGGTCTTTTCGGTGGTCCAGCGCGTCATGCCGATCTCCATGCCGAGATAGGGGTTCCATGGCGAGAAATCCATGAAAATGGTGTTGTCACTGGACCAGGTCACCAGCGCGCCGCTGTCCCAAAGCGTTTTGCAGCGGTACATATGCGTGGCGCGCCTCTCGCCGAGCAGGGGAATCAGCGGCTTGAGCGAGTCGCCAGTGCCGTTCCCGCTGTGCCAGGCCGGCGTAAAGTTGGCGTAGACGCCCAGCTTTGCGAAGCGATCCAGGTCTGCGTCGGCCTGAACCTCGAGATGGGCGCAGGTCACCTTGATGTGGAAGCGGTCTCCCAGCTCGTTGCGGACAAGCTCCACTGCGTCGAGGACCGCACGGGACGCGGCGTCGCCCACGGTGTGCAGGTGAAGGTCCAGGTCCTCTTCGTTCAGCTGCTTCAGCAGCGCCGCAAGCTCATCCTTATTGAAGGCGGTCGAAGCGCCGGCCGCTTGCGTGTCCGCGTAGGGCTCAAGCATGGCGGCGGTATGGATCTTGTTGGTGCCGTCCATGAAGATCTTCATCGTATGGACCTTCAGGTGCTCCGTGTTGAACTCACGGCGGAAACGCTTGAGCTCCTCCAGCCCCTTCTTCGCCTGCGACGGCGCCGCGATCACATAGCAGCCGTCGACATAGATGGGAAGCTTCCCCTGCCTGTCCAGCTCGCGCAGGCGGGTGTAGACCCGCTCGTGGAACGCGGCATAGCCCGGAATGCCGGCATCAAAGACCGCGTTCACGCCCACATCCAGAGAGAAGGTGATCCAGCGATTCAGCGCCGCGTCGATCTGTTCGTCGGTCAGGTTTATGGAGGTGTCGAGTATGATGGGTATCTCGGCCGAGCATTCAATGATGTATCCGGTCAGGCGTCCGTCCTTCTTCTCATAATAGCTCAGTCCGGGCACGGGGGCCGGCGTGTCTTCCGTAATGCCGTGTCTGGCCAGAAGCCTGGAGTTCACCCAGATGCTGTGCCCTTCCGTTTCCTGGATTTGCAGCTCGCTGTCCGGGCAGATCGCGTCGAGATCCTCCTTCGTGAGATCTTCGCCGTTCAGGGATTTTTTCTCCATGATAAACCTGTAACGCTCCAGGCCGGGCTTTTCCGCGATCACCTTCGACATGATGTCCAGGGCCTCCTGCCTTCCGCAGCCGTCGATGAACCCGTCGATTGTCGCGTACTCAAAGCCGATGGGCCAGGTGACGTGTACATGGCTGTCGATGATGCCGGGCATAATGAATCCGCCGCCCAGGTCGGTGACGGAACCCTCATACGCCGAAAGCCCGGCCTCGTCGCCCACATAGACGAACTTCCCATCCTTCACCGCAAGGGCGCTTGCCAGCGGCCTGTCCTTGTCCGAGGTGTAAATCTTCGCGTTCTTGATGATCTGGTCTGCTTTCATTGTTGTTCTCCCTCTTTTAAATTTTCTGTTTATCATTATTCCTTAGTTTTTTTCACACTCATGATATTTTACCAAATATTTCATATTCTGTACATGGGGGTTTCCAGATTGGCAAACAAAAAACGATAAAGACGCTTGCTTTTACCGACGCAACAGGTTATCATGAATTATAGTTAAAATGGGGGTGATTTACGTGAACACTCTGTTTGCCCAAACCCTGCGGAAGCTGAGAACAGAAAGGGGACTTTCTCAAAAGCAGCTCGGGAAACAGTTGTTTGTATACCACTCCACCATTGCCCGCTGGGAAAGCGGTATCCGCCTGCCGGACGCCGCGATGATCCCCCGGCTTGCCAAATGTCTCGGCGTTGATGCCAACACGCTGTTTCACCTCGCGGCAGACAGCGATGAGATCCCCAACGTCATCATGGTGGACGACAGCGAGGTCATCCTCTATCATGGGCTGACCGTGCTGGGAAAGGTCATGCCGAATGCCGCGGTCACGGGCTTTACCAGGCCCGTGGAAGCGATCGAATACGCAAAGATGAACCGGGTCGCCCTGGCGATGCTGGATATCGAGCTGGGCACGGCCAGCGGACTTGACCTTTGCCGCACGCTGCTGGAAATCAATCCCTGCACAAACATCGTGTTTCTGACCGCCTATGCCGACTACTCCCTTGACGCATGGAAGACCGAGGCCAGCGGCTTCATGCTCAAGCCCCTGACTGCAGAGGGTGTAAGGGAGCAGCTGAAAAAGCTGCGCTATCCGTTTTCGACGGGAGGAGCGGACGAGTGAACGGCTGGAACAGTTTTTTCTATTATTTCATCATCGGGGCGACGCTGCTGCTGAGCACGCTGGGGCTGTGGTTCACCGCCATCATGCCCGGTATTGATCGCTGGAACAAGCGCTTCTTCCGGAGCTTTTTTATCGTGCTGATGTCGAGTGTCTGTACCGTCCTGACCGATATTGCCCTGCGCGCCTATTCAGCCCCGAGCGCGGTGATCCGCTTCATGCAGGTTTTGGAATGCCTGCTCCTCGCTCTGCCGCTGCCGATGCTGACGGTTTTGCTGCTGCACTGCTGCGGAGAAAACATGCGGGAGAGCAGGCTCCTTCAGGCTGTGCTCGGGCTGTGGGCCGTCTATTCTCTCCTGGTCATAAGCGGTCTCATCAGCAGCGCTTTTTTCTTCGTCACATCGGACAGGCAGGTTCACCGGGGACCCTGGTATCCGCTTATGCTGCTGCCGGCAATCGCGATCATGCTGCTCAATGACACGGCTGCGATCAGGCGGCGAAGGCAGCTTTCCCGCAAGGTCTATCTGAGCTTCTTGATCGCCCTGCTTCCGATGACGGTCACGGTGCTGGTTCAGATGTTTGTCAATGCGTTTCTGCTCCTTGACATCTGCACGGTCCTCTCCGCCCTGTCCATGTACGGTCTCATTCTGTCCGATCAGATCGAGCAGGATCTCTGCCGGCAGCGGGAAATTGCCCAGCAGCGCGCCAGCATCATGGTCCTGCAAATGCGGCCCCACTTTATTTACAACACCATGACGAGCATCTATTGCCTCTGCAGCCAGGATCCTCAGAAGGCCCAGCAGGTGGTCTTGGATTTCACCACCTACCTGCGCAAAAACTTCACCGCCGTGGCAAGCGCCGCGCCGATCCCCTTTTCCTCGGAGCTGGAGCACACGCGCGCCTATCTCGCCGTGGAGCAGGCGCAGTATTCCAAAAGCCTTATCGTTGACTTCGACACGCCGTATACTGTCTTCCGTGTGCCTCCGCTGACCCTCCAGCCCATCGTGGAGAATGCCGTCAAGCACGGCAGGAACCCCGATGCAGGCCCGCTGCGCATTTCCATACGGACCCGGAAAACCGACACCGGAAGCGAGATCACGATTGCAGACACCGGCTGCGGCTATGATCCCGCCGATGACAGCGAGCCGCATATCGCCCTGAATAACATTCGCCAGAGGCTTGAGCTCATGTGCGGCGGCAGCCTCACCATCACGCCCAACGACGGCGGCGGCACCGTGGTGACAGTGGCAATCCCCGACAGCGCCGCGGAAAAGCAGTAGCACTGTCCCCACTCTTTTTTTGCGAATCTGTCATTATAGTAAATATGCATGGAAGCGCGATCTGAAGCGGATCGCGCTTCCTGTTTTTGAAAGTTATTGTAATCTTTATTGAAATGGTCGGAATTCTATGGTATGATAGTTACGATTCGCCGAGCTGGGCGTTTCATGCCCCATTCATGGACCTGTGAAGGAGGTCATCATTATGAAGAAACTGCTTACCATCGCGCTGTTGCTGGCCCTCGTCTCCGCCCTGGCCCTGTCGGCCTGCGCCGAGGGGGGCGACGCCCTTTCCCGCATCCGGGAGCGCGGCACCCTTGTGATCGCCACCGAGGGCAACTGGCAGCCCTGGACCTATCACGACGAGAACGACGTGCTGACCGGCTTTGACGTGGAGATCGGCACGCTGCTGGCCGAGGGCCTGGGCGTGCAGCCCGAATTCCAGGAGACCGCCTGGGACGCCATACTGGCGGGCGTGGACGCCGGCCGCTTCGACATCGCCTGCAACGGCGTGGGCTACACCGAGACCCGGGCCGAGAAGTACAGCTTTTCCACCCCCTACGTGTACACCGAGATCGTGCTGGTGGTGAAGGGCGACAACGACGCCATCAACACCGTGGAGGACCTGAACGGCAAGACCACCGCCAACACTGCCTCAAGCACCTTCGCTGCCATCGGAGAGGGCTACGGCGCGACGGTGACGCCCGTGGACGACCTGATCCAGACCATCATGCTGGTGGAGCAGGGCCGGGTGGACGCCACGATCAACGCCAAGGGCTCCATCGACGACTATCTCAGCCAGCATCCCGAGGCCAACATCCGAATCGCCCAGATCCTGCCCCAGGGCGAGCCGGTGGCCTATCCGGTGCGCAAGGGCGAGGACACCGAGACCCTGCTTGCTGCCATCAACGACATACTCGAGGCGCGCCGCCAGGACGGCACCCTGTCCGCCCTCTCCGAGAAGTATTTCGGGGTGGATTTGACGAAGGAAGGATAATAAATCAACGGAGCATAGGCAATGAACGAACGTCTCTGGGGGATCCTGGTGGATTCCTTTCCGAAGCTGCTGGAATACGGGGTGAAGGTGACGGTGCCGCTGACGGCGCTGTCCTTCGCGCTGGCGCTGGTGGTCTCGCTGATCGTGGCGATGATACAGTATGCCGACGTGCCTGTGCTGCGCCAGGTCTGTCGATTCTACATCTGGATCGTGCGGGGCACGCCGCTGCTGGTGCAGCTGTACCTGGTGTTCTACGGCCTGCCCAGCCTGGGCGTCATGCTGCCGGCGTATCCCTCGGCGGTGCTGGTGTTCGGCTTCAACGAGGGGGCCTACATGGCCGAGAGCATCCGCGGCGCGCTGGAGAGCGTGTCCCGGGGCCAGATGGAGGCCGGCTGGTGCGTTGGGCTGAACTATCTGCAGATCATGCGCCACGTCGTGCTGCCCCAGGCCTTCCGGGCCGCCTTTCCGGCGCTGTCCAACTCGCTGATCTCGATGCTGAAGGGCACCTCCCTGGCGGCGACCATCACTGTGACCGAGATGTTCCGCGAGGCCACCATCATCAACGGCCGGGTGTACGAATCCCTGGGGCTGTATACCGAGGTGGCCCTGATCTACCTGGCCTTCTGCACGGTACTGACCTGGCTGCAGCGCGTCGGCGAGCGGAAGCTGGCCAGCTACGGAGGTGGTCGGGCATGATGCTTGAGGCGAGGAACGTGCGCAAGTCCTTCGATGGCCGCGAGGTATTGAAGGGCATCGACCTGGGCGTGGAAAAGGGCGAGGTCATCGCCATACTGGGCCCCAGCGGCTCCGGCAAGACCACGCTGCTGCGCTGCCTGAACTTCCTGGAGCGGGCCGACGGGGGCGAGCTGACCTTCGACGGCGAGCGCTTCGACCTGCACGGGGCCACCCGCCGGGAAATCGCCCGGCTGCGCCGCAAGACGGCCTTCGTGTTCCAGAGCTACAACCTGTTTTTGAACAAGACGGTGCTGCAGAACGTGACCCTGGGCCTGACCGTGGGCGCGGGCATGAAGAAGGAGGCGGCCAACCGCCTGGCCGTGGACGCCCTCACCCGGGTGGGCATGGCCAGCCGCCTGGACAGCTACCCCAGCCAGCTCTCCGGCGGCCAGCAGCAGCGCGTGGCCATCGCCCGGGCGCTGGCCTCCAGCCCCGAGATCATCTACTTCGACGAGCCCACCAGCGCCCTGGACCCCGAGCTGATCGGCGAGGTGCTGGGCGTGATGCGGGCCCTGGCCGAGTCCGGCATGACCATGCTGGTGGTCACCCACGAGATGGAGTTCGCCCGCAGCGTCTCCAGCCGGGTGCTGTTCATGGAGGAGGGCCGCGTGATCGAGTCCGGCCCCTCAAGGGAATTCTTCGAGCACCCGAAGGAGGAGCGGTCGAGGGCGTTTATTGGGAAGATACTTGGGGGCAAATACTGATTTGTCGCCTCGCGACAAATCAGTATTTGCTGAACTACAAAAAGGGCGCTGCCGAATTATCGGCAGCGTCCTTTTTTACAGGGTATGTTATGCCGCGGGTTCCACCGCTTCCTCTTCCTCGGTGACCTCGGGCAGTATCATGGTCAGCGAGCCGCGGGGCTGGCCGTACTGTTCGGCGGTGATCTTGCCGTCCAGCGCCTCGGTCACGTACTGCATCACGGCCTGGTCCAGCGAGATGCCGGTGTCGAAGCCGGTGCCGGCGACATAGGCACGGTTGAACACGTTGTAGGTGTCGCCGCCTTCCGCGATGAAGTTGCTGGTCACTACGGCATAGGTGGCCGTGGGATCGAAGGGCTGGCCGTTGATGGCGGTGATGGTCACGCGCTGGATGCTGTCGGGGGCGAAATAGGTGGTTTCCTTGCCGTTCAGCATGTAGACGTCGCCCTTGGCGTAGGGCTTGGTGCAGTCCAGGGTCCACTCGATGCCGCTGGTCTGGGGGAAAGCGCCGATCTGTTCAGGGGTGGAGAAGGTGGAGGCCTCCAGCGCCTGCAGTATCTCTTCGCCGGTGACATAGATCACGGCTACGGTGTTGCCGAAGGGCTGCACAGCGTTGATGGACTTCATGGACACGTCGCCCGCTTCGATGGTTGCGCGGATGGAGCCGCTGTTGAGGATGCTTACCACCTGGTTGGGCTCGGCGTTTTCGATGCCGCCCTCCTTCAGCATCTTCCATACGAGGGCGTCGGTAATCAGGTCGCCCATGTTGGTCTCACTGGTGCGGCTGGGAATGCGCTCGCCCTCGAGGCGCACCTCGGAGGTGGCGAAGGGCGCGCCGTATTGCTCGTCCACGGCGTCCATGATCTCCTGGGCCGCGGCGGCGACTTCCTCGTCCTTTTCCAGGCCGGCCGTGGACAGCAGGAAGTTGCTCTGGATCATCCGGGTGGCGTTGTCGATGACCACCACGCCCACATAGGCGAACTTCGTGCCGGTGGACTGGATGGGCAGATCATACTTAGCGCTGGACATCACAGTGTGGGAATGGGCGTCGATGGCGAAGTCGATGCCGTCCACCGTGTTCAGCAGGTCCACGGAGCGGTAGCCGTTGACGGCGGCCTCGGCGTTTACGCCCAGATGGGTCAGGCCGATGACCAGGTCGCACTCGTCGCGGATGGCGTCCACCGCAGCCTGGACCGCGTCATACAGCTTGCCGAAGTGGGAGAAGCCGATTTCGGTGATCAGGCCGGGGTTCACCTTGGAGGCCGTTTCGGGGGTCTCGACGCCCACAAAGCCTATTTTCATGCCAGACTTGGTTTCGATGATCGTGGAGGGGGGCAGTATGGTCTCGCCGGTCGCGTCATTGTAGACGTTGCAGCAGATGGCCTGGAACTTGGCGTCCTTCAGGTTTTCCATCAGTTTGGGAAAGCCATAGTCAAACTCGTGATTGCCCAGGGTCACCACGTCGTAGCCCGCCGCGTTCATCATGTCGATGGCGGCCTTGCCCTTGTTGACGCTGACATAGATGCCACCCTGGGAGAAGTCGCCCGCGTCCACCACCAGCACGTCGGTGGCGCCCTGGCTCAGGATCTTATCGCGCAGCGCGGGCATGTAGGCATATCCGTCGATGGCGCCGTGCACGTCGTTGGAGTGCAGGATCACGGTCTTGTCCTTGAAATCCGGCACGGCGGTCGTAACGACGGGAAGTAGGGTGGAATAGTAGTCCGCCAGCGCGGCAGAGCCCATGGCCAGCACCAGCGCAAGCGCCAGGATGAAGGAAACCAGCTTCTTAGTCATGTGAAACCACTCCTTGCATAATTATTCTTCCAGTAAAATAATACCGTATTTATGGGGAAAATGCAAGCAAATTCTGATTTATCGAGCTTTGCTCGATAAATCAGAATTTCCCTACCAAACCCTCTCCCTCATAAACACCCCGCCCGTCAAATCCTTCCACACCATCACACCGTCCTCCAGCGTGACGTAGCTGTGGGGGGTGTTTTGCTTGGGGAGGGATACCGAGCCGGGGTTGACGTAGGTGAAGCCCTCGTGGCGGTGGCAGCAGGGGATGTGGGTGTGGCCGCAGAGCAGTACGTCCCCGGCCTGCAGCGGCGGGGGATTGCCCTCGTTGTAAACGTGGCCGTGGGTGGCGTAGACGGCGTGTCCGTCCACCAGCAGCGCGGCATAGTCCGCCATCACCGGGAAGGACAGCACCATCTGGTCCACCTCGGCCTCGCAGTTGCCCCGCACGCACAGCAGCTGCGGCGCGATTTCATCCAGCATGGGGATCACCGCCTTCGGCGCGTAGCCCTCGGGAAGATCGTTGCGGGGGCCGTGGTACAGCAGGTCACCCAGCAGCACCAGCCGCCCCGGCGCCTCCCGCCGCCACGCCTCCAGCAGCCGCCCGCACCACACCGCCGACCCGTGAATGTCTGAAGCGATCATCAGTTTCATGGATAGTCCTCCTTTACTCATATCATACCATTAATTCCCTTCCCACGCAAGCTGTAAGAATGTAGTTTTAAAAACCATATTATATGGTTATAACGAATCGCTACGTAAACCCAAATGCCCTATGATATTAACCTCTGGTTATTTTCTACACTTCCCGCGTTGAGTTTTTCGAAACAGGCGGTCCTTGCACTGGAAATCTTGACATGACTGTGATAAAATAAACCGATTTTATTGAACAATCATCGGCCATGCGGTGGCCGGCATACAAATATGACGTCAAGGGGGGGATTGACGAATGGCCACGCAGGAGAAGCGGATGGGGGATCGCTTCGACGCAACGCTGGTGCGGGATATCGATGCGCTGCACTGGTTCATGCCCTATCTGTACCCGAACCGGGCCGACAACGAGGCCTTCATCCGGGAGGAATTCGACCTGACGAACCTGGAGGCCTTTCTGGAGAAGAAGAACGAGGGGCTGGACAAGGCCCATCGCTATACCATCTTTCACGCGGTTTGTGCCGCGATCGTGAAGACCTTCACGCTGCGGCCCCAGATGAACCGCTTCATCAAGGGCTGCCGGCTGTACCAGCGGGACGACCTGAGCCTGGGCTTCGTGGTGAAGAAGCAGTTCAGGGACAACGCCGCCGAGGGCCTGGCCTTCATCAAGTTCCCGCCGGAGACCACCGTCGACAGCCTGCACGAGCGCATCATGCAGGAGATCTTCGAGTGCCGCTCGGACAAGCTGGACAACTCCACCAAGGGCATGGAGATGTTCACCCACCTGCCCCGGTGGCTGATGCGCATCGCCATCTTCATACTGCACCGCCTGGACTTCTACGGCAAGGTGCCCTACGACCTGATCAAGGCCGATCCCAACTACGCCTCGGTGTTCCTGACCAACCTGGGCAGCATCAAGCTGAACGCCGGGTACCACCACCTGAGCAACTGGGGCACCACCTCGGTGTTCGTGGTGATCGGCGAGAAGGCCCGCAAGCCGGTGTTCCACGAGGACGGCACCTTTGAAATGCGCACGATGCTGGACGTGGGCATCACCCTGGACGAGCGCATCGCCGATGGGTACTACTACGCCAAGACCGTGCGCCTGTTGAAGAAGCTGATCGAAAACCCGGAGCTGCTGGATCGCCCCGCCAACGAGGAGGTTGACTACTGATATGGAAAACGCTGTGAGGACACCCTGGGCGCCCTTCATGGGCGATGTGCCGATGCACCTGGACTACTTCCAGGGCACGATGATCGAGGCCGTGGAGAAGATGGGGGTCAAGTACCCCAACGTCAACGCCTATGAGTTCATGGGCAGCACCGTCAGCTATCCGAAGCTGGTGGCCCAGATCCACGCCTGCGCGCGGGCCCTGCGCCAGCTGGGCATCAGGGAGGGGGACAAGGTCACCATCTGTATGCCCAACGCCCCCCAGACCGTGGTGATGTTCTACGCGGTGAACATGGTGGGCGCCATCGCCAACATGGTGCACCCGCTGTCCGCCGAGGGCGAGATCGAGTTCTACCTGAACGATTCCGAATCCGTGGCGGCGCTGACGCTGGACCAGTTCTATGGCAAGTTTGCCGCCATCCGCAGGCATACGCCCTGCCTGAAGCACCTGATCATCGCCACCGTGAAGGACGCGCTGTCCCCGCTGAAGAAGATCGGCTACGCGCTGACCCAGGGCCGCAAGGTGCCCAAGGTGCCCAAGGGCGCCAACGTGGTGCTGTGGAAGGACTTCATCGCCGCGGGCAAGAGCTTCACCGGCGATCCCCGGGTGCCCCGCAAGGCAAACGACCCGGCGGTGATCCTGTACAGCGGCGGCACCACCGGCATCACCAAGGGTATACTGCTGTCCAACCTGAACTTCAACGCCCTGGCCCAGCAGATCATCGCCGCCAATCCCTTCTGCAAGCCCGGCGACACGATGCTGGCCATCATGCCCATGTTCCACGGCTTCGGCCTGGGCGTGAGCATCCATTCGATGCTGGCCAACGGCGCCTCCTGCATACTGGTGCCCCGGTTCACCCCCCAGACCTATGCCGAGCTGCTGCGCAAGTACAAGCCCAACCTGATCGCCGGCGTGCCCACGCTGTACGAGGCGCTGCTGCGCATCCCGAACCTGGAGGACCTGGACCTTTCCTGCCTGAAGGGCGTGTTCTCCGGCGGCGACAGCCTGCCCACCGAGTTGAAAAGGCGCTTCGACAAGTTCCTGAAGGACCACAAGGCCACCATCGAGATCCGCGAGGGCTACGGCACCACCGAGTGCGTCACCGCCTCCTGCCTGACCCCGCTGACCAAGGCCAAGGAGGGCTCCATCGGCATCCCCTTCCCGGACACCTACTACAAGATCGTCAAGGTGGGCACCGAGGACGAGGTGCCCTACGGCGAAGAGGGCGAGATCTGCCTGGCCGGCCCCACGGTGATGCTGGAGTACGTCAAGCATCCCCAGGAGACCGCCCAGACCCGGCGCGTCCACGCCGACGGCATGACCTGGATTCACACCGGCGACCTGGGCGTCATGGACGAGGAGGGCTTCATCTACTTCCGCCAGCGCATCAAGCGCATGATCATCACCAGCGGCTACAACGTCTATCCCTCCCAGATCGAGAACATACTCGACGCCCACGAGGCGGTGCACATGAGCTGCGTCATCGGCGTGCGCGACCCCTACAAGATGCAGAAGGTCAAGGCCTTCGTGGTGCTCAAGCCCGGCTACGAGCCCTCCGACACCACCCGCGAGATGCTGTTGGACTACTGCCGCAAGCACGTGGCCAAGTACGCCATGCCCTACGACATCGAGTTCCGGGAGGACCTGCCCAAGACCCTGGTGGGCAAGGTGGCCTATCGCGTCCTCGAGGAGGAAATGGAGAAAAAGACCCCCGCGTCGGTGCTGGCCCACGCGTAGCCATAAAACCAAAAGGGGCGGCATGTGCGAGATCTTCGCGCATGCCGCCCCTTTTGGTTGGTGTATCTATAGCCTGTCCAGGTATTTCTCTTGCTCGGAGGATGGAATCTCCAATAGGGCCATGGCCTGCTGGGCAGTCATTTTCAATGACTTCATGAGCTTGCGAATGGTAGTGAGGCGCTCGCGTTCTTCGCCCTCGGCCCTGCCCTCGGCACGCCCCTCGGCCCTGCCCTCGGCACGCCCCTCGGCCCTGCCCTCGGCACGCCCCTCGACCCTGCCCTCGGCACGCCCCTCGGCCCTGCCCTCGGCACGCCCCTCGGCCCTGCCCTCGGCCAGGTAATCTCTCTTGAACATCTCCAGGGTTTCAGCCTCGTTGTATTCGGTCAGCAGCATGTTCTTCACCTCCGCTCGGTGTTGCTCCAGGAATGGCTTGATCAGGAAGCTGTCGGGCATCGTGTCGAGCGTCCTGTCGATGGCGGCTTCGAGGCCGTCCGTCTTTTTGTACTGTCTCACGCTGTCCACGCTCCAGGCGTATTCGTTCAGGGGCGGGCAGCTGTCCATCAGGCTTTGATTGTGGCCCTTGTTGATGTTGATCATGCGCACGGTGACGCTGATGTCGGCGCTGTCGCGGTGCTCGGGCGCAAAGGCGTCGGACAGGTGGAGGGTCGTCTCGTTCGCCTTTTCCTCCGTACCGTTGTAGAACACCACCAGCCGGGGCACGGGCAGCATGATCTGTCGGTGGCCGTACTTGTTCAGCGCCTCCCGCTTGATGTACTTCTCGAACAGGTTCGCGGTGTATTCCAGCATCCGCAATGGCATGTTGGGGTTGAAGGTGGACTGCTGCTCGTACAGGCTCAGCTGGTCGGCGATGATGAAGGCCACGTCGTTGTGCATGCCCATGTACAACACCTGGCGGATGGTCTCGATGGAGATGTCGTCGGGGTTGTCGTAATGGGTGCCGTTGATGGCGTTGTACAGGCTGAGGGTCCACTCCTTGTGTTCCTCGTTGCCGAACACGAAGGAAAACAGTCGATCCTTGTATTCCGTGCTGCCTGTGGCCATGTGCGTCACCGTCCTTTCCATTCAATTTTACCACGTTCACGCCGTTTAGGCAAGCCTGATATTCGACGGCGCCCATTGGGCGACCTGGTCATCGACGACGTAGAACCCGGGGCTGACCTGGACGGAGCGGACATGGACGCGCCTGACGCCGGAGAAGAGACCAGCGCGGATGGCGGCATCGCGATGGCGTCCTATTACGCCGTGACCTTCGACACCCAGGGCGGCGAGCCCGTGCCCGAGCTGCAGATGGTGGAGGAGGGCGGCTATGCCCAGCGCCCCGAGGATCCCACCCGCGATCGCAGCGCCTTCACCGGCTGGTTCCTGAACGGCGAGGACTACTTTGCCAACCCCACGCCGATCAACAGCGACGTGACCCTCACGGCCGGCTGGGAGGTGGAGCAGCTCGAGCAGGAAGTGGGCGACGCGCCGGAAGTGGAGCCGGAGCAGCAGTCCGGGGACGAAATAGAGATCGTCGACCAGCCCGAAGAGGAAGGGCAGGAAGGCGGAGAGACCGGGGCGGAAGACACTGAGGAAGCTGAAGGTCAGGAAACGACTGAAGCGGGCGAAGTGAGTGGTGAGGCCGGGACCGCAGAGCTTTATGAGGATATTGATACGGTCACTGAGGATAGCGCTGATGCAGTTCAGGAAACCGATGTGGCGAAGATCGGCGATACCGGGTATGAAACGATAGACGATGCCATTACGAACGCTGTAGATGGTGATACCATCATTCTGTTAAAAGACCTGGAGAGAGGCGCTTCAAAGATCGCCATAAAGGGGAAGACGCTGACGATTGACCTTAATGGTCATACCATCTCGGGTACAACAACCGGAATGATCACTCTGTCTAAGAATGGCCCCACATCCAGCAATGTCACCATTATGGATACAGCCGGAAATGGCGGTGTAACTACGACCGCAACCGGCAGCGTGCTCTCTGTTACCGGCACGCTTGCAATTGAAGGCGGTACATTTACTCCGCTTTCCAAGGCAAACGCACAATATGCAGCAGTCAATACCTGTGCAATTGTAGAGAGTCATATCAAATCCGGCAGCAGTACTTATTATAAAATGAAGTTTACTTCTAACAAGGACAGCGCCCATGCAAAACTGGATTTCACAACTAATGGTAAACCCTATAGCGTCTATGTCGGCAATTCCGATACCAATGAAATCATCAATGCATTAATTGGGTCTACTGCCACAAGCTTTACGGTTGAATTCTTCGAGAATACAGAATGGACATATGACTGTAAGCCGGCGTTTGGCCCGGATGCAGGCACCCTGAAAAGCGGCGAGCTGTTTTATTGGACGGGTTCCATCACCTTGAATGACGGCGTGACGCTGTCCGGTGACATAAAGCTGAAGCAGGCAAAGATTACGGTCAAAGATACAGCCGAAAATGGCAGCTTCAGCGCGAAGAACGGCATCGGCATAGAGACAAAAGCCGCGACGGCTACGGTCAATGTCCTGAGCGGAAATATCACGGGCACGACATATGGTATCAGCACGGATAACGCCGCTGTCAATGTCAGAGGCGGCACGGTGATAGGCACGGATATCGGTATTCGTACCCAGAGCGGCGCGATCAATGTGTCCGGTGGCACTGTCAGTGGAGGAAATCATGGCATCAAGGAAGTTCGCAACGAAAAACCGGCCGCCATCACCATCACTGGCGGTACGATCCAGGCTACCGGTTCAGAAACTGGTACCCGGGCAATCAAGCTTGAAGACGCCACGACGTTGACGATTTCCGAAGACGCCGGGAACGTGAAAATCAAAGGCGGACAGGCGGGTATCGCGCTGTACAGCGCTGCGGACGTGACCATCAAGGCGGGAAACATTACCGCAAGCGCCTATGGCATCGTCGATTATAAATATGCGGAAGCAGCCCAAAAGGCCGAGATTACTATAACCGGTGGAAAGATCAGCGTGAGCGAAACGGGTTCGGATTCGGGCGGTATTATTCTGGAGAATGATACGACACTGAAGGTATCGCAAACCGACGGAACCGTGACAATCGATGGTGGACATGCCGGCATTGCGGTGCTTGCGGCTGCAAATGTGACCGTTGAAGGGGGTACTATCTCAGGCATCAATAGTGGTATCACCGGAAACGGCTCAACCGGCAAGGGCGGATATACCATCAATGTCAACGGAGGAACCGTCAAAGCGAGTGATGGCATAGGTATTTACCACCCCAATACAGGTACGTTGAATATTTCCAACGGTTCTGTTTCGGGCAATACCGCGATCTATGTGAAGTCTGGCGTCACCAATATCAGCGGCGGCACACTGATCGGAAGCGGTAATAAGGTGAATTACCGATACGTCAGCAGCGGCGCTGATACTACCGGCGACGCCCTCGTCGTGGACAACTGCGGTTATCCCGGCGGCGCGCCTGAAGTGACCATCAGCGGAGGTACCTTCACCAGCACGAACAATCGCGGCATCGGCTCCTACTTCAGCAATCCCGCGACGACGTTGGCGCATGTGCACGCGAACAGCAATAACATCACGATCCACGATGCCTCCGTCGATACGCAGTGGCATGAGATCTGGGTGACGGAGGAGTCGGGCTACAAGCTGGTGCAGGGCTGGGTTGTCACCTTTAAGGATGGCGAAGCAGAGCTTTCCAAGCAGGAGGTTGAGTCGGGCCAAAAGGCCACCGAACCCAGTCCCGCGCCCACCAAGACGGGTTATACCTTTAAGGAATGGCAGAAGGACGAACTGGCCTATGACTTCAATACGTCTGTGACCGCTGACATCACCCTGACCGCCAAGTGGACCGCCAACACCTACACTGTCGCCTTCGACAAGAACGGCGGCACGGGCACGATGGACTCCCAGTCCTTCACCTACGACGAAGCGAAGACCCTGACGGATAACGCCTTCACCCGCACCGGCTATGCCTTCGACAGCTGGAATACCAAGGATGACGGTACCGGCGACAAGTATGCCGACAAGGCGAGCGTCAAGAACCTGACCGCGAAGGCCAATGGCACGGTGACCCTGTATGCCCAGTGGAAGGCCAACACCTACACCGTCGTCTTCAACAACAACGGCGGCACGGGCACGATGGTGTCCCAGTCCTTCACCTACGACGTGGAGAAGGCCCTGACGGCCAACAGCTTTACCCGCACCGGCTATGCCTTCAACGGGTGGAATACGGCGGCGGACGGCAAGGGCACGGCCTATACCGACAAGCAGAAGGTCAAGAACCTGGCCTCGACGAACGGCGCGTCCGTGACCCTGTACGCCCAGTGGAAGGTCAACCAGTACACCATCACCTTCAACACCGACGGCGGCAGCAAGATCGATCCGATCACCAAGGACTACGGCGCTGCGGTGACCGCGCCTGCCGACCCGACGCGCACGGGCTATGAGTTCACGGGCTGGGATACGACGATTCCGACGACCATGCCCGCCGAGAACCTGACCGTCACGGCCCAATGGCGACCCCATGTGCTGACCGTGAAGTTTGACGCCAACGGCGGAGACGGCACGATGGCAGCGGTGACGCTCAGCTATGGCGAGGAGAAGTCCCTGCCCGTGAACGCCTTCACCCGCGACTACTATACCTTCGCGGGCTGGAGCGAGCAGAAGAACGGCGGCAACACGGGCCTGCTGAAGGACAAGGACAAGCTGACGAACGACGCCAACCAGGACAAGGAGATAACCCTCTATGCCCAGTGGACGGCGAACCGGTACACCATTACCTTCAACACCGACGGCGGCAGCGCGATCGACGCGATCACGCTGGATTACGGCGCAAAGGTGACCGCGCCGACGGCCCCGACGAAGGCGGCTACACCTTCAAGGCATGGAGCCCCGAGCTGCCGGGGACGATGCCGGGGAACGATGTAACCGTCAAGGCCCAGTGGACGGTGAACCAGTACACGATCACCTTCGACACCGACGGCGGCAGCGCGATCGACGCGATCACCCAGGACTACGGCACCGCCGTGCAGGCCCCCGCCGACCCGACGAAGGCGGGCTACACCTTCAAGGGCTGGAGCCCCGAGCTGCCGGAGACGATGCCGGCGAAGAACCTGACCGTCAAGGCCCAGTGGACGGTGAACCAGTACACCATCAGCTTTGACACCGACGGCGGCAGCGCGATCGACGCGATCACGCAGGACTACGGCACCGCTGTGAAGGCCCCTGCCGACCCGACGAAGACGGGCTACACCTTCAAGGGCTGGAGCCCTGAGCTCCCGGCGACGATGCCGGCGAAGGATATGACCGTCAAGGCCCAGTGGACGGTGAACCAGTACACGATCACCTTCAATACCAGAGGCGGCACTGCGATCGACGCGATCACGCTGGATTACGGCGCAAAGGTGACCGCGCCGAAGGCCCCGACGAAGAAGGGCTTTACCTTCAATGGCTGGAAGCCTGCTCTTCCGGCGAGGATGCCGGCGAAGGACATGACCGTCAGGGCCAGTTGGAAGGTCAACCAGTACACGATCACCTTCAATACCAGAGGCGGCACTGCGATCGACGCGATCACGCTGGATTACGGCGCAAAGGTGACCGCGCCGAAGGCTCCGACGAAAAGGGGATATACCTTCACTGGCTGGAAGCCTGCCCTTCCGGCGAGGATGCCGGCGAAGAACCTGAAAGTCAAGGCCGGGTGGACGGCCAACACCTATAGCGTCGTATTCAACAGGAACGGCGGCAAGGGCGCCATGAAGGCTCAGGCCTTTACCTATGGCGCGGCAAAGAGGCTGACAGGGAACACCTTCGTGCGCACGAACTTCAGGTTCGTCGGCTGGAATACGAAGGCCGATGGCAGTGGCAAGGCCTATGCCAACAAGGAGAAGGTGCAGAATCTGACGGCGAAGGCCAACGGCAGGGTGACGCTGTACGCCCAGTGGGAGAGGAAGGAGCCCTCGGGCATGATCATTCCGACGGTTCAGGCCTCCGGCGCCACGACGCTGAACATCAGATGGACAAAGATGGAGAACGTGGACGGCTACGACGTGTTTATGACCAGGTGCGGCGACGATGCGTACAGCCTCCTGGCTACCGTTACCGGTGAACAGAGCCGCAGCGTGCAGGCGAGCCAGCTTGAGAAGCATAAGAACTATAAGTTCTATGTGCAGGCCTGGGTGATGAACGGCAGCGAGAAGTCCTATGTCTCAAAGAGCCTGTCTGTCCATTCCATGACCGGCGACACCTACGGCAGGCGCACGAACGCGAAAAAGGTGGAAGTGACAAAAACGGCTTACACCATGGACGTGGGAAGGGTGGATATGATCCACGCGAACGTCGTCGGCGTCAATCCCAACAAGCTGGTGGTGGATCACGGCGGCTTGCTCCGGTATGTCACCGACGACAGCCGGGTCGCGATCGTGAACCGCAGCGGCAGGATCACCGCCGTGGGCAAGGGTCGCTGCAAAATCTACGTCCTGGCTTCGAACGGTGTGTACGCCAAGGTCAGGGTCGTTGTCGAATAAACACCGCACTTGCAAAGCTGCTGGGGAAGAAAAACCGGGCGAAAGCCCGGTTTTTCTTCCCCAGACGTAATGCTACGGTCGAATGATCGCCCCAGCAGTGCCGTGTCGCCCCGGGGACGGAACACGTACCGCCCCAATTATTCCCTGCATTCCTCCAGCCGCTCCTCCAGCGCTCCAATGCGCCGGGCGATGTCGTCGCAGAAGGCCTCGGCGGCCTCCATCCGCGCGCCGGAATCCAGCGCCACGAACTCCTTGATGGGCGCGATCAGATCCCGTGCGGCCTCGGTCAGGCCGTCGTCCGCCGGCGCGCGCCTTCCCTGCAGGTACTGGGCCAGCACGTCGCAGGCGTGGGCCAGCTCCCGGTCGCCGGTGCGCCGCGCCTCGCTCACCAGCACATCGCCGGACTGCTGCAGGTCCGCCCGGACCCGGTGATTGACCTGGGGCGTTTCGCACGCCACCCCCTGGGCCTTCAGCTTTTCCACGATGTCCTGCACATAATCCGGGCGGCTCTTGATCACGGCACGGTATTTGTTCTGGTAGCGCAGCATCAGGCTGTGGTCGCCGCCGGACAGCTTTTGCAGGCACGAGCGCACCGACTGCCCCGCCGAGCGGGCCACCAGCACCTGTTCCATCAGCCAGTCCACCTCCTGCTGTGTAAAGGGCACAAAGCGGGCCGGGCGCTCCGCGCCGCCGTCGTGCTCGCGCACCTGGGCATAATAGTAGTTGCGTATGCTGTTGGGACGGCGCCCCGTCTGGCGGGCGATCTGCTCGAATACGGCTTTCAGCGGCAGCCCCTGCTGCTGCGCTTCATCGGCGGTTTCCCAAAGCAGCTTGTTCTCCGTGTCGCTCCAGCCCGCGCGCCTGCCCGCCCGGGGGAAGGCCATGTGGCCGCTTCCTTCGTGCATCAGAGCCTGATCCATAACTTGCTATCCCTCCAAACCGTTGATGATACAGAGTATGCACGCCGTGTGCCGGGAATATACGGTCCTACCGGATTGTCAAAAGATTTTAAAGGTTCGCCGAAACCGCGGCGGCGGTGGCAATATGATGATATATGCGGCGCAAAATGAATATATGACAGGCAAAGCTGCATATATGACATGTTTTTCTTGCCGATCGCGGCGCGGGGTGATATAATAATTGAAAATGGAAGTCCCTGACCGGGGAAGGAGCGTGTATCCATGGAAGGCAACGGAGGATCGTCGCGGGTGAGGGAGTGGACCCGGGTCGCGAAGTTCACTTTCTTTTCCGTGAGCGCGGGGCTGATCGAGATCGGCGCGTTCGCCCTGCTGAACGAGTGGCTGCGCCTGCCCTACTGGCTCAGCTACCTGGTGGCGCTGGTGCTGTCGGTGCTCTGGAACTTAACGCTGAACCGGCGCTTCACCTTCAAGTCCGCGACCAACGTGCCGGTGGCCATGCTCAAGGTCGCGCTCTACTACGCCGTGTTCACGCCGCTGTCCACCGCGCTGGAGCACTGGCTGACGTCGGGCCTCGGCTGGAACGAATACCTGGCCACGGGAATCAACATGGCGCTGAACTTCATCACGGAATTCCTCTACCAGCGCTTCTTTGTGTTCGGAAAGAGCATCGACACGCTGGAGAAAACCCGGGATTAGGGCATCAAACATCAATCGGAGGACAGAATATGAATGCCAAACCGACCCTCGTGATCATGGCGGCGGGCATGGGCAGCCGCTTCGGCGGCAACAAGCAGATCGCGCCCGTGGACGACGCCGGCCACATCATCATCGACTTTTCCATCTACGACGCCATACGCGCGGGCTTTGGCCGGGTGGTGTGCGTCATCAAGCCCGAGATGGAGGCGGACTTCCGCCGGGCCATCGGCGATGCCATCGCCGGCCACGTGGACCTGCGCTACGCATACCAGACCCTGGACGCCGTCCCGGAGGGCTTCAGCATCCCCGGGGGACGCCAGAAGCCCTGGGGCACCGGCCATGCGGTGCTCTGCGCGCTGGACCAGGTCGAGGGCCCCTTCGCCGTCATCAACGCCGACGACTTTTACGGCGCGGACGCCTTCAAGGCGGCGGGCGATTTCCTGGCCGCCGGGGGCGATGACGACGAGCACGCCATGGTGGGCTACAACATCGAAAACACGCTGACCGAGAACGGCACCGTGTCCCGGGGCGTGTGCGCCGGGAAGGACGGGTATCTCACCGACATCACCGAGCGTACCGTCATCGAGCCCAGGCCCGGCGGGGCCGCCTTCACCGAGGACGGCGGGGCCAGCTGGACCTTCATCCCCGCGGGCACGCCGGTCTCGATGAACCTGTGGGCCTTCCGCCCGGGCATTGTGGAGGCCTTCGACCGCATGTTCCGGGATTTCCTGCGGGACACCGTGCCCGCCAATCCCCTGAAGGCCGAGTTCTACCTGCCCAACGTGCCCAAGGCCCTGATCGCCGCCGGCACCGGCCGGGTGCGCCTGCTCACCACCCACGAGCGCTGGTACGGCATGACCTACCGCGAGGACGCCGAGGCCGTCCGCGCCGCCATCGCGGGGATGAAGGCGAAGGGCGTGTATCCGGAGAAGCTGTGGTTGTAAAACAGGAGGTAACCATGCAGAAAATTCGCACCACCGTCCGCATTGCGGGCAAGGAGTATACCATCGCCAGCACCGACACCGAGGAGTATGTCAACCGGGTGGCGAGCTGGGTGGACCGGCGCATGAACGAGCTGGCCGCGGCCACCCGCCTGCCGGCGACCCAGCTGGCCGTGCTGACCGCGGTGAACGCCGCCGACGACATGATGAAGTCCCGGGACGAGATCCGCCGGCTGGAGGCCGAACTGGACGACCTGCGGGCCAAGATGGCGGCGCAGCCCGAAGCAGCGGCGGAGCCGGCCCCGGAGACGGAGGCCTGATCCCGCTTCATGACGCATACGACGAAAGCCCCCATGGAGCTGCTGGCCCCGGCGGGGGATGAGAACGCGCTGGTGGCGGCGGTGCAGAACGGCGCGGACGCGGTGTACCTGGGTACCGGCGCGTTCAACGCCCGCCGCAACGCCGCGAACTTCGATGGCGACGCCCTGGACAGGGCCGTCGCGTATTGTCATGCCCGGGGCGTGAAGGTCCATGTGACGCTGAACACGCTGGTCACCCCCGGCGAGCTGCCCGCCCTGGACGGGGCCATCGACGGCATCGCCCGCAGCGGCGCGGACGCCGTGATCGTTCAGGACTTCGGCGTCGCCCGGGCCGTTAAGCGGCGGGCGCCCAGGCTCCAGCTGCACGCCAGTACCCAGATGGCCGTGCACAACCGGCAGGGCGTGGCCTTTTTGGCCGACAACGGCTTCGACCGCGCCGTGCTGGCGAGGGAGCTGACCTTTGAAGAGATGGCCCAATGCGCGGGGCAGGGCATCGAGATCGAGACCTTCGTCCACGGGGCGCTGTGCGTGGCCTGCTCGGGCCAGTGCCTGATGTCCAGCCTGGTGGGGGGCCGCAGCGGCAACCGGGGCCTGTGCGCCCAGCCCTGCCGCCTGCCCTGGCGGCTGGACGGCCATGAGGGCTACCTGCTGTCCACCCGGGACCTGTGCGGCCTTGCCGACCTTGCCAGGCTACGGGACGCCGGCGTCGCCAGCCTGAAGATCGAGGGCCGCATGAAGCGCGCCGAGTACGTGGCCGTGACGGTGGCCGCCTACCGAGGGGCGCTGGACGCGCTGTTCGATGGGCGGACCGTCGACCTCGGGGCTGAGCGCGGTGAACTGCTGCAGATGTTCAACCGGGGCGGCTTCACCCGGGGCTACGGCCCGGGGGTGGCCGAGGCGGATCTGATGTATCCCGAGCGACCCAACCACATCGGCGTGGTTGTGGGGCGCTGCCGGAAGAAGGGCGAGGTGGCGCTGGCGGCCGACGTGGAAAACGCCGACGCCCTGGTCCTGCGCCGCGAGGGCAGTGAGGACGTCCCGGTGAAGCTGGCCGGAAGGGCCGGCGATGGCGTGAAATGCCCCGTCGCGAGGCCGGGGGACGCGCTCTTCCGGCTGGTCAGCGCCGCCCAGCTTCGCGGGGCAAGGGAAAGCTGTGAGGGCGAGCATAAGCAGGTGCCGGTCTCGATGAAGGCCACCCTGCGGGTGGGCGAGTCGGCGCGGCTGTGGGCCAGCGACGGCGTCCACCGGGCCGAGGCGGTTGGCGAGACCGTCCAGCGGGCCACGGGCCGGGGCTTCGATCCCGAGCGGGCAGCGGCCCAATTGAAGAAGACCGGCGGCACGCCCTACGCCGTGGAGTCGCTGACCCTGGACGCCGACGCCGACGCCTTCTGCCCCGCGTCGATGCTCAACGCCCTGCGCCGGGACGCCCTGGCGGCGCTGGAAGCCGAGCGCACGGCGGTGCGGAGGGCTACGGATTGCGGGACAACCCGTAGCGGCGACAATCTGTCGCCATCACAGAACGGGGATAATGGCGTGGCGGCAGATTGCCGCCGCTACAGGGAAACGCCCTTCCTCCTGGCCCAATCGAGCGACATAAACCAACTGTCTGAGGCCCTCGCCGCCGGCGCGGACATCGCCGTCTATGCCCCGTCGGACGCGCGCCCTTCCGCGCTGGAGGCCGTCGACCTGTCCCCGCTGGGCAGCCGCGTCGCCCTTGCACTGCCGGCGGTACTCACCGCCGGGGCGTTGGACGGGCTGAACGCCTGGGCGCTGAAGCAGCCCTTTCAAATGACCTTCCTGTCCAACGTGGGCCAGCTCGGCATGGATTGGCCTGGCGAGCGGGTGGGGGACTATCTGCTGAACGTCGGCAACGGCCTGGCCGTGGACCAGCTGGGGGAATGGGGCGTCGAAGCCTTCACGCCCTCCGTGGAGCTGACCGCCGCCCAGGCGGGGGCCCTTCACGGGTGCAAATGCCTGATCGTGTGGGGCCGGATCCCGCTGATGCACCTGCGGCACTGCCCGCTGCGCGCGGCGGAGGGCATGAAGGGCAGGCACGCCGACTGCCGCCACTGCGACGGCTGCAAGCCCTCCGACCGGCTGGACGGGCGGCGCATGGTGGACCGCAGGGGCGCGGCCTTCCCGCTCAAGCGCGTCGCCATGCCGGGGGGCTGTGTCATACAGGTGCTGAACTCGGTGCCGCTGATGCCCCTGAAGAAGCGGGACCGGCTGCCCGATGCCGAGGGCTGGCGGCTGCTGCTGTCGAAGGACGAGCCCACGGAGGCCGTCGTGAAGGTCTACCGGGCCGCGCTTCACGGCGATGACTTCCGGGCGCTGCCCCAGTGGCAGGCCCTTGAAACCCTGAATACGACCGCGGGACACTACTTCCGGGGGGTGGAATAGATGAACGAACGCAACATACGGGTGCTGGAATTCCCGAAGATCCTTGATATGCTGGCGGCGCTGGCCGTCACCGACCCCGGCCGCGAGGCCGCACGGGCGCTGATGCCCTCGGGGGACGCGGCCACCGTGCGCCGCTGGCAGGCCGAGACCGAGGAGGCCACCACGATCATGGCCTACACCGGCGGCAACCCGATGGCTTACTTTACCGACGTGCGCCCGTTTTTGAAGCTGGCGAAGGCAGGGGGCACCCTCTCGCCCAAGGCCCTGTTGCAGGTGGCGGACGCGCTGAAGGCCTCCCGCACCGTGCGAAGCGCCCTGGTCACCGACCGGGAGGACACCCCTTATCTAACCGAGATGGGCTCCCGGCTGGCGACGAACCGCTCGCTGGAGGAGGAGATCTTCGACGCCATCATCTCCGAGGACGAGATCAGCGACCACGCCAGCCCGGAGCTGTACGACATCCGCCGCAAGATGCGCACGCTGAACGACCGGGTCCGGGACAGGCTGAACGGCATCATCCGCTCCTCTACGATGCAGAAGTACCTGATGGACGCCATCGTCACCATGCGCAACGGGCGCTACGTGGTGCCGGTAAAGGCCGAGTGCCGCGCGTCGGTGCCCGGCATCGTCCACGACCAGTCCGGCACCGGCTCCACGCTGTTCATCGAGCCCATGGCCGTGGTGGAGGCGGGCAACGAATTAAAGCAGTGGACGCTGAAGGAGAAGAACGAGATCGAGCGCATACTGGGCATGTTCTCCGACCGCATCGCCCCGGACGCCGACCTGATCGCCAGCAACCTCGACCTGCTGGCCCGGCTGGACGTGATCTTCGCCAAGGCGGCCCTGTCCCGCCAGATGCGCGCCGTGCCGCCGAAGCTGAACGAGGAAGGGCACGTGCGGCTGATCCAGGCCCGCCACCCGCTGATCGACCCGGAGAAGGTGGTGCCCTCCACGCTGTGGCTGGGGGAGGAATTCACCACGCTGGTCATCACCGGCCCCAACACCGGCGGCAAGACGGTCACCCTCAAGACGGTGGGCCTGCTGTCGCTGATGGCCCAGGCGGGGCTTCAGATTCCGGCGGCCTACGGCTCGGAGCTGGCCATATTCGACGAGGTGTTCGCCGACATCGGCGACGAGCAGTCCATCGAGCAGAGCCTGTCCACCTTCTCCTCCCACATGACCAACATCGTGGAGATATTGCAGAGCGTGACCCCGCAGTCCCTGGCGCTGTTCGACGAGCTGGGCGCGGGCACCGACCCCACCGAGGGCGCGGCGCTGGCCATGGCGATACTGAACCACCTGCTGACCATGAAGGTCACCACGATGGCCACCACCCACTACAGCGAGCTGAAGGCCTTCGCCCTGAGCACGCCGGGGGTGGAGAACGCCTCGGTGGAATTCAACGTGGAAACCCTGCGGCCCACCTACCGGCTGTCCATCGGCGTGCCCGGCAAGAGCAACGCCTTCGAGATCTCCCGAAAGCTGGGCCTGCCGGAGTTTTTGATCGAGGACGCCAATTCCCGCCTGAGCCAGGACGCCGTGCGCTTCGAGGACGTGATCGCCAACGCCGAGTACCACCGCCAGATCGCCGAGAAGGAGCGGGAGCTGGCCGAGGAGGCCCACAGGGAGACCCAGCGCCTGCGGGACGAGGCGGAGAAGCTGCAGAAGGAGCTGGCCGACCGCAGGGAGAGCGAGCTGCGCAAGGCGAAGGACGAGGCCCGGAAGCTGCTGCAAAAGGCCCAGCGCGAGAGCGAGCAGATCATCGCCGACCTGAAGAAGCAGCGCAGCGCCGGGGTCAAGGAGCACGAGCTGCACAACCTGCGGGCGCAGCTGCAGGGGGCCATCGACGCCAACACCGAGAGGATTTCCGCCGACGAAACCGTCGGCACCGTGCCCACCAGCCTGAAGGTGGGGGACACGGTGCTGCTGGTGAACCTGAACACCAAGGCCACGGTGGTGACCCCGCCGGACAGCAAGGGGGAGTGCACCGTGCAGGCCGGGGCGCTGAAGCTGAAGGCCAACCTGGCCGACATGCGCACCGCGAAGCCCGATAAGCCCGAAAAGCCGAAGGGCCGCCAGCCCGCGAAGGGCAACGGCGGCGGCACCACGATCAACGTGGGCGTGCGGCAGGTGCAGACCGAGTGCGACGTGCGGGGCATGAACCTGGAGGAGGCCATCGACGAGGTGGACGCCTTCCTGGACGGCGCCCTTTTGAACAAGCTGGGCCAGGTCTACATCATCCACGGCAAGGGCACCGGCATCCTCAGAAACGGCATCCAGCAGCACCTGAAGCGCTACGGCGCGGTCAAGTCCTTCCGCCTGGGCAAGTACGGCGAGGGCGAGGACGGGGTGACCGTGGTGACGCTGAAGTGAACCATTCCCGTGCCGATGCCGTCATATATGGAAGGGCATAACTCCCGGAGGCGATGATAATTGAAAGTATACCTGGATATGTGTTGTTACAACAGGCCTTATGATCCGCAGGATCAAATGAGCATCTCCCTCGAAACCCAAGCAAAGTTGTTTATTCAGGAATGGATCAGATCGGGAAAGCTTGAACTGGTCACTTCGTATACGCTGGATTACGAGGTGAGCAACGTCCCACAGGAGGAGCGCAGGGATACGATTCGGCTGTTCATTCATCAATACGCGGCTGAGTATGTGGGGATTGAGAACCAATCCACCATTGAAGAAAAAGCAAGGAAGATCATGTCAACCGGGGTGAAGGAGAAAGACGCCGCTCATGTGGCAGCCGCGATTCTCACACACTGCGATTACTTCATTTCAACGGATAAGCGCTTGTTGAGGTATAAAACGGACGAAGTCAAAATGTGCAATCCAATCGAAGCTGTATTGGAATTGGAGGGATTATGATGGCTGTCAATATCTCTGAAATAAAAAACAAGGGCATGCAGTGCCTCGTAGAGCATATGGGTGTGGTGGAAGCAGAATTGTTCATATCCATCATACTCAGGGAGCAGTTTGACTACACGAAATGGCAGCGGGAATACTATGACGCCATGAAGCCGGGAGAGTTTATGAAAAACGCCGCCGAGTATGCCAGGCTGCATCCGTTCGAGGGACAGGCCAGGCGGGTGCGCATCGAACAGGGTGAACCGTGATAACCGGAGGTAACTGTTCAATTCTGATTCATCGAGCAAAGCTCGATAAATCAGAATTCGTACTTTGTTCACACCCTGTTCAATACTTTATGCTATCCTGTTTTTGTGAATATAGCCGAGGTGATATCCATGCTTAAAACGAAGATCCTGCTGGTGGACGACGATCCGAACATCCGCCAGCTGGTCAATCTATACCTGGTCAAGGAGGGCTTTGAGGTCGAGATGGCCGAGCGGGGGGACGAGGCGCTGAAGAAGGTGCTGGCGTCGCCGCCGAACCTGATGCTGCTGGACGTGATGCTGCCCGGCATGGACGGCTGGCAGGTGCTGCGGGAGACCCGCAAGGCGTCCAATGTGCCCATCATCATGCTCACGGCCAAGGATGAGACCTTCGACAAGGTGCTGGGCCTGGAGCTGGGAGCGGACGACTACATCGCCAAGCCCTTCGACATGAAGGAGATGGTGGCCCGCATCAAGGCGGTCATTCGCCGCTACCAGACCCCGGAGCCCGCCGAGGGCAATAAGGCGCTGAGCTTTCCCGGCCTGACGGTGAACATCAGCCAGTATACCGTCAACTACATGGGCAAGGAGCTGGAGATGCCCCCCAAGGAGCTGGAGCTGCTCAATTTCCTGGCCAGCCATCCCAACCAGGTCTTCACCCGTGAGCAGCTGCTGGAGCAGGTCTGGGGCTACGACTACTTCGGCGATTCCCGCACCGTGGACGTGCACGTCAAGCGCCTGCGGGAAAAGCTGACCGAGGGGGAAAAGCTGGGCTGGCAGATTAAGACGGTCTGGGGCGTCGGGTACAAGTTCGAGGTGAAATAGCATGCGCAGGAGCCTCTTCTGGCGCACCTACAGCGTGCTGCTGGTGGCGCTGCTGGCCACCATCGCCGTATTCACCGGCGTGCTGATCGCCTCCCGGCGGCAGACCATGCAGGAGAGCTACGAATCCGAGGTGCGCCTGCAGGCCCGGGAGGTGGCGGACTACATGGCCAACCTGAACACCCTGAGCTACGTCCGCAACAACGCCACGATGCGCTACCTGATTCGCCGCAAGATCGCCAGCATCTACAACACCTACAACGCCGACATCTGGATCGTCAGCTACGATTCGGGCACGGCTTACGTGCAGTACCTGGACAAGTCCTGGAACACCACCCGGAGCCTGGCCTCCGAGGCGGTGAAGGAGCAGCTGTCCAAGATCAAGGAGGGCAACGAGATCCGCGTCACCGGCCTGTTCCCGGAGCTGGAGGACGGGGAGAAGATCGTCACCATCGGCGTGCCCTGGCTCTACGGCGACGAAACCGTGGTGGGCGCGGTGCTGCTGCACATCCCCACCGCCGCCCTCCAGGTCAGCCTGAGAAGCGTGGCGCCTCAGATCCTGCCCCCGGCGCTGTTTGCGCTGGCGCTGGGCACGATACTGGCCTTCTTCCTGGCCCGCAGCCAGATCAAGCCCCTGAAGGAGATGTCCAGCGCGGTCAGCGAGTTCTCCAAGGGCGACCTGACCCGCCGGGTGGAGGTGCACTGCGGCGGCGAGCTGGAGGAGCTGGCCGACACCATCAACCGCATGGCGGAGGAGCTGTCGCGGCTGGAGGATTCCCGCCGCAGCTTCGTGGCCAACGTGTCCCACGAGCTGCGCTCTCCGATGACTTGCATGCGGGGCTATGTGCAGGCCATGCTGGACGGGATCATCGCCCCGGAGGACATGCCCCGCTACCTGCAGATCGTGCTGGACGAGACCGACCGGCTGACCGAGCTGGTGCGGGACCTGCTGGACCTGTCCCGGCTGGAATCGGGCAAGTTCCCGCTGACGCTGGCCCCCTTCGACGCCAACGAGCTGATGCGCCGCAACCTGATCAACTTCGAGCCCCGCATCGACGGAAAGGGCATCGAGGTCCAGGTTGAGCTGGCGGAGGGAGCGCTGTACGTGATGGCCGACGCCAACCGCATCAACCAGGTGGTGTCCAACATCATCGACAATGCCATAAAGTTCATGAACGGCGAGAACAGCCGGCTGAGGGTGCGCACCCGACCCGAGGGCAAGAGCGTGCGCTTCACCATCGCCAACAACGGCCCGAAGATCGCCGAGGCGGACCTGCCCTACATCTTCGATCGCTTCTACAAGGCCGACAAGGCACACACCTCCGGCGGCGGCACCGGCCTGGGCCTGTCCATCTGCCAGCGCATCATGCAGCAGCACGATTCAAGGATCACCGTGCGCTCCGACGACGATGAGACGGCCTTCGAATTCCTGCTGCCGGCGACGGAAGCGCCGAAGAAGGCGCTGGAGGCGGGTCAGGCTGCATAATGTCGGGTGTAGCGGCGGCCTGGAGGCCGCCGCTACAAATCGTGGCGTTCCGATTGAACAGGTACGGGTTAAGATCACATTATCGTCCTTGGCAAACGGCCCGCGAGGTTGTATAATTGAATCGTAGCGTCACGGACGTGACCGACGAAAGAGAGGATATCGCCTATGAAACACTTCAACATCTACGCGCGCTGCCTGGCGCTGCTGCTGGCCGCGCTGATGCTTACGGGCATGCTGGCGGCGGCCGAGACCGCGGGCCAGGACGCGGCAGGGGAGAACCCCTCCTATGACATCGTCTATTCCAGCAACAACCCGATCCCCGAGATCGCCGAGCGGGTGCGCCCGGCCATCGTGCAGTTGAACACCAAGCAGGAGAGCTGGGACCCCCCGTCCCGGGTGGCTGAGGTGAACGACATCGGCGGCGGCTCGGCCTGCTACATCCGCAAGGTCGAGGGCGACGCGCCCGGCGGCTACATGCTGACCAACTACCACGTGGTCAAGGACGCCGACGCCTACACCGCCCTGTGGCTGGACGGCAGCGAGAACGACTTGGAGCTGGTGGGCTACGACGACGGCTCCGACATCGCGGTGCTGAAGTTCAAGGGCGAGACCCCCGGCGGCGCGCAGCCCATCCCCATGGGCGATTCCGACGCGCTGCGCATCGGCGAGCTGGCCATCATCATCGGCAATCCCGGCACCGGGGACGAGGTGTTCTTCGGCAGCGTCACCGCCGGCATCATCTCCGGCCTGGAGCGCGAGGGCGTGAACGCCGACAACTTCAGCCACAGCATCACCACCATCCAAACCGACGCCCCCATCAACGGCGGCAACTCCGGCGGCGCGCTTTTGAACGCGAAGGGCGAGCTGGTGGGCATCCCCACGCTGAAGTACATGACCATCTTCGAGGGGCTGACCTTCTGCATCCCCATCAGCGTGGTCAAGGGCTTCATCGACCAGATCATCGACAACGGCAGCGTGGTGCGCCCCCGCATGGGCGTCACCGTGACCAGCATCGACGGGCCGGACGAGCCCATGAAGCGCTATCCTCCCTGCGGGGCCCAGATCTATACCGTGGAGCCCGGCACCCCAGCGGACAAGGCCGGCCTGAAGGAGAAGGACGTGATCACCGAGGCCAACGGCGCCCGGATCAAGTCCAGCCAGGACATGGTGAACGCCGTGGACCGCTGCGGCGAGGGCCAGGACATGGAGCTGACCGTCTACCGCTACAATTACGACGCCGACGGCAACGTCACCGGCGGCTACGAGGAACTCCACCTGACGCTGCAGCTGCAGATCATCGACTGACGCTGCATGAAAAAAGATCCTTCGCGCAGGCGAAGGATCTTTTTTGTGACATGTGGGACAAAGGGACGGTTCTCTTGTCCCACTTTTCAACCAGAATTCTCACCCGAATGGGACAGAGGGAACCGTCCCTCTGTCCCACAATCCGGCGGTGCCTTTTCCGCCGGTCATCTGATCCCCGCGCCGATGGAGCAGATTGCTCAACGGGGTACGGGGATACGATCATCCGCTATCTTCTCAATGCTTGGCCCATGCTTTGTCTATCTTTTTTCCAAGGGCGCTGGGGTCGAAATTATTGGTCATGGCGGTGATCTCCTTGACCGTCTTTGCATCCTTGAGCAGCGTCCTCAGTTCATCCATGTCATTGAGGGAGAAGACGTTGTGGGCGTTCAGTGTGCTCAGCACAGCGTTTTCCAGCAGGGTCTTGTTATCTCCCACGTATTTCTTGAGCGCCTTCCACTGGGCGTCCATGTCGAGGAGCTGTTTGTAGCCGCTCTTTCCGTTCATGACCAGCTTGGCCAGCACCGTACCCATGCCCTCTGTGGCGTTGCCGTTCAGCGCCCCTACCAGCAGCGCCTTGACCGGCTTGCTCTGCGCGTACAGGTCCTTCATGTAGTCCATGCACTCAGTGACGCCCATGGTGGAGAGGCCGTCGGTGAAGGCGGTCTTTACCGCATTCGTCATCTTCGCCTTTGCCAGAGCCTCCAGGTCCTCCATAAACGCCTGGATCTGCTTGAAGTCGGTGATTGTCGCGCCGAAGGTATAGCTCTTGTTCGAGCCCCTTGCGGGCGTCACCTTCACCTTGCCCTGCATGAACTTCGCGCCCAGCTTGTAGCTGCCGATGTCCTCGAAGGTGAAGGCATAGGTCGCGCCGTCCAGCTTTACCGTCATTTTCTGCTTGCTGCCCTTGATCATCTGAGCAATGGCCTTGACCATGGCCTTTTCATCCTTGCATTTGCTCAGGTTCTCGATCTTGCTGCCGGACTTGGCGAATTCATCGTAGAAGATCAGCTTGAAGGCCCTGTCGACGCCGCCTGACATGTCGGTGGAGCCCACGTTGATGCCGTCCACACCATCATTGAATCGGTCGTCGGCGGCCCATTGCCGCTTGGCCCCCTTGAAGTCCTTGCCGATCTCCTTCAGCTTTGCCTTCTTGGCCTTGTTTAACGCGTTGACCTTGCCCACGAGCTTTGCCTGCGCGCCGGACTTGCTGTTGTACAGGGCGTCGTACCACTTGCTGAGGGTGGTGAGGGCCTTGTTTCCCTCAACGACAACCGTCAATTCCGCCTTCTTGCCATTATAGGTGGTCGCGGTGATCGTGCAGTTGCCCGAAAGTTTGAAGGAATTGCCGGATATAATTTTGCCGTCCTTCCGGTAGACGATGCTGCTCTTTCCGCCCGCGTCCTTGGGCGTCAGCCTGACATCGGGCAGGCGGATGGTCATCCCCTTGATGACGGTGGCCTTGGTGGCCTTCTTGCCGTTCCTGACAAACTCGATGTCCGTCGGGGGATTGAGCACCTTCACCTTGATGTGGGCCTTGACCTTGCCCGCTGTGGCGGTGATGGTGGCATTTCCCCCTTTCTTCGCCTGAACCAGTCCGCTCTTGGAAACGGAGGCGACCTTGGGATTGCTGCTCTTGTAGATCACGTTGCTCCAATACTCGCCCTTATTGAATTTTACGGTCAACTGACTGGTCTCGCCCTTAATATCCCCATCCGGCCCGCACAGCTCGAGGGGACCTTTGGGATCGAGAGATATGCTCGTGGGCGGGTCGCATACCGTGACCTTGATCGTGCAGGCCGCCTTGTCGACGCCCTTCATGGTCACCGTCGCGGTACCCTTCGCAATGCCATAGACGGTGCCGATGCTGCCGCCCTGGCCTACCTCCGCGATCTCTTTGTTGCTGCTGCTCCACTCGATGGCGTCGGCGAAGAAGCTGCGGTTGTAGCTTCCCGCGTAGATCTTCGGCTCGATGTGAACCGTGTCCCCTATGGCGACTTTGAGCTCCTCGACGGGCAGCTTGTAGGCCACCTGAACCTTGCAGGTGGGCTTTTTACCGGTATCCAGCTCCACGTCGCGCTCATTCAAACTCAGCTCGCACTTCACCGTGGCCTTTCCCAGCTTGACGGCCTGGAGCCCCGTCAGGTACGACTTCACGCAAGAACCGGACAGTACTGTCCAGCCGTAAGACGTATAGTCGTGCTTTTTCCCGTCGCTGAACCGAATGCCCGGCGTCAATCTCTGCCCCACCCCGAGGAAGATGAGCTCCTGTTCCGCCTCGGCAGCTATGACGGTAGGTTCCTCGGCGGGGGCTGCGTCAATGGGCTTGAAGGGGATATCGTAGGCCTTCGCGTAGGTTTCCGCATCCGACCCACTGTCGCAATAGATCGTGAGATTTTGGCAGTAAGAAAAGGCATCTCTCCCAATGAATGTGACGCTTTTGGGAATGATGATTACGGACAATTCGTAACAGCAAAAAAAGGCAGTATCCCCAATGCTTGTGACGCTTTTGGGAATGGTGATTCTGGTCAATCTGGAACAGTATGAAAAGGCATCATTCCCAATGCTGGCGACGCTGTTGGGGATAATAACGCGGGTCATTGGGCAACTCCAGAAAGAGTTATTTCCAATGCGGGTGACGCTGTCGGGGATGGTGATGCTGGTCAGGCCGGAGCAACCAGAAAAGGCATAATCCCCAATGCAGGTGACGCTTTTGGGAATGGTGACGCTGGTCTTTGCTCCGGGACATTGTAACAGGGATTTCATATCCCGAGTATATAGTATTCCATCCTTGGAAACATAACAACGATTATCTCCAGATACTCTGATCTCTTTGAGATTATTGCATCCTGCGAAAATCCCACCTCCAATGCTGGTGACGCTGCTGGGAATGGTAACGCTGGTCAGGCCATCGCACCCCGAAAAGGCAAGTTCGCCAATGCTGGTGACGCTATTGGGGATGGTGACGCCGGTCAGTTGGTAGCAATTCTGGAAGGCACTGTCCCCAATGCTGGTGACGCTATTGGGGATGGTGACGCCGGTCAGTTGGCAGCAATCCTGGAAGGCCCAGTCCCCAATGCTGGTAACATTGTTGGAGATGGTAACACTGGTCAGTCTGGTACACATATAAAAGGCCCAGTCCCCAATGCTGGTGGCGCTGTTGGAAATAGTGTCGCTGTTGGAAATGGTGGCGCTGGTCAGACTGGTGCACCAAGCAAAGGCGGATTCCCCAATGCTGGTGACGCTGTTGGGGATGGTCACGCTGATCAGGCCGCAGCCATAAAAGGCAGTATCCCCAATGCTGGTGACGCTGTTGGGGATGGTCACGCTGATCAGACTGCCGCATCTACAAAAGGCCCAGTCCCCAATGCTGGTGACGCTGTTGGGGATGGTCACGCTGATCAGACTGCCGCAGCTATAAAAGGCGTATTCCCCAATGCTGGTGACGCTGCTGGGGATGGTAACGTCGCCGCCACTGCCGTGATACTTGACCAGTACGCCATCCTTGATCTCAAAGTCGTAATCGGAGGCGTCGGACTGGAGCAGAGCGTCGCCGGTCTCGCCGTCCGGGTCCTGTTTGCCGTCCGCTTCGGTCGGGGCTTCCAGGTCGGGCAGCTCCACTCCTTCGGTCAGCCCCAGCGCCTCGTCCGGGCCGTTTTCGATTTCCGGCGCAAGCTCCAATTCGAGGTCCCCGAGCCCCTCATCAGGCGCCAGTTCCAGCTCGAAGGGCGTTGCGACCTCCGGCAATACAAGCTCCGATTCCTCCGCCACGGCAGTGCATGCGCCAATGAGCAGCAACACGGCCAGCAGGGAGGCAAGTATGCGCTTCCTATGTAACATCGTGTTTTTCTCCTCCTTCAAAATTACCTGAAATTTATTATACCATATCTATATGAAAACGCGCAAGTATTGTGAAGATAATTATCAGGGCAAACACGCCAATTGGATACAGCTCAGCGGCGACACTGTGGAACCCCTCCGCTCCCGCCCGCGACGCAAAGTTAGTCCTTCAGGGTCGCTACAAATGTCTCCGCAATAAATTGATGACATTGCCCTTGTTCCAGGCAAACAAAAGTGGGACAAGAGAACCGTCCCCTTGTCCCATCGAGCAAAGCTCGATAAATCAGAATTTCCCCGCCACCTGCGCGGCCAGGGCGGCGTTGTTGTACACCAGCTTGATGTTGCTGGCCAGGCTGTCGCCGCCGGTGATGTCCTTGATCTTCGCCAGCAGGAAGGGGGTGGTCTGCTTGCCCCTGATGCCCTTGGCGTTGGCCTCAGCCACGGCTTCGTCGATGGCCTTGTTGATCACGGCGGGGTCCATGCTGTACTGCTCGGGGATGGGGTTTGTCACCAGCATGCCGCCGACCAGGCCCATCTCCAGCTTCGCCCGGAAGGCCGCGGCCACCTCCTCGGGGGTGTCCAGCCGGTAATCCACGCCGAAGCCGCTCTTGCGGGTGTAGAAGGCGGGCAGCTCGTCGGTGCCGTAGCCGATCACCGGCACGCCCTTGGTCTCCAGGTACTCCAGGGTCAGGCCCAGGTCCAGTATCGACTTGGCCCCGGCGCACACCACCAGCACGGGGGTGCGGGCCAGCTCCTCAAGGTCGGCGGAGATGTCCATGGTCACCTCGGCCCCGCGGTGCACGCCGCCGATGCCGCCGGTGGCGAACACCTTGATGCCCGCCATGGCCGCGATGATCATCGTGGTGGCCACGGTGGTGGCGCCGTCCTCGCCCCTGGCGACCAGCACCGGCAGATCCCGCCGGGAGGCCTTGGTCACGTCATAGCCCTTCTTGCCCAGGTATTCGATCTCCTCCGCCGAGAGCCCCGCCTTCAGCTTGCCGCCGATGATGGCGATGGTGGCCGGCACCGCGCCGTTTTCACGCACGATCTTCTCCACGTTCATGGCGGTCTCCACGTTCTGGGGGTAGGGCATGCCGTGGCTGATGATGGTGGACTCCAGCGCCACCACAGGCTTTCCCCCAGCCAACGCGGCCTTCACCTCGGGGGAGATTTCAAGATACTTGTTCATGTCTATAGCCTCCTGTTGTTTTGTCGGTGTTTTATCAGTATTCAGGGGTTAGGGGGTTATTGCTGTGTAGGGGCGATTTCCAATCGCCCGCGGGCGCTCGGAGAGCGCCCCTACACCGTGTACGTGTCCGGCCATCCCCTAACCCCTAAAACCTAACCCCTAACCCCTCAAATACTGATTTGTCGCGCCGCGATAAATCAGTATTTGTCTCCCATCCTCCGCCTCACCGCCGCCTCCGTCATTAGGGGGTTCACCGTTTCCTCGGCTTCCACGGTCAGGGCGGCGGCGGCCATGCCGGCGCGGGCGGAGGCAAACAGGTCCATCCCGTGGAGCATGGCCCACACCATCGCTGCGGTGAAGGCGTCGCCCGCGCCGGTGGCGTTGGTCATCTGCACCGGCGTGCCGTCCATGAAGCGAACCTCGTTCCGATCAGCGCAGCAGACGCCCCGCTCGCCCAGGGTGATACAGGCGCCCCTTGCGCCCATTTCCACCAGCCTGCGGGCGGCGGCCTCGGCGGTGGGCCGGTCGTGCACCGGCAGCCCCGTCAGGGCCTCGGCCTCCAGCGCGTTGGGCTTGATCGCGCGCAGCCGGGGCAGGGCGGGCAGCAGCCTGCGGGCCTTGGCGGCGGAGACCGCGTCGGCAAACAGAGGCGGGCGCAGCCGCTGGGCCAGGAAGGCGACGGTTTCCTGGGGCAGGTTGGCGTCCAGCACCACGGCGTCCATGCCGTTCAGCGCGTCGAGGCGCCCCGCCAGGGTCTCCGGCGTCATGCGCAGGCAGATGTCCATGTCGTTCACGGCCAGCTGCATGTCGCCGCCCAGGTCGGCGATGAACAGGTAGCTCGAGCTGGCCGCGCCGGGGAAGGTGAAGCATAGCCCGGTATCCACGCCCGCCCGGGCACAGTCCGCGCGGACGATGTCCGCAAAGGCGTCCGTGCCCAGCGGTGCGACCAGGTGGGTCTCGATCCCCAGCCGGGCCAGGTTGCAGGCGATGTTGCGCCCCACGCCCCCGGCGGACAGCACCACCCGTCCCGGATTGGAATCTTGAAGGGCGATCCGCCCCTGGGGAAAGCCCCCGATGTCGATGTTCGCCGCGCCCACCACCGCGCAGCGCAAGCCCGTCTGCATGTCTGAATCACCCCCGTTGGCCTGTCTTTTTTCATTATACCCCTCCCGCCCCTCTTCCGCAAGTTTTTTCAGCGCGCGATTCTGTCGAACGGGGTCGAATATTAAAAATTATCATAAAGTATGTTGAAATGATCTCTGTTTTAAGATACAATATGTTTTAACTACAATAATGGGCGTATGTTCGAAGGCGTGTGCGCCTTCGACAGGCTTCAACCATCATTGGGGGTAATTCGGATATGTCCGAACGGATTTCCGGCTGGATGCGCGCGTTGGCCATGGCGCTTGTGCTGATGTTGGCCTGCGCGTCGGCGCTGGCCGATTCGATAGAGGTCAGGCTGAACGCCTCGGCGAAGGTCTATTCCTCGCTGACGTCCTCCGCCCGCAGCGTCAAGGCGCCCAAGGGCCTGGAGGTCAGCCTCAGGGCCTGCTCAAAGGGCTGGGCCAGGGTGGTCTACAAGGGAAGGACGGGCTACATCCGCCTGAAATACCTGGACCGCGTCAATCCGCTGAAGGCCTATGTGGCGAAGAGCGCCACCGTGTACCGGGACGCGGGCATGTCCAGGACGCTCACCACGGTGTCCCAGGGCGCGCTGGTTTACGCGCTGGGCGTGGAGGGCGGCTGCGTGCGCATCACGAACAGCGACAGGAGCTGGAAGGGCTATATCAAGGCCGGCATGCTCACCTCCACCAAGTCCGATTCCCCGAAGGGCGGCGCCGTGCCGGGGCAGCTGCGGGCCACCGCGGAGGGCGCCAAAGCCTCCAAGATCGAAAAGGCCATCTACGTGGCCCAGGCGCTGGTGGACGCGCCCTATTCCGAGGATCCGAATCCGCCCAGGAGCTTCGACTGCGCCAGCTATACGGCCTTCTGCTACAGCGCGGCCTGGAACGACATCCTGAAGGGCAGCGTGAAAGGCCAGGGCTACGACGACCGGTTCGACCGCGTCGAGGGGGTCGGCAAGCTCAGGCGCGGCGACCTGGTGTGCTTCAACACCGTCGACGACAAGGACCTGTGCGACCACGTGGGCATCTACCTGGGCAAGGGCTATTTCCTGCACGCCTCCTCGGTGGCGAAGAAGGTCATCGTCAGCCAGCTGAAGAGCGGCTATTACAGCCGGGTGTTCAGCTGGGGGGTGCGGGTGTTCTCATAAGTATCATGGCAATGGCGGCGCAATTCCAAACGGAATTGCGCCGCCATTGCTATAAAGCGATCTCCCCGGTGAACACCGTCTCCGCCGGCCCGGTCATGAACAGGTGACCTTCGTCGTCCCAGCGGACGACCAGCGCGCCGCCGGGCAGCTGTATGCGCGCCCTGCGGGGCAGCAGCCCCTGGCTCGCGCCCGCGGCCAGCACGGCGCAGGCCCCGGTGCC
>JAFRJF010000306.1 GCA_017432405.1 Clostridia bacterium | reverse complement strand
TAGAAGGTCCCGGCCCCGGGGCCGAAGAACCCCTCGTAGAAGCCCACGCCCCCCCCGCAGAGGAAGGCCACGATGGCGGTCATGACCGGCGGGAACTGCTTCTCCAGGCCCACCTGGCCGAAGTTCCGGTTCAATGCGAGGAAGATGGCGGAGGCGGGCAGCAGCACCATGAGCACGTACCGCATGAACCCGTCGTCGATGAGCAGCGCGATCCGGGCCCCCAGCACGGCCCCCAACACCGCCCCGGCGGCGGCGAAGAGGGACACGAACCAGCGGATGCGGCCGCTCTTCCCGTACCGGTACACGCTGACGGCAGTGCCCATGGACATGCACATCTTGTTGGTGCCCAACGCAAAATGGGTGGGCAGCCCCGCCAGCAGGAACGCAGGCAGGCTGATGGTCCCGCCGCCGCCGGCGATGGCGTCGCACATCCCTGCCAGGAACAGCAGCGGGCACACGATCAACAGCTGTTTTACAAATTCGGACATAGTTCCCCTCCGATACAAAAGATACACCCTGTCGCGCAGGCTGTCAACGGCGGTCCATCGGATGGCGCACCATGGTCAATATTCTCGTTTCACGAGACTTATGAAGGCAATGCGCCGCCTGGCGGTAGAAAAATCGATAAAAAGCATAAAAACTTGCAAAAAAGGGGTTGACGGGAGCAGGGAACGGTGGTAGTATACCAACCAATAAAAATATATTGTATACGATCACTGAGGAAAGGAGAACGGAGCCCGTGAAGAACATCTGCGCCATTATCGTCGTACGGATCAGCGTCCTGCTGCTGCGTGGGGGGCTGCCGTTCGCATACGCCTGAAGACGTACCGAAAGCAACGGCGGCCCTGAAAAAACAGGGTCGCCTTTTTATATGGAATACCCAAGGAGGATAATAACATGAAACATTTTGCAACCAAAGCCGTCGCCGTCGTATTGGCGGTCGTATTCGTGATGAGCTTCGCCGCCTGCTCCGGCGGCAAGAAGGCTGAGGCCGGCACCCTGAAGGTGGGCGTGCTGGCGCCCCTCACCGGGTCCGTGGCCGAGTACGGCAACGCGGTGAACAACGGCATCGTCCAGTTCGTGGAGGAGCTGAACGCCAAGGGCGGCGTCAACGGCAAGCAGATCGAGCTGGTGACCTACGACGAGGAGGGCGATCCCGTGAAGGCCGTGACGGGCTATAACTCCCTGGTGGACCAGGGCGTGGTGGCCATCATCGGCGACGTGACCACCGCCCCCACCGTGGCCGTGGTGGCCGAGAGCCAGGGGGACGGCATGCCCATGATCACCGCTTCCGCCACCGCCCGCACCGTCACCTGCCAGATGAACGCGGACGGCACCGTGGCCAAGGTCTACGAGAACATGTTCCGTTCCTGCTTCATCGACCCCTTCCAGGGCAACAAGATGGCCGCCTTCGCCGCGGACGAGCTGAAGGCCAAGACCGCCGCGGTCCTCTATAACGTGGGCTCCGACTACTCCGCCGGCTGCGCCCAGTCCTTCCAGGAGACCGCCCAGGCGAAGGGCCTGGAGCTGGTGGCCGTGGAGAGCTACGCCGACGGCGCCGTGGACTTCCAGTCCCAGCTCACCAACATCGCCGCCAAGTCTCCGGACGTGCTGTTCGTGCCCGACTACTGCTCCGTGGTGGCCCTGGTGGCCCAGCAGGCCTACGCCGCGGGCGTGAAGGCCACCATGCTGGGGGCCGACGGCTGGGATTCCGTCATGGACGTGGTCACCGATCCCGCGCTGCTCAACGGCGCCTACTACTGCTCCGGCTACTCCGTGGAGGACACCCGGGAGGCGGTCCAGACCTTCGTGAAGAACTACCAGGCCAAGTACGGCGCCACGCCCAATATGTTCGCCGCCCAGGCCTATGACGCCGCCATGATCCTCTGCGCCGCCCTGGAGAAGGCGGAGGCCTCCGGCAGCAAGGCCGGCACCGACGAGTACCGCAAGGCCGTCATCGCCGCCATGAAGGCCACCGACATGGACTGCGTCACCGGCCATGTGACCTACGATCAGTACAACGATCCCGAAAAGAGCGCGGCCATCATCACCATCGCAGACGGCAAGGCCAAGTTCTGGGGGAACTATTGAGATGTTCAGTCCGTCGAAACCGACGGTTTCAACGGACTGGGCTCCGCCTTCGCTTCGCTTCCAGGTCCCGCTGTACCGAGCAGCGGGACCTGCAAGGAGTCGCAAGAACGCTTTGCGTTCTTGTATTCACACGCGCATGTCGCTGAATCTCACGGAATAGAAGCCGCGCGTTCTTCCCCCGCGACATGCGTGCGCGCGGCTACACC
>JAFRJF010000305.1 GCA_017432405.1 Clostridia bacterium | reverse complement strand
CACTCTGTTATACGTGGATTGGGACAACCAAAGGAAGTCCGACACCGACAGGTCAATGGTCCGCCGGGAGCGCTGAAATCTTTTGACGTGGATCACATGCGAACATGTGCCAACAAAGCCTTCTGACAGATCGCTCAGACGTTGAAAGGGCCTGATGCTCCTGGGACACGGGGACGGTTCGAGACCACTGAAAAAGTCTGCATGCTGTGAAATGTTGAACAATCACGAATGCAAATATGCATTTCTCTTGGATTATTAGGGTAAATCGCCCTCATTTGTTCGAGAATTTGCATATTGTCTGCTTTGAAATTCATTCATTCGGGAAGCGGGCACTTTTTCAGCAGTTTCGGACGGCCCTCTTGTCCCACTTTGATTTCTCACTTCCGATACAAATCAGCATTCCACGATCCCTCCCCCACGAAAAAGCGCTGGCCATGCCAGCGTTTTTTCATACATAATCCCGCCAGTCCCCCGCCGCCTCGGTGTGGTGCAGATGTCCCTCCCCGCTCAGACCGGGGAAGTTCTGCTGGCGAAGGGCCTCGTAGAGCAGGATCGCCACCGAGTTGGACAGGTTCAGGGAGCGGGCGTCGGGACGCATCGGGATGCGCACGCAGCGGGCGTAGTTCGCCGCCAGCAGGTTCTCGTCCAGGCCTTTCGTCTCACGGCCGAACACCAGGAAGTCGTCGGGGCCGTAGCTCGCGGCGCAGTAGTCCCGGGGGGCCTTCGTGGTGGCGAAGTGGAGAACGGCGTCGGGATAGGCCGCCCGGAAGGCTTCCCAGCTTTTATGGACCTCGTAGGTCATCATGTGCCAGTAGTCCAGCCCCGCCCGCTTCAGGTATTTGTCGCTCAGCTCGAAGCCCAGGGGCTCGATCAGGTGCAGCTTCGCCCCGGTGGCCGCGCAGGTGCGGGCGATGTTGCCGGTGTTCTGGGGAATCTCGGGGTTGACCAGTACGATGTGCATCATGGCTTTGCCTCCAGTAGATCGAAGATCACCTTCGCCACGCCGTCGCGGGCGTCGGTGTCGGCGACGCGCTTCGCGATCTGCTTCACCTCGTCGGTGGCGTTGCCCACGGCCACGGGCCAGCCCACGGCCCGCAGCATGTCCAGGTCGTTGGCGTTGTCGCCGAAAGCCATGCAATCTGCAAGATCCAGGCCCAGCCTGCCCGCCAGCCATTCCAGCGCCGCCGCCTTGCCCATGCCGTGGGACATCAGCTCCACATTGCGCCAGGAGGAGTAGGTCACGCGGGCGTCGGTCTGCTCCCGCAGGGCTGCGCGGACCTCGGTAAGCAGCTCGGTGTCCTCGGTGAGGCCCTCCAGCTTGTAGACGCGGTCAAGGGCCTCGGCCTCGAAGGCGGCCCTGTCGTCCAGCACCAGCCTGCCGCCGCCCAGGTAGCCCTTGATCATCGAGGAGGGATGGGCCAGCGCCGGGGTGTTCAGGCAGTACAGCGCCCCGGGCACGTAGCTGTTGATCTGTACGTCGTAGCGGCGCAGCACCCCGTAGACCGCTTCCACGTCCGCCGGGTCCATGAAGCGCTCGTGCCAGGTTTCGCCGCCCGGGCCCAGCACCGCGCTGCCGTTGACGATCACGACGGGCTGGTCCTCGGTGCCGCACTGTCGGATCACGTCCCCCAACGCCCCGATCCAGCGCCCGCTAACGATGACGAAGGGTATGCCCCGCGCCCGGCACAGGCCCACCGCCCGCCGTGTGGCGTCGGAAATGACCCCGCCCCGGGGCAGGATGGTGCCGTCCACGTCCGTGGCGATCATCGTGATGGGCATAGTCGTACCTCCGTAAATTCTGATTTGTCGCAGCTCGACAAATCAGTATTTGTCCCACTCCGGCGCATCCGCTTGGAACGTCATGCCCCGGTAGTCGACCAGCGGGCTGTCCTGCGTGACCGTCAGCTTCCCGTGCCACAGGCACAGCCGGGCGCACTGGTATCGGCGGTTGGCCTCGCGGTCGCCGTAGCGGTCGTCGCCCAGCAGGGGGTGGCCGAAGTCGGCCATGTGGGCGCGAAGCTGGTGGGTGCGGCCGGTGACCGGCTCCAGGGCCAGGTCGGTCAGGCCGTTCCCCCGCTGCCCCAGCACCCGGTAGCGGGTGCGGATGGGCTTTGCGCCGGGGGCATTCTTATGCAGGACGCGAACCTCGCCCCGGCGGGCGTCCTTGATCAGCCAGGCGTCCAGCGTGCCCTCGGCTCTGTCAAACCGGTTCAGGGCCAGGGCGCGGTATTCCTTTCTCAGACCTGCATGGTCCCGAAAGGCGTCGAGGGCCTGCCGCAATACGGTCTCGTCCGCCGCCGCCAGCACGATGCCGCCGGTGGCCGCGTCCAGGCGGTGGCACAGCCGGGCCTCCGGCCAGCGGCGTTGCAGGCGGGTCAGCAGCGTGTCCGCGCCGACGCCGTCCCGGTCCACGTCCACCGGCAGGCCCTGGGGCTTGACGGCTGCGATCAGCTTATCGTCGCTGAACAGGATCTCCGGCGCCGGCGCCAGCCACCTGTCGTCGAGATAGATGGCCAGTTCGTCCCCGCCCCGCACAGTGGCATCGGCCCCGCTGCGCGCGCCGTTGACGCGCACGTCCTTCTTTTTCAGCGCATCCCGGAGCACGCGGCCCGGCATCAGGGGCCAGGCCCGCCTCAGGTAGCGCTCCAGCGGCATCGCCGGAACCCCTTCGGGGATGACGTGGCCGGTCACGGGGCGTCCTCCTCGGGCCAGGCCAGGTAGATTTCCTCGTAGCGCAGCGGCTCCACAGCCCCGTCGGACATGTTCGCCAGTCGTGCCAGGAAGCCGGCCTCGTCGGCGCAGCGCACCACCAGCGTGTAGGTCACCACGTCGGTGAAGGTCTTGTCCTCCACGGTCACCGGCTCGTCCTTCAGGAAGAAGTCCATGCGGTTGATCATGGGATAGCCGATCTCCATCAGATAGCGGGCGGTGGGGTGCATCGTGCCCACGCCCGAGGCCCGCAGCGCCGCCACGGCCCCCTGGGAATAGGCCCGCACCAGCCCGCCCGCGCCCAGCAGTATGCCGCCGAAGTAGCGGGTCACAACCACGGCGCAGTTGGTGACGCCCCGGGCCTTCATCACCTCGATGATGGGCATGCCCGCGGTGCCCCCCGGCTCGCCGTCGTCGGAGTAGCGCATGACGCCCATGTTCGGCCCGATGATGTAGGCGTAGCAGTTGTGGGTGGCGTCCTTGTACTTCGCGCGCATCTCGGAAAGAAACGCCAGCGCCGCCGCCTCCGTCTCGCAGGGCCGCCCGTGCCCGATGAACCGGGACTTGTTCACGATGAACTCCTCCTGGGCGTCGCGCAGGAGGGTCTTATAGGGTGTCAGCATCGTCGGCGGCCTCCTTTGGTGGAATGAGGACTGAGGAATGAGGAATGAGGAATTCCTAATTCCTAATTTTTTTATACGTCATCCGGTTCAAATTTCGATGACATATCGTTTATACGCATTCACGCAAACCGTCTCTCCGTACTTCCTTTCCCTCTGGAACCCCAGCGCGCCGTATTCCTGGTGGACGTGGCCGTAGACCAGGTAGCGGGGGTGCCAGCGGTCCATCAGGGCCAGGAAGGTCTCGAAGCCCCGGTGGGGCAGGTCCTCCAGGTCGCCGACGCCCCGGGCGGGGGCGTGGGCCAGCAGTATGTCGAAGCCCCTGTTCCTGTGCAGCTTCCACCACAGCTTTTTGGCGCGGCGGGCCATCTGGCGCTCGGTGTGCATATAGGGCTCGTTCGGGCGGTAGCGCATGCTGCCCCCCAGGCCCAGCACCCGCACGCCGCCCACCACGCAGATGTCGTCGTCCACACAGGTGCAGCCCTCGGGGGGCTTCTTGTCATAGCTCTTATCGTGGTTGCCGTGGACGTAGAGTATCGGCGCGTTGGTAAAGCAGGTCAGGAAGGACAGGTACTCCGCGGGCAGGTCGCCGGCGGAGAGGATCAGGTCGATCCCCTCCAGCAGCCGCCGGTCCAGGTAGTCCCAAAGCGCCTTGTCCGCAACGTCCGCAAGCACCATGATCTTCATGCCTGACGCCCCTTTTGTGATCGGTGAAATTCTGATTTGTCGCGAAGCGACAAATCAGAATTCAGGTTTTAGGTTATGGGTTTTAGGTGTTAGGGAAGGTTGCCGGGGTCCCCCCCCTAAAACCTAACCCCTACTTCTTCGCCTCTGCCTGCAATTCCTCCGCCTTCCAGCTGAAGTTGGACGGGGAGGGCATTTCGATCTCCCGTATGCCCTGGAGCTCCACCAGGGCCCGGGCCTCGTCCTTCAGCTCGTCGATGGCGGGGAAGCCGCCCACCACGTTGTCCACCAGCCAGTTCATGGCGATGATGTCGGCGGGGCTGAGCCTGCCGTCCACGGGGCAGCGGATCTCGCCGGCCTGGTCGCGGATGATGCTCTCGAAGGGCCAGAACACGCCCTCGCGGATGTGCTCCTTCACCAGCTCCACCAGCCGCTTCAGGCCGATGTCCATGCGCTGGGACATCACCAGGTCCACCGCGTCGGAGGACAGGCCCCACCAGTAGTTGACGGCCTTGGGCTTGTCGGTGCCGGTGTCCTTCCAGTTGCCCTTCAGCACGCTGAGGGTCAGGGATTCGTAGATGCGGCTCCAATCCAGCACGGGGATGGCCAGGCTCTCCTTCACGCCGTCCACCTGGGTGTACAGGCCGTATTCCACGGCGTGGTGGCTGGGCGCGCCCACGTCCAGGCTGGAGATCATCTGCACCGACGGATCGCCGAAGGGATCGTCGGGGTCGAAGTCCTTCCGGGTGGACCAGGCCAGGCAGACCTTGACCCTCGGGTTCACCATCCGGGCCCCCAGGGCGAAGGCGTTGATGCTGGCGGCCACGCCGGCGATGGGATAGTCGGCGATGTAGCCCACCCTGTCGTTGGTGGTCAGCGCCCCGGCGATCATGCCGATCAGGAACTTGACCTCGTAGATGCGCAGGTAGTAGCTGCGCACCCGCTGCCAGGAGGCCAGCAGCGAGCAGTTCAGTATACGGGCGTCGGGATGCTTGATCGAGGCCTTCATCGACGCCGCCAGCATCACCGGCGACGTGGTGAAGATCAGCTTGTTGCCCTCCTGGATCAGCCGCTCGATCTCCGATTCGAAGTTCGCCGCGTCCGGGCAGACGCAGACCGTGGCCTTGACCCGATCCCCCATCTCGTTTTCCAGGTTCAGCCGGCCCAGGTCGTGCCAGTAGGTCCAGCCGGACTGGTAGGGGTCCCGGTGGTAAAGGAAGGCCACCTTCACGCTGGAGGGGCCGAACAGCGTGTTCAGAAGGCTGCCCTGCTTCTGCTCCGCCGGCTTCATGATCAGGGCGACGTTCTCCGGTTCCTTCTCCTTTTCGAACTCGCCCCAAAGCGCCTTCACCTCGCCCCGGATCTGGGGCTCGAACTTCCTCGGCGCCTCGGCATAGCCGGTGGCGGCCAGGTAGATCAGGTAGGCGTCGCCGGTGGTGGCGGGCAGCTTGCCCGCGTCGCTGATCGCCTCCCGGGCCTTGTACTCGGCGCGAAAGCGCATGTAGGCCGCCAGGAAGTCGCTCAGGTCCTCGCTGGGCCACTTCTCCCCCGGCGTGTGACCCGTCAGCGCGCACAGCTTGGCGTAGCTGCCGGGTCGGGAAAACCACAGGTAGTTGATGCCGGTATCGGCATAGAAGGGCAGGAATTCATAGTACAGCTGGTTCACCGGGTCGTCGGTGCGCCCCGGCATCACCCGGGTGACCTCCGCCTCGATGTACACCGAATCCAGGTATTTCATCACGCTGACGCGCTTGTTGCCCTCCACGAGGTAAAACTGATTTAAATATTCCAGCGCCTTGACCGGCTGGTTCATGCCCTGCTCCACCACGCTCTCGCACAGCGTGGCCCACTTGCGGGCGAATTCCGAGCCCGGGTCCAGCACCGGCATGAAGTTCGGCGCAAAGGCGTTGGTGCGGCCCTTCGAGGCCGTGCCCACCACCTTCGTCAGCGGGACCTGCACCAGCCCCAGGGAGACCCGCCCGAGGGTATTGAGCTGGGGGGCGATCTCCTCCAGCACCGGCAGCGACGGGTTCAGCCGCTTTTGCAGGCTGTTGTGGTATGACTTCAGTCCCAGCTTCCGCGCCTTGACATAGGCGTCCGTGCCGATGACTCCACCAAGCATATTACTCACGCTCCTGTCGTTCAGGATTCAAAGCATCCTTGGATGCCCGTAAGAGTTTAGAGGGAGAAGGTTAAATGGACAAGCGCGGTTGAATGAGGAATTAGGAATGAGGAATGAGGAATGGTTGTGCCCTAAAGGACTCGCTTCGCTTCGAAAATCCTTGCGGATTTCTTTTATTGATGGGAGCCGTTCCTTGTTCCTTCGCAGCTGTGCGGGCGTGGGTGAATTCTGATTTGTAGGGTTGTTGAGCGGTTCCCCAAAAGGCTTCCCCTTGAGGGCAATGTCCTCAACTTAAGGAAAAATACCTACTGTCGCGCCCAAAAGGCTTCCCCTTGAGGGGAAGCTGTCTGCGAAGCAGACTGAAGAGGTGTCCCCGTTACACCTCGTTCGTCTATTCCGATAGACGATCTTATCGCAGCGGTGACACCTCTTCCGACCCGCTTCGCGGGCCACCTTCCCCTCCAAGGGGAAGGCTCTTGGGTACCGCGTCTCCCCGACAAATCAGAATTTACCCAACCACTCCGTTATAACAATCAAGAAATCCGAAGGATTTCAACCGCCATTCCCCATTCCCCATTCCTCATTCCTCATTAAAAACCACGTCCACCACTTCTGTTCCGACTGCCGTCAGGAACTTATCGAAGAAATCTGCTGCGGGCATCGCCACGGTCTGGGTGTTGTCGCAGGGGTGGAAGGCGAGGGTTTGGACCTCGCGCAGGGCGCTGTCCACGATCAGGATAACCTCCCGGGCCTCGGGGAAGATCAGGCCCAGGGGGCTGGCGGAGCCGCCGTGGCAGCGCAGGCGCTCGAACAGCATTGCCTCCGGCGCGAAGCTCAGCCGGGAGGCGCCCACCTGCTTGGAGATGTCCGCGGTGTGGAAGCGGGCGTCCGGGCGGCAGACGCACAGGAAGCAGCGCTTCTTGTTCTTCGTGGTCAGGAAGATGTTCTTCACCGTCAGCGCCCCCAGCTGCCGGTCGACGGCGGCGCAGTCCGCCATCGTGAAGGCCGGGGGGTGCTCGGCCATGCGATATTCGATGCCCAGCCCGTCCAGATATTCAAGGACTGCCCTTGCGGTGTCGCTCACAGGCTTCTCAGATCCTTTCCCTTGAACTGCACCGGCGCGCAGATGCTGCGGTCCAGCAGCCGGGAGGCCACCCGCTCGCCGTAGCGCTCCTTCAGCTGGGGCGGCGTCAGGTTGGTGGCGATGACGGTGTGGCGCTTGGCGGCGATGCGCTCGTTCAGCAGCGTGAACAGGTATTCGAGGGTGATGTTGCGCATCATCGGCTCGGTGCCCAGGTCGTCGATCAGCAAAAGCGGCACCTCGATCAGCGCCGAAAAGCCGTCGTAGCTCTCGTCATTGCCCACGTGCTGCTTGCGCATGGCCTCGAACATGCGGAAGGCGGTGACCCGCACGGCGGAGAAGCCCCGGCCGGTCACCCGTCCGAAGATGCAGTTCAGCAGGAAGGTCTTGCCCAGGCCCCCCTCGCCGGTGAGCAACAGGTTGCGGTATTCGGTGTCCGGGAAGGCGTCGGCGTAGCGCTGGCACAGGTTGCGGGCCTTCACCAGCCGGTCCCGCTGGCCGTCCGCCTCCGGGGCCACGTTGGCGTCGAAGCGCTCGAAGCTCTGCTCCTGGACGCCCGCCATGCTGCCGTCCTCGTGCTGGCGCAGGCGCAGGCGCATTTCGAAGCACTCGCAGAAGCGGGCCGGGGCCTCGCCCACGTAGCCGGTATCCCTGCAGATGGGGCAGCGGTAGCGCATCTCCAGCGCGTCGCCCTCCATGCCGGCCTCCACCAGCAGCTGGCGGATGCGGGCGTTGATCTGGCGGCCCTGGGCCTTCGTCCCCTCGGACAGCGCCCTGCGGCGGTCGGGGTCGGGCTCGCCCAGTATCCGGCGCATGGCCCCCAGGGCCAGGTCGGCGCTCTCCTGGCGCAGCCTGCCGATCTCCGGCTGCCGGGCGACGGCCTCCCGAAACCTCTCCTGCTGATCCCGCTCGTCCTCCGAGCGCTGCTCGGCGTACTCGGCCAGCAGCGCCTTCACGTGCTCCGCTCTCTTCATTTCCCGTCGCCTCCCCCGGTGCTGTCGTCGGCATATCTGTCAAGGTCGACGAAGAAGTCGTCGCCGTAGTCTTCCTCTTTGTATTCCCGCTGGGCGTAGTTCAGGGCGGGGTTTTGTGCCGGGGCCTGGGGCGAGGCGGCGCGGGCCTGCCGGGCGGAGGCATGGCGGGCGGCGGCCTCCTCGACGGTGCGCACGCCGGCGGCCTTCCAGTCCTCCAGCAGCCTGTCCATGTACTTCATGGGCACCTGCATGCCCCGGGCGCAGGTGGCGGCGTAGTCGATCAGGGCCGGGTCGTGGGCCGACTGCCAGCCCTCGTACATCGTCAGATCGCCCATCGTGGGGCGGCGCTCCAGGCCGCACTGCTCCAGGACCTGCCGCACCCGCTCGGCCCTGGCCTGCATGGCCTCGATATAGGCCTCGGCGGCGGCGCGGGTGCGGATGCCCTCGGCCCCCCAGCGGCGCAGCATCCACTCCACGTCCTCGAACCGGGTCTTCTTGCGGCGATGGCACTGGATCGCCGCCAGCTTCACGCACTCCGGCTCAAAGCCCTCGCTCAAAAGCTCCGCGTACTTCTTGCGCTGGTCGGGGGTGGGCGTGGCCTGTCCGGCGTCCAGCTCCCGCAGCACCTCGGTCAAATCCCCCCACAGGGCGTCGTCGCCGTCCATGCGGTTCTTCAGCACCACGTCCAGGTAGGCGAAGGAGGGCTTCGAGGCCTTGGTGGTCTCGGCGCAGGCGTCCAGGATCTGATCCTGGGTCAGCTTCCAGGTCACCACCCACTTCTTGACCAGCTCCACCTCGTCCACGGTGGGGTCCCGGCGCAGTGCGAAGCGCTTGACGACGGCCTTGGCCACCGGGTACACGTCCTCCTGCTCGGCGATGACCTTCTCCACGTCCTCGAGGGTGCGGCACCCCCGGTCCGCCCAGGCGGCGGCCAGCTTGTTCATACGATCGAACACCCCCCGGGGCTTGGGGTCCTTGCTGCGGGAGGTCCTGATGCCGTACTGCACCAGCCGCAGTGCGGCGTCCTGGTCGTAGCCCAGCACGTCCAGCCAGTCGTTGGCCACCCGGAAGTCGTGGGTGTCCATCAGGTTCTTGCCGAACAGCGCCTGCATCGAGGCGTTGTAGTCCCGGTAGGTGTAGTAGCTCTGCTCCATGGCCGGCTGGGCCCCGGCCCCGTCCCCCCGCAGGGGCAGCAGCGCATAGGTGGGCGGCCGGTCGCTCAGCCGCTTCACCAGCCCCTGGCGCTCCCAGTAGGCGAAGGCCTGGTAGACCGCCTCCTCGTCCATGCGCAGAAACCGGGCCGTCTCGGCCATGTCGCCCCCCAGCTCCGGGTGCAGCGCCAGCATACGGGCATACAGGTACACCCGCAGGCAGGCCTCCGGCGCGGTGGAAAGGTATTCCATCAGGAACAGGTTCTCGATGGGCGTGGTGTCGAACATCGCCGACCCCTCGGCAAAGCTGAAGAAGGACATGTTTACCTCGCTTGTGGAAGTTGTCAATACCTATATGATACCATATCCCCCGCCAAAAAACAATGCTTGTAACCGCGCACATTTCCCTCACATCCCCGTCACAATGTTGTCGTTTGTCCTTTGCCATGCAATCTGATATAATACAAATGGTTATGTGTATCCATAGGTGAAGTGTGACGATCCTGAAAGGTGATATATTATGCAAATGACCTATGAGCAGGCGATGCGGCCCGGCGGGCTGATGTGGTTCGCTTCCCGCGGGGGCAGCGGTTACATGATGCGCTCGGAGAAGCGGGACGGCGGCTACGGCAGCCCCAACCGCAGGCCGCCGAAGCGCAAGAAGGCCGGCTTCTTCTACATCTTCATCACGCTGCTTTTGAGCGTGATCCTGTGGCCCGTGGGCATGGTGATGCTGTGGCAGCGCAAGGTGCGCATGACCGCCGGCACGAAGCTGGTGGTGTCGCTGCTGACGCTGTGCCTGAGCGTATTTTTGATCGTGTTCGCGCTGACGGTGCCGCTGGACAACGTGGAATTCACCGCCTTCCAGGACAAGGCCAACGACTGGCTGGACAAGGCCGCGGCGGACGTGGCCGTGGCCGGTGACGCCGCCATGAAGAAGACCTCGGAGACCTGGCAGGTGATGCGGGACTTCAGCGAGGCCAGCGCGGCCTACAGCGGCGCCTACACCGCCGACGCCATCGACGCCGGCGTGGAGGCGGCGGGCAAGGCCCGCGCCGCCATCGAGGACCTGTTCCACCGGGATGAGGCCTCCCCCGCGCCCACTGACGCCCCCGCCGACACCCTGCCGCCCGCGGCCACCGAGGCGCCCGCCCTGACCGACGCCCCTGAAGCGACCGAAGCGGCCAAGCCGACGGAAGTCACCGAGGCGCCGAAGGAAACCGAAGCACCCAAGGAGACCGAAGCGGCGGAAGCGACCGAGCCGGCGGAAGTCACTGAGGCGCCGAAGGAGACCGCTGCCGCCGACGCCATCGAAGAGACCGACAAACCCGTGCTTCTGGTGCCCGAGGCCACGAAGAAGCCCAAGGCTACGAAAAAGCCCAAGGCCACCGAAGCCGCCGGGACCGAAGCCCCCGAAGCCGTGGACGTCCGGCTGCCCGAGGCCACGCCCGATACCGCGGACGCCACTCCCCTGGGCGAGGGCACGCTGCACGCCAACGGTGAATTTGAGCCCGGCGCGGCGGACGCGGCCACCGACGCCCCCGCCGATAACGCCACCGCCGCCCCGCTGGCGGAGGCCACGGCCATTCCCCTGAAGCCGGCCACCGCCCTGCCCACCGAGGCGGTGCGCGAAGAACCCACGGAGGCGGCGACCCCGGCCCCGGCCCAGGAGGCCACCGAAGCGCCCGAGGCGGACGCGACGGAAGAAGCCACCGATACGTCCGAGTCGGCGACCATCCTGTGGACGCCCGTGGAGGAAGCCACCGAAGCGCCCACCGAGGAACCCACCGAAGTGCCCACGGAGGCACCCGTCGAAGCACCCGCCGAAGCGCCCGCTGAGGAACCCGCCGAAGCGCCCACCGAAGAACCCGCCGAAGCGCCTGCGCAGAATGCCGAATACACGGTCAAGCCCGCGGGCCAGGCCACCGTCTACTTCTTCGACAACGGCAGCGTGGGCTTCCACAACGGCCCCAACCGCCACGACATGTCCGGCGCGCCCGCCCACACGCTGCAGGAGGCCTTCGACATGGGCAAGAACCCCTGCAAGTCCTGCGGCATGCCGGACGAGGGCATACTGGACGAGGCCCACGTCGCCTGGGTCGACGCCAAGGACGTCATCCACACCACCGACGAGTGCCCGTCCTTCAAGGGCCAGTGGCGGCTGATGGCGCTGGACAAGGCGGTCGCGGCGGGCTACGCCCCCTGCGAGGACTGCGGCGCCGGCTTCTACGTCGAGGAGCTCTTCCCGGCCCCCACCCCGACCCCCGAGCCCGAGGCCGTCAGCCCCGCCGTGGCGCTGAAGCCGGTGAGCGAGATCCAGGTCTACTACTACAGTTCCAGCAAGGGCTATCACAGCGGCCCGAACTGCAAGGGCATGCAGAACGCCCCGGCCCACTCGCTGGCCGAGGCCGCGGCCAGCGGCAAGAGCGCCTGCAAGCGCTGCGATCCCCCCTCCACCGCCCTGCTGGGCAAGGCAGCGCTGTGGCAAGACGCCGACGGCGTGTGCCACACCAGCGACGCCTGCGCTTCCTTCTCCGGCAGCTATACGCTGATCCTGCGGGACGACGCCCTGGCCCAGGGCCTGACCCCCTGCCCCGACTGCGGCGCGGCGGACTACCTGATCCCCGGCACCGTGCTGGCGGGATACTGAGCGCGATACGACGACAGCGTCCGGCGACTTTCGCCGGACGCTGTGCTTTTACAAATACTGATTTGTCGCGGGGCGACAAATCAGTATTTCCTCCTCCCCCCGATATAATCTACACAAAACGAAAAATATATGCTATAATCATATGGAAAATTCCAACCGAAAGGACATGACCGAGCATGGCGAAGAAGAGTGCAAAATCCAAGGGCTACCGCAGGCAGACGGCGAAGAAGCCCTACCTGAGCAAGAGGGACATCGCGATACTGTGCGGCATCGTGGCGGTATTGGCCGTGGCGGCGTTTTTCCTGTTCCGCTACGACGACGGCGCGCTGAAGGTGAAGGACGGCGCGGTGGTCACGGAGGGCGACAACTGGCTGATCGCCAACGGCAGCAACGTGCGGGGCGGCGCGCGGTACTACAAGCTGGGCAAGATCGGCGAGATCGACGGCTACAGCCGCCAGAAGGGCGCGCTGACCTCCGACGGGAACATTCCCGAATACGCCTTCACCCCCGCCGGCGACGACGCCGGGGACGCGCGCCTGACCGTGACCTGCGGCCACGGCAGCGCCGAGGCCATGGCGAAGTACACCCACTCCCTGATGGAGAACACCGAGGGCATCACCGCCGGTGAGGTCCAGACCGGGCAGCTGGCCGGGCGGGAGGCGCGCTGGTACGGCTACGACACCGACCTCACCGCCGCCGAGTCCACGCCGGAGGACGCCCACGAGGACGTGGCCGAGGCCACCGGGGACGCCGACGCCGCCGAAGCGAACCGCTACAGCCGCGCGGTGGCCGGCTACATCGACGCCAGCCACGAGTGCTGCGTGATCTTCCGGGCCGTCAGCCGCGGCGACACCGAGGCCGACTGCCTCGACCAGGACGCGCTGCAGGCGATGGTGGAGAAGGCGGTCGAAGTCGTGACGCTGGACGAGGGAAAGTGAGATAAATTCTGATTTGTCGCCAGAGCGACAAATCAGAATTTACATCAACACCCTCAGCGCCACCACCAGCACCGCGCCGGGGAGGCCGAGGAAGCCTACGGCCATGGCGGTGAAGGGGTTGATCTCCACGCCGAAGCCCACCAGGCTGCCCATCAGGTTCACCAGCATCAGCGCCAGGGCCCCCATCACCCCGCCGGCCACCAGCCGCCACATGAAGCGCATCGGCACCAGCAGCAGATAGCCGATCAGGCACAGCAGCGTTAGCCCGATGGCGAAGGACAGCACCAGTTCCCAGGGTATCTGCGCATTCCACACCTCCCCCGCTTTCAGCACAGCATATGCGCCTGCGCGGGGGGACATTCACCCACTGCGAAGGAGCTTTCGATGAACCTGAAATACCCCTGCCTGATCGTCGACCACGACGACACCGTCGTCAACAGCACCGCCACGGTCCACTTCCCCTGCTTCGTGGAATACATGAAGCTCTACCGCCCGGGCTACCGCTGCACGCTGGAGCACTATTTCCTGCGCAACTTCCACCCCGGCGTGGTGCCCTTCTTCCGGGACGAGGTGGGCCTGAGCGAGGAAGAGATGGTCCACGAGCAGGCCTGGTGGAACGCCTACGTGCAGCGGCACGTGCCCGAGGTCTACCCCGGCATGGCGGACATACTCTGGCGGCAGAAGCGGGAGGGCGGGCTGCTGTGCGTGATCTCCCACTCCTACCGGGACAACATACTCCGGGACTACCGGGAAAACGGCCTGCCCGAGCCGGACGCGGTATACGGCTGGGAATGCCCGCCCCAGCTGCGCAAGCCCAACCCCTGGGCCGTGGAACAGATCATGGAAAAATACGCCCTGGCGCCCGGCCAGGTGCTGGTGCTGGACGACCTGAAGCCCGGCCACGACATGGCCCGGGCCGCCGGAGTGGATTTCGCCGCCGCCGGCTGGGCCAACGACATCGGCGAGATCGAGCGCTTCATGCGCGAGAACTGCCGGTACTATTTCAAGACCGTCGAGGCGTTCGGGAATTGGCTGTTTGAATAAAAAAAGGAGGCACCCCCCATGTCCAAGCGCATCACCAAGATCGTCCTCACCGGCGGACCCGCCGCGGGCAAGACCACGCTGATCAGCCGCATACTCCACGAATTCAAGCAGGAGGACGGCTGGCGGGTCATCACCATCCCCGAGACCGCCACCGAGCTGATCTCCGGCTTCGGCATACGGCCCTTCGGTGACTGCATGAGCATGCTGGCCTTCCAGGATTTCGTGGTCGCCGACCAGATCCACAAGGAAAAGCTGGCCCTGGACGCCGCCCGGGTGGTGAACGAGGACAACATACTTATCATATACGACCGGGCCCTGATGGACGACAAGGCCTATATCAGCGACGAGGAATTCGCCGAGGTGCTCTCCCGCTTCGACGGGCGCACCGAGGCCAGCGTGCTGGCGAATTACGACGCGGTGCTCCACCTGGTCACCTGCGCCAAGGGGGCCGAGTTCGCCTACAACCTGGGCAACGCCGCCCGCACCGAGTCGCTGGAATACGCCCGGGAGATGGACGACCGCACCCTGCGGGCCTGGCGGGGCCACCCCAACCTGCACATCATCGACAACTCGGTGAACTTCGAGGAGAAGATCAACCGGGCCATCGTGGAGATCTACCGGCTGCTGGGCGAGCCCGAGCCGATGGTGAACAAGCGCAAGTTCCTGGTACAGATGCCCGACGTCGGGCTGCTCAAGCGGGAATACGGGGCGCTGGCCATCGACATGATGCAGACCTACCTGCGCGTCACCCAGCCCGGGGTGGAACGGCGCATCCGCCAGCAGGCGAACGGCGAGGACTACCTGTACTTCTACACCGAGAAGCACGTGACCGAGGACGGCGCGAAGTGGGTCACCGAGAAGCCCATCTCCGAAAAGCAGTACCTCCACTACCTGATGGAGTGCGACGAGCAGCTGCACAGCGTGCGCAAGGAGAAGCACCGCTTCATCTACCGGGATTGCAAATTCGAGCTGGACGTCTACCCCTTCTCCGGCGACAGGGCCGTATTGTTCATGTACAGCGAAAGCGCCGAGGTTCCGCCGGAAATCACCGTGCTGCGGGAGGTCACCGGCGACCCGGCCTACAAGAACCGGCAGCTGGCGAAGGTCCAGGCGCTGTAGGCAGCGCGTTCGACTTATGGGCGCCTTTTGTGTCAAAACCGGTTCTTTTTGTTACATCCGCATCAATTTGTGCCCGTTCTGTCCTTGACAGGGCACAGCCCCAGGATATATAATTATCGTGCAATCCGTGGAAAAACGCTTTCTATTTTCCACAAGACCGTCAAAAAAGCAGAGGAGGAGTTACTATGAAGAAGATACTGACCCTGGTTCTGGCTTTCGCGCTGGCGCTGACCCTGTGCGGCGCGGCGTTCGCCGAGGGCTACAGCGGCGATTTGAAGGTCTGGGTGGCCGATGCCGCCGTGGACTTCACCAACGCCCAGATCGACGCCTTCAAGGCGGCCAATCCCGACTATGCGAACATGAACGTGACCGTCGAGGCCGTGGGCGAGGGCGACGCCGCCAGCAAGGTGATCACCGACGTCTCCGCCGCCGCCGACATCTTCGGCTTTGCCCAGGACCAGCTGGCCCGCCTGGTGGCCGCCGGCGCGGTCGAGGTCGTCGAGCCCGGCAACGCCGAGATCGTCAAGGCCGAGAACGACGCGGGCGCCGTCTCCGCCGTCACCATGGGCGAGGAGATGTACGCCTATCCGCTGACCAGCGACAACGGCTACTTCCTGTACTACGACAAGAGCGTGGTCACCGATCCCTCCACCCTGGAGCAGATCCTGGCCGACTGCGAGGCCGCGGGCAAGAGCTTCTACATGGAGCTGAACTCCGGCTGGTACCAGACCGCCTTCTTCTTCGGCGCGGGCTGCACGCTGACCTACGATTCCGACAACGACGGCAACCTGACCAAGTGCAACGCGGACTACGCCTCCGAGAACGGCCTGAAGGCCTTCAAGAGCATCATCAAGGTCGCGGCGAGCCCCGCCTTCGTGAACGGCTCCTCCATCTCCAACGCCACCAACGTGGGCGCCATCGTGGACGGCACCTGGGATTCCGAGGCCGCCAAAGAGCTGTTCGGCGACAACTACGCCGCCGCCAAGCTGCCCACCGTGGACGGCTACCAGATGTCCGGCTTCGGCGGCTTCAAGATGCTGGGCGTGAAGCCCCAGACCGACGAGGACAAGCTGGCCGCCTGCGACGCGCTGGCCGCGTGGCTGTCCTCCGGCGACGTCCAGCTGGCCCGCTACGAGGCGCTGGGCTGGGGTCCCTCCAACCTGGCTGCCCAGCAGAGCGACGCCGTGAAGAGCGACGTGGCCCTGTCCGCGCTGGCCGACCAGCTGCAGTACACCATCCCCCAGGGCCAGTACCCTGGCGACTACTGGAACCTGGCCACCGGCCTGGGTGACCGCGTCATCGCCGACGAGTTCGACAACGCTGACGACGACGCCCTGATGGCCGCCCTGACCGAATTCCAGGATACCTGCATCTCCTACGCGGGCTGACGCGCAAGCAAACAGGCTGGGGAGCACTCTCCCCGGCCTGTTTTTTGAATTTTATCCATACCAACAGAAACGGGGGACTCCAAGCATGGTGGATCTCGATTACTTAAAGCTGAGCGCGCCACGGAAGCTGCTGCACAATCTCGGGCAGTTCTTCGCCGCGCTGCCGGGGCGGTTTGTGAACCTGCTGAAGAACGCCCTGTTTACGATCAACCGGGTCGTGAAGTGGCTGTGGACCGAAATCGTCGACCTGGTGACCACCTTCCGGGACGGCGACTGGAAGACCCGTATCTCCTACGTGGTGATGGGCTTTGGATCGATGGCCCGGGGCCAGTGGGGCCGGGGCCTGCTGTTCTTCCTGTTCCAGACGGTGTTCAACCTGTACATGGTCAACTTCGGCATCGGCTACCTGGCCAAGCTGAACACGCTGGGCGTGGTGGAGACCTACAAGGAGGGCCGCAAGACGATCTACGGCGACAACTCCTTCCTCATATTGCTCTACGGCGTGCTGACGCTGTTCTTCGTGCTGGCCTTCATCTACACCTGGCGGGTCAACGTCCGCCAGAACAAGATCTCCCAGCAGATCCTGGCCTCCGGCCACAAGCTCAAGACCACCGGGGACGACCTGAAATCCCTGGCGGACAGCCAGTTCCACAAGACGCTGCTGGCGCTGCCCACGCTGGGCGTGTTCGCGTTCACGGTGCTGCCCATCATCTTCATGATACTGGTGGCGTTCACCAACTTCGACGCCACCCACCAGCCGCCGGCCAAGCTGTTCACCTGGGTGGGGCTCGAGAACTTCCGGACGCTGCTGTCCTCGGACACCGCCAGCTACGGCAACAGCTTCCGGCAGGTGCTGTTCTGGACGCTGGTCTGGGCCTTCTTCGCCACGTTCCTGAACTACTTCCTGGGCATGTTCGTGGCCATCATGATCAACCGCAAGGGCATCAGGCTGAAGAAGGTGTGGCGCACGATACTGGTCATGACCATCGCCATCCCCCAGTTCGTGTCGCTGCTGTATGTGTCCAAGATGTTCGCGGCGGACGGCCTGATCAACACCTACCTGATGAAGTGGCACTGGATCAGCAAGCCCGTCCCCTTCTGGACCGACCCCGGCTGGGCGCGGTTCACGATCATACTGATCAACATCTGGATCGGCATCCCCTACCTGATGCTCATCGCCACCGGCATACTGATGAACATCCCGGCGGACCTGTACGAATCCGCCCGCATCGACGGCGCCAACGCCTTCCAGATGTACGGCAAGATCACGCTGCCCTACATGCTGTTCGTCACCGGGCCCTACCTGCTGACGAGCTTTACCGGAAACATCAACAACTTCAACGTCATCTTCCTGCTCAGCCAGGGCAAGCCCATGGGCTTGGACGGCAACGCCGGCTATACCGACCTGCTGATCACCTGGCTGTACCGCATGACCGTCAGCGATACCAACTACAAGATCGCCGCCGTCATCGGCATCATGGTGTTCGTTGTGCTGGCCGTGATCAACCTGCTGGTCTACAACCTTATACCGTCCGTGAAGAATGAGGAGGATTTCCAGTGATGTCTGAAACGAAGCAGCCGAGGCTGCGCAGCAAGAGGGGCCACGAGCGCCGCATCAACGGCACGATCTACACCGTGCTGGTGGTCATGAGCATCGTCTGGCTGGTGCCCTTCGTGTTCCTGGTCCTCCAGTCCTTCCGATCCTACAAGCTGGAAAAGGGCGGCATGGTGGACTACCTGATTCCCAAGACCTTCTCCCTGGACAACTACGCCTTCCTGTTCGAGGGCAGCAGCTTCTTCCAGTGGCTGCCCAGGGCGCTGCTCATATCCGCCGCGGTGGCGGTGGTGTCGACGCTGGTCGTCGCCGGGCTGGGCGCGGCGGTGGAGAGGGGCGACGCGAACCATCGAACGTCCCTTCTGACGATGATCGTCACCATGGTCGCCTGCTACGCGGGGCTCGCCTTTGCGGCCTGCCGGGTCCACGGCCACGCGATGGGCGACCGGATGAAGCTAATACTGCTGTGCCTGCCGGTGTTCGTGGTGGGGGGCATGGCCCTCTCCCAGGTCTTCCTGAAGCAGGACGACAAGCTGCTGCGCTCGCTTCCCGGCTACGTAGCCGAGAAGCACTACCGGGGCCCGAAGCGGGCCGTCTTCCTGGCGCTGGAGCTGTTCACGCTGTGCCTGATCATCCAGCTGACCATCACCCCGATGGTCACCAGCCAGTACCTGAAGTGGTACGGCAACACGCTGACCATCGCGCTGTTCACCGCCGTGATCCAGACCGCGATCGTGCTGTCCGTCAGCTACGCCCTTTCCCGCCTGCGCTTCAAGGGCCGCAAGCTGATCATGAACGCGGTGCTGGTGCTGGGCCTGTTCCCGGGCTTTCTGACGATGATCACGCTGTACTTCCTGCTCAAGCAGATGGGGCTGACCCAGGCCGGCGCGGTGCCGGGCCTGATCCTGATCTACTGCGCCTCCTCCGGCATGGGCTACTACATCTCCAAGGGCTACTTCGACACGATCCCAAAATCGCTGGACGAGTCGGCCCGCATCGACGGGGCCACCCGCTTCCAGGTGTTCTTGAAGATCATCATGCCCCTGGCCAAGCCCATCGTGATCTACACGGTGCTGATGGCCTTCATGGCCCCCTGGGGCGACTACGTGTTCGCCAGCTACGTGGCCTTCGGCCACCAGGACGGCTACAACGTGGCCGTGGGCCTGTACAACTGGGTCAACACCAACGATTTCCAGAACTACTTCACCCGCTTCTGCGCGGGCGGCGTGCTGGTGGCGGTGCCGATCACGGCGCTGTTCATGGCGCTGCAGAAGTATTACGTCGAAGGCGTCACCGGCGGCGCGGTCAAGGGATAAGGAGGAACGATTATGGCTGACCTGAAGCTTGAGCATGTCAAGAAGGTATACGATAAAAACGTCGTGGCGGTCCACGACTTCAACCTGGAGATCAAGGACAAGGAATTCATCGTGTTCGTCGGCCCCTCGGGCTGTGGCAAGTCCACCACCCTGCGGATGATCGCCGGCCTGGAGGACATCTCCGAGGGCACGCTGACCATCGGCGGGCGCGTGGTCAACGACGTGGAGCCCAAGGACCGGGACATCGCCATGGTGTTCCAGAACTACGCGCTGTACCCCCACATCACCGTCTACGAGAACATGGCCTTCAGCCTGCGGCTGCGCAAGATGGATAACGAGGAGGTGCACCGCCGGGTCTGCGAGGCGGCGGAGATCCTGGGCATCACCCAGTACCTGGCCCGCAAGCCCAAGAACCTCTCCGGCGGCCAGCGCCAGCGCGTGGCCATCGGGCGCGCCATCGTGCGCGAGCCCCAGGTGTTCCTGATGGACGAGCCGCTGTCCAACCTGGACGCGAAGCTGCGCAACCAGATGCGCGCGGAGATCATACTGCTGCGCAAGCGCATCGACACCACCTTCATCTACGTCACCCACGACCAGACCGAGGCCATGACCCTGGGCGACCGCATCGTCATCATGAAGGACGGCTACATCCAGCAGGTGGGCACGCCCCAGGAGGTGTTCGAGGCCCCCAGGAACCTGTTCGTGGCCGGCTTCATCGGCTCGCCCCAGATGAACTTCATGAAGGCGCGGCTGGTGAAGGACGGCAGCGGGTACGCCGCCGAGGTCCAGGGCATCCGCGTGCCCCTGGGCGCGGACAAGTGCGCAAAGCTTGCGGCCAGGGGCGTGGGCAGCCGGGACGTGATACTGGGCGTGCGCCCGGAGCACACCCAGCTGTGCTTCAGCGACGAACCCGGCAGCATCGCGGGCACGCTGCGGGTCAACGAGATGATGGGCAGCGAGCTGCACCTGCACGTGGACCTGCCCGACGGCGCCTCGGCGATCCTGCGCATCCCCACGCTGGACCTGACCGAGCAGCAGCGCGCCGGCCTGACCTACGGCACGAAGCTGCGCTTCACCTTCCCCGAGAAGGTCACCCACCTGTTCGACCCCCAGAGCGAGGAGAGCCTGCTGTACTGACGCAGGGGAACCGCATCATGCATGGCTGCATTGTGACAGCCATGCATTTTGTTAATGACATCCGTTCGACTTGTTTTCGCGCTTCCTGTCAAACCGAGGTAAATGCGTTGACAACGTAAAGGGGACAAGATAAAATAGAATGTGAAGAGGCATATATTTCAGCACTGAAAGGGTCGTGAATTGAGATGGACGCTCAGAGGCGCATGAGGGGTTCGGGCCGCTCCGGCGGCGACCATACCCTGCCCAGGCAACCCAGGCGGGGCGCCAATCTGCGCCACGACTATGGCCTGAGGCTGATCAAGGCGGCCAACGTGCTGCTGGTCACGCTGCCCTTCGCGCTGGTCTGGCTGCTGTACTACGTGCACACGGTGGTCATATTCCCCTCGATCTACCGCGGCGGCGGCATCATACTGATGTTCATCGTGCTCTACGCCTTCTTCGGCCGGGCCTTCGACGCCTTCCTGGTGTCGCTGAAGCGGGTTTCGGAGATGTTCTACGCCCAGGCGCTGAGCATATTCTTCGCCGACGGCTTCATGTACCTGGTGCTGTGGCTGATGAGCGGCGCGTTCCCCAACATATGGCCCGCGTTGATGGCCCTGGCGACCCAGCTGGTGCTGGGGGCCATCTGGTGCTGGGCGGCAAACCGCTGGTACTTCGCCCACTACGGCGGCCAGAAGACCGCCGTGATCTACGACGTGCGCCGCGGCGTGGAGGACCTGTTCGGCCGCTACGGCATGGACCAGAAGTTCGACGTGCAGCGGGTCTGCACGGTGGAGGAGTGCCTCGAGGCCAACCTGGAGGCGCTGGACGACTTCACCGCCGTTTTCCTGTGCGGCGTACACAGCCACGAGCGCAACATCATCCTCAAGTACTGCGTGGCCAACGGCATCGTGGTCTACATCATCCCCCGGGTGGGCGACGTGATCATGAGCAGCGCCAAGAAGATACCGATGTTCCACCTGCCGATGATGCGGGTGGACCGCTACGCTCCGCCGCCGGAGTTCCTGGTGGCCAAGCGGGCGCTGGACATCGGCATCGGCACGCTGCTGCTGCTGCTGTGCAGCCCGATCCTGCTGGTCGCCGCCATTGCCGTGAAGCTGGAGGACGGCGGGCCGGTGTTCTACCGCCAGGTCCGGCTGACCCGGGACGGGCAGGAATTCAACATGCTGAAGTTCCGCTCGATGGTGGTCTCGGCGGAGCAGGACGGCGTGGCGCGCCTGTCCACCGGCGATGACGACCCCCGCATCACGAAGGTGGGCCGGGTGCTGCGCGCCCACCGCATCGACGAGCTGCCCCAGCTGTTCAACGTGCTCGGCGGCAGCATGAGCCTGGTGGGCCCCCGCCCCGAGCGGCCCGAGATCGCCGACGAATACGAGCGGGAGATGCCCGAGTTCGCCCTGCGCCTGCAGTGCAAGGCCGGCCTGACCGGCTACGCCCAGGTCTACGGCAAGTACAACACCACCCCCTATGACAAGCTGCAAATGGACCTGATGTACATGTCCAAGCCCAGCGTCGTCGAGGATCTCAAGATCCTCTTCGCCACCTTCACGATACTCTTCAAGCGGGAGAGCACCGAGGGCGTCGCCCCCGGCCACACCAACGCCCAGGAGGACGACAAAAAGCCAGCGGCGTGAGGGGAGGAAAAAAGCCGAACCGGCATTGCGGTTTAACGCGATGCCGGTTCGGCTTTTTGAATGAGGAATTAGGAATTAGGAATGAGGAATGAATGGCGCCGGGTATTGACGAATTCGGTGAATAATGCGATAATGGGGGTAAAGTTGCGATCAATTCTGATTTGTCGAGATGTTGATGAGGCTTTCCAAAAGCCTTCCCCCGTTGGGGAAGGTGGCCCGCGCAGCGGGTCGGAAGAGGTCCTCCTCTCACGTTGCTATTCGCGCCTATACTCCAATATGCGTTGTTCCAGCGACAAGGACCTCTT
>JAFRJF010000304.1 GCA_017432405.1 Clostridia bacterium | reverse complement strand
GCCGTTCGTTACGTACTTTTCAATGGCTTTCAGGTTGTCGCGCAGATGCTGATCAAAGAGAATATAGGCATAGCAGCCTTCCTGGGCCAGTTCAGCGGCGGAAACCGCATCACGGGTCAGGAGTTCGTTGGTAAAGCGCTTGCCGCCCTGGTTCACCAGGATTGCACCGTCGCCGCGGACCGATTCGGTAATGAGCATGGAAGTGGTCTGTTCCACGGTGGGATGCAGCTGAATCTGCTCAATATCCACCAGGTCCGCGCCCAGGGCCTGGGCCATGATGATGCCGTCGCCGGTGGCGCCCGGGGCGTTGGTGGTCACGGTGCCCTTGAGGTCAGGCCGGTACTGGGTGTACATCTCTTCATTGGCGCCGAAACCGCCGGTTGCCAGGATGACCGCCTTCGCGTTGAACGTGTACACGGCGTCCGGACCTTCCGCCTTCACGCCGCAGATCTTGCCTTCCGCGTCCGTGAGCAGTTCCGTGGCCGTGGTCTCATACATGGTTTCCACGCCCAGCTCGTCGAGCTTGGCGGAGAAGCGGTCCACCAGGAACGCGCCGACGCCGGAGCCGTCCTCGGGCGCGTGGATCCGGTTGACGGACGCGCCGCCGAAGGAGGCCACGTCGGTCAGCTTGATGTCCTGGCTGGCCAGCCAGTCGATGGCGTCGGCGGTGTTGCTGACCAGGGTGTTGACCAGCTCGGGGTCGGTGATGCCCTTGCCGCCGATCATGGTGTCCAGCGCGAACAGCTCGGTGGAGTCAAAGTAGCCCTGGGGATCGGCCTTGTAGGCGTCCCACTGCTCCTGGACCTTGGCGGCCAGGGCGGTGATGGTCTCGTTGTCGGCCCAGTTCTCCTTCGCGGCGGCCAGGGTCTTTTCGACGCCGGCCTCCTCGCCGAATTCGTTGGCGTCCTGGAAGCTGGTCTTGGCGGCGTTCATGCCGCCGGTGGACTTGACGGAGTTGCCGCCCACGGCAGGCTGGCTCTCCAGCACCACGACCTTCATGCCGGCGTCCGCAGCGGTGATGGCGGCGGTCATGCCCGCGCCGCCCGCGCCGATGATCAGCACGTCGGTATCGATGACCATGTCCTCGGCCGCGGTCTCGACGTATTCGCGCATGAAGTCCTCGGGGTTCACGCCCGCGTCCTGAAGCGCCGCGAGGGCGGCCTCGATGAACGCCGCGCGGGTGATGGACGCGAAGGTCGCGCCGGTGTAGGTGTCCACGATGCCGTCATAGTCGACGAAGGCCTGGGGCCACTCGGCGATGACGTTCTTGCCGATGCCGTCCGTCTCGTCGTTGCCGACGGCTTCGACCTTGGTGATCACGCCGTCCTTCAGCGTGATGGTCACGGTGACGTCGCCGCCAAAGCCCTTGGCGGTGCCGGTGCCGGTGACCTCCTCGGCCAGCGCCGCCGGCGCCAGGGCCAGCAGCATGGCCATGGCCACGAGCAGGGAGAGGATGCGTTTCTTCATGGGGGGTTCCTCCTTATGATGAAGATGGTGCTGGGCAGGCCGACGAAATGCGGAAGGCCTGTGACACAATGCTATTGTAACATAAAAATGGAGCAATTACAATATGATAACATAAAGAAACCCCACGGAAACAGGACTTTTCCGCGGGATTTCATATTAAACAACGTCAGTCCAAAGGCTTCATCGTCGGGAACAGCAGCACGTCCCGGATGGAATCGCTGTTCGTCAGCAGCATCACCAGCCGGTCCACGCCGAAGCCCAGGCCGCCGGTGGGGGGCATGCCGTATTCCAGGGCGTTGACGTAATCGTAATCCACCTGGGCGCCGCTGTTGGGGTCGATGCTCTTGCGCTCGGCCACCTGCTTTTCGAAGCGGGCGCGCTGGTCCAGCGGGTCGTTCAGCTCGGAGAAGGCGTTGCCGAACTCGGTGGCGTTGATGAAGTACTCGAAGCGCTCGGTGAACATCGGGTCGTCGGGCTTGCGCTTGGCCAGGGGGCTGATCTCCACCGGGTAGTCGTAGATGAAGGTGGGCTGGATCAGCTTCTCCTCGACGTAAGCGTCGAAGAACTCCGCCAAAATCGCGCCCTTGGTGGGGATCTCCGGCAGCTCCACGTGGTGGGCCTTGGCGCAGGCGATGGCGTCCGCGTCCGTCTTCCAGTCGGCGAAGTCCACGCCGCTGTACTTCTTCACGGCCTCCACCATGGTCAGACGCTCCCAATGGCCGATGTCGATGTCGTTGCCCTGGTAGGGGATTACCAGGCTGCCGCAGACCTTTTGGGTCACGGTCTTCATCATGTCCTCCACCAGGTCCATCATGCCGTGGAAGTCGGTGTAGGCCTCGTACAGCTCGATGGTGGTGAATTCGGGGTTGTGCTTGGTGTCCATGCCCTCGTTGCGGAAGATGCGGCCCACTTCGTACACCCGGTCCAGGCCGCCCACGATCAGCCGCTTCAGGTACAGCTCCGTCTCGATGCGCAGCACCATGTCCATGTCCAGGGTGTTGTGGTGGGTGTAGAAGGGCTTGGCCGCCGCGCCGAT
>JAFRJF010000303.1 GCA_017432405.1 Clostridia bacterium | reverse complement strand
GCGCGGCTGACGCAGTACCGGCTGAAGAAGCTGGAGGAGAAGGTGGACAAGCACAACAGCGTCATCGAGCGCACCTTCAAGCTGGAGGGGCGCATGACGGAGGTTGAGCACGACATTCGGGACCTGAAGGAAAGGAGATAGAGAACATGCGAGATTGGGGCAAGTGGTTCAAAGCCGCGGGCGTGCGCGCCATCAAGACAGTGGCCCAGACGGCGGTGGCCACCATCGGCACGTCCGCCGCCATGGGCGACGTGAACTGGAAGCTGGTGCTGTCCTCCAGCGTCCTCGCCGGCATCCTGAGCCTGCTGACCAGCGTGGCGGGGCTGCCGGAGGTGGACGAAGGCTGATTGTATAATGACGACGAACCCGCGCAGGCAATCCTGCGCGGGTGTTTTTAGTGTCCAAAATTCGGGATGCAAATACCCTAATTTTACCCTAAATAGTTTGTCAGACTTAGTTTTAGTCTGTGCTGAAAGGACTGAAAATAGGCGGTTTTTGCGGGTGAGTTCAGCAGAGTATATTGAAATAATATAAAGTGGTGTTCGATTTACGGCTTGCAAATCCCGCAGGGCGAATAGCCCTGGGCGATCAGGGTATTCCGCGTGCCGGTGAATTCCTCCCTGTTTTTTAGGCTCATGTTTTTAATGCCGGGGCATTCGGGATGGTGGAACTTCTTCGAGCGCTTGTTGAGCACGTAGGACCGCGTGACGCCGGTGAAGGCGCTGGCGAAGCTCTGGATCGCCATCGCGGCCCTGACCAGCGCGGCGTAATCCTCGAGGCTTTCACAGCGCTGGGCGGAGACCGTGCCAAAGGACAGGCGCGCCTCCTCGCCCACGATGTAGCGGCAGGATTCCCAGCCGCCAAGGTCCAGCGCGTCCAGGTACAGCTTTGACAGCGCGTCTGAGTCGCCGGAGACCGTGTATTGCTGCGCAGCGTCGGTCCAGACCATGGCGGCAGTCCTTTCGCCGGTCAGGGTGTAATCACAGCGCAGTATGCCGCTCTTGTTTTCCGAGGCGACAGGTTCGAAGCCGCCGGCGCGAACCAGCGATGTCATATCGCCGCCCTCCGCCAGGCTCGCGGCGCAGAGGACCAGCATCAAAACGATGGCGAGCAGCTTTTTCATGGGCATCCCTCCCAATCATATTCCCGTGTATATAGTACCTTGGAACGGATGACATGTCAATGATTCGCTTGTCATTTGTCCCGGATGCTGGTATAATGAATGTATTCTTTAGTGAGGGGTGATCGGATGCCGCTTAAACCGATCGAGGTCAGCCGTGAATGGCACACCGGCGCGGGGGACGGACCCCAGGGGCTGTTCTGCCTTGGCGACGCCGTGGAGAATTTGGAGGCGCTGCTGCCGGAATACGAGGGAAAGGTCAAGCTGGTGTACATGGACCCGCCCTTCATGACCGGGGATCGCTTCTTCATGCGGGTGCGCGTGGGTGAGGATCAGTGGAAAAAGGGCCGGGGCGGCATGGCGCTGGAGGCCTTTTCCGATAAGATGAGCCGGGAGGAATACCTGGGCCTGCTTCGGCAGGTGCTGACGCGCTGCCATCGGCTGCTCAGCGACACCGGCATGGTCTTCGTGCACATCGACTACCGGGCCCACCCCCACGTCCGGCTGCTGCTGGACGAGATCTTCGGCGAGGAGAACCTGCTCAACGAGATCATCTGGGTCTACCAGAGCGGCGGGCGCAGCGTGAACCACTTCAGCCGCAAGCACGACGTGATACTGTTCTACCGCAAGACGGCGAGGTATGACTTCAACATCGAGGCCGTGAAGTCGGTGCCCGCCCAGCCCAAGCCCAACCACATGCGCCGACACGTGGACCCGGACGGCAGGGTCTACCGCTCGATCAAGACCAACGGCAGGGTGTATACCTACTACGACGACGAGCCAGTGGCCCCCACAGACGTGTGGCAGGACCTGAGCCACCTCCAGCAGAAGGACCCGGAGCGCACCGGCTACGACGCCCAGAAGCCGCTGGCGCTGCTGGAGCGCATCGTGAAGTGCGCGTCCAGGCCGGGGGAGTGGGTGCTGGACCCCTTCGCGGGCAGCTGCACCACACTGGAGGCCGCCAGGCGGGGCGGCAGACACTTCATCGGCATCGACCGTTGCCCGCTGACGGTGAACATCGCCCGGCGCAGGCTGGCAGGCGCGGATTATGGCATAGAGCTGCCCGGGCCTGTGGACGCGGCCCCGGTTTGCGAGGCCTCCATCCGCTCGGGCGTGGGCTTCTTCCACGTCACCCTCGAGGGCTTCGACGCCGGCATTCCGGGCCTGCCTGAGGGGTGCGCGCCGATGGACGCGGTGGACAACTGGTCGGTGGGCTACCTGCGCCCGGAGGGCTACCGGGTGATGGCGGAATTTGCCAGGACCCGCAAGGAAGGCGCGCTGCGGCGGGAGCTGGCTGTGCCGGTGTACGGCGGCGAGCTGGCCCTTTGCGTGGGCGATGTGACGGGCCGCAGCTTCTACTATGCGCTGGAACGCATATAAGTTATCTCAAAGTTCATACTGATGCAATATTTATAACCTATAATACGAACCGTGTTATCAAGAGGGAAAGTCCTCTTTGGATACCATCCCGGGAGGTTGGAAGATGCTTCTGCATGTGGGCGACCTGGTGAAGATGCGCAAGGCGCATCCCTGCGGCAACGACGTCTGGCGGATCACCTACGTAGGCGCGGACATCAAGATGCGCTGCGAGAAGTGCCAGCGCATCGTGATGCTGGAACGCCCGGTGTTTGAAAAGCGGGTCAGGAAGCTGCTGGAGAGCGCCGGGGAGAGCCAGGCGTGAAAGCCCCGGGCGGCCTTATAAGGCTGATCCTGGCGCTGGCCCTGGCGGCGGCGCTGGCGCTGGGCCTGCGGCATTGGGTCTGTATTACCGTCCGCGTGGCGGGCACCTCGATGCAGGACACGCTGCAGGCCGGCGACGTCGCCCTCGTTACCCGGTTCGACTACCGGCGGGAGGGCCCGCAGCGGGGTGACGTGGTGCAGTGCGTCTTCCCGGGCCGCAGCGACACCTACATCAAGCGGGTGATCGGGTTGCCCGGCGAGGCGATCCGCTTCTCGGGCGGCACACTGACGGTGGACGGACAGCCGGTGGCGGAGCCCTATGTATCGACGCCTACCGAGGATTACGAGGTGCGCCTGGGCGACGGGGAATACCTGGTGCTGGGCGACAACCGGGCGGACAGCTACGACAGCCGCATGGCGGACATGGGCCCCATAGGCGCGGACGCCTTTATCGGGCGGGTGCGCTGCGTCATCTGGCCGCCGGGGCGCATCGGGCCGGTGCGATGAATGAAGATGGACAAGGAGAGTTTGAATATGGAAGGCAACAACGGCAACGCGCCGCAGGAGAAGCAGCTCAACAAAGAAGTCGAGATACAGGTCAACGAAAAAGATGAGCTGCAGCTCAACGAGGAAGCTGAGAAGCAGACCAACGAGGAAGCTGAGAAGCAGACCAACGAGGAAGCTGAGAAGCAGCCCAATGAAGAGGCTGAGAAGCAGAGCAGGGAAGAAGCCGAGAAGCAGATCTCCGAGATTGAGGAGAAGGTCGCGAAAAAGAAGAAGAGTTTCTGGAAGGAAGTCAAGGAATGGGTGGTCGCGCTGGTCGTGGCCCTGCTGGTGGTATTCGTGATCCAGACCTTCCTGTTCAGGATCATTCGGGTGGACGGCCACTCGATGGACACCACGCTGGCCGACGGCGAGCGGCTGTTCGTCACCGTGACCGACGTGAAGTTCGGCAGCGTCCAGCGGGACAGCGTGGTCATCTGCCACTATCCGAACCGCTACAACAACTTCCTGGGCATCATCCCGATGCAGACCTACTTCGTCAAGCGCGTGGTGGCCGTTCCCGGCGATACCATCTATCGCAAGAACGAGGTGACCCACGTCGTCTATGAGAAGGACGGCGAGACCGTGGACGAGATGCTGGATGAGCGCTACGGCGACTACTTCCCCAACGGCAGCCCCGACGACTACGATCCCTATGTGCTGGGTGAGGACGAATACTTCGTGGTGGGCGACAACCGCTACAACAGCCATGATTCCCGGGACTGGAGGGACGACGACCCGGATATGGACGTGGGCCCGATTTCCAAGGGCATGATCGTGGGCCGCGTGCGCCAGGTCATCTGGCCGCTGGGCAGCTGGCGGGCTGTGCACTGACGGAGGAGGGCCTATGCAGAACAAGAAGCTGATACGCATCATCGCCATCGTCCTGGCGGTGCTGCTGGCGGGCGGCGTGGTGTTCGGCGCGCTGTTCAGCAGCCTGGCCGAGGAACAGACCAGGGTCGGGAATGCCGGGCGACATCAATGCGAGCTGACGATGGAATACCTTGCCGGAGAACAGGCGCTGCAAATCACGCAGCGCCTTGTCTATTGTAACCACACGGGCCGCCGGTTGACGGAGGTCGTGTTTTACGCGGCGGGGAACCTGTTTCGCCGGGAGAACGCCCAGATGTACGGGGCGGACGACCTGGAGCGGGTGTTCTTCGCGGGCTATACCCCGGCGGGCATCGACCTGCGCGCGGTGCGCTGCGACGGAAAACCGACCGATTTCGGCTTTCAGGGCGAGAACGAGAACTACCTGCGGGTCAGCTGTGACGTGGCGCCGGGCGGCCAGTGTACCTTTGAATTCGATTACTACCTGCTGCTGATGCGCTGTGGGGCGTTCCAGGGCGTGGGAGACACCGACGTGCGGCTCAGCGCCTTCTGCTTCGTCCCCGGGGTGCTGGACGCCGGAACCGGACAGTTCGACATGAAGACGCCCTTGGCCCATGCCCGCTGGCTGGACTGCGAGGCGGCGGACTACCGGGCGACGCTGACGCTGCCCGAGGGGTGGCTGCTGTGCGCCACGGGCAGCGCCAGCCTGGTTTCCAAGGCCGACGGAAGCGCGGTTTGGCAGGTCGAAGCCGAAAACGTCCGGGATTTCGCCATGTCCTTCGGTCGCCGCTGGCGCAGCTACGAACGGGAAAGCGCCACGGGCGTGCGGGTGCGGGCGCTGACCAATGTGCGCGGCGCGGCGGGGCGAATGCTCGACGTGGCCGCGACGGCCATTGATCAGTGCGAAGCCTGGTTCGGCCCCTTTCCCGCGGATGAATTGGAGCTGGCCCAGTCCGACGCGCCCCTGGACGCGATGGTGTTTCCGGGGGTCGTCTGGCTGCCCTCGGCGCTGCTGGACCCGGGCCGGGCGGACGACCTGGCCCAGCGCGTCCGCTTTGCCGTCGCCCAGCAGTACTTCGGCCTGTCGGCCTGGGTGGAGCCCTCGGCGGACGCCTGGCTGAGCGATTCGGTGAGCGAATACGTCGCCTGCCTGCTGCTGGAGGCGGCCTCGGGGCGGGAGCGCTTCCTGGCCTACGTCAACCGGGATTGGGTCAGCGCCCTCCAGCAGACGGTGCCCGGCGGGCTGAACGTCACCAGCGACGCCATGCGCTTTGACGCCGACAGCTACAGGCTGGTGGTGCGCCAGCGCGGCGCGGTGGTGCTGCACGAGCTGCGCCTGGCCATGGGGCTGGAGGGCCTCGTTGCCGGCCTGAAGAGCTTCCGGGAGATGGGCGCGGACGGGCACACCCTGACGGAAAGGGAATTCGTCGCCGCCATGGACGCCGCCACCGGCGAGAGCTGGGAGGCGTTTTTGACGGACTGGCTGTTCAACGTGGGGGACTATGTGCAGCAGGACATGAGCTGGTACGAATAAAAAACAGACGCGCAGGACTTTTCGGTCCTGCGCGTCTGTTTGCAAGGCCTTACGCCTCCTCCGGCATGATGGAGGCGGTGACCAGCTGGGCGACGCTGGCGAAGCCCTCGTCGGAGACGGGCGTGAAGATGAACTGCACGTAGTTGCCCGACTGGGTGATAAATATCACGTAGCCGGCGTCCACGTCCGGGATGCTGAAGGACGCGGCGTCCAGGCCGTTGAGGGTGCAGCGCTCGATCTCCGTCGCGCCGTTGGCTTCCAGCTGGGCGACCGCATCGTCGATCGTCAGGCCTTCGTATCCATTCAGGTACTGGGCGTAGATGCCCGCCGAACCGTCGGACACTTCGAACTTGCCGATCATCTCGGCGGGGTCGTCCTCAGTGGGCTCCAGGTTCTCGAAGATATCGGGAATCCAGAACTGCAGCGCGACGTCCTCGAAGGTGTACCAGCTGCCGGGGATCTCTGCGGCCGCGGCCTCCGCGTCTGCCCAGTTGATGTCGGGAACCTGTTCGGCCAGCGCGCAGGGCAGCGCCAGCAGCAGGGCCAGCGCGACGAGGGTTGCGAGTATCTTCTTCATGGGTTGTTCCTCCTTTATATTCGCCCGGTTGAACCGGGTGATGTCGGTGATGAGAAACCGGTCGGTCTATGACTCTGATGCCTCATGCGTGAACCGCGACAGCAGCAGCTCCTCCAGCATGACCAGCTCGCCCTCGGGCGCGTCGATTTCCTCAGGCACGTAGACCAGGCCCACCGCGTAACGGGTGACCGCCGCCAGCATGATGTGGAAGGAGCTGGAGAACATGGACGTCTCGGAGATGTCGTCGCGCAGCGTACCGTCCCGCCGGCCCCGTTCGCACAGCCGGTGGAACCGCTCGTGCAGAATGCCGACCATCTGCAGATAGGGCTGCCTCTGTGCTTCGGTGCCCGATTCATGCTGCAAATAGCTGTTGAAATTGTAGTTGAACCGCAGGATATCCCGGTGGTTCCTGTACAGGTCCAGGAAGGAATCCAGGTAGAAGCGCAGGTATTGAGCGCCGGTCATGCTTTCATGGGTCTCCAGCGGCACAAAGGCGTCGTGGTGCGCGATGTATTCGTTCCACTTCCAGGTGCCGATGGCGACGACCAGGTCCAGCTTTGAGGCGAAGTAGCGGTAGAGCGTCGCCCTGCCGACGCCGCTGGCCTTTGCCACCTCCGGCATCGTCACGGACTCTATGCCCTTTTCGGAGAAGAGACGGAAAGCCGATTCCAGAATATGGCGCTCCCTGTCCAGCTTCCAATCCTTGCCTGTTGTATAATCGTTCACGCCTGCGCCTCCAAACGAAAAAATGAGACTCGGCGTCTCGATTATACATCAGGCCAGGACGGATTGCAAGGGGGGATGCAAAAAATAAGCACAGACCGGCAATCCATGAATGTTAAATAATGGGAAAAATCGTGACAGAGGCGCGAGGCGGAGCGTGTGGGGACCTCATCCGACCCGCTGAGACGCGAAGCAAGTCCTTTAGGGCGCGGGCCACCTTCCCTACAGGGCAATGTCATCAACTTAAGCGGTGCGGTCTCCAAAAGCCTTCCCCTTGGAGGCAATGTCATCAACTTAAGAGGAAAGGGAAGGAGGCAACAAAGAAATAACAAATAAACAAACTGACAACACTTGACAAAACCGCGCAAATCGAGAAACGAGACCGCATCATCTGAGAGGCGGTGCACGGGATGTCAAAG
>JAFRJF010000302.1 GCA_017432405.1 Clostridia bacterium | reverse complement strand
TCGCCTGACTCAATGATTTGACGCGATCTTCTTTTGGCGGCGCCGGTTTCGCAAAAATTGGGGGAAAAGGGGGAAAAGAAGATATATTTTCTTTTGCGGTTTGGATTGACAACAGGGGCCCCTGTGGTAAAATGTAGGTGAGCGTGTCATATCTGATATGACGGATATGGCGGGCGTGATATACCGGCCGTCGTCCCAAGGGGGAAAGGGGCGGTTCCCCGGCGACTCACGCAGCGCAAGAAAAAATAAAAGGAGAAGGAAAAGCATGAAGAAAGTACTGTGTATGATCATTGCCCTCGTGTTTGTGCTGTCTGTGCCCCTGAGCGCTGCTCTGGCCTGCACGACCACTGCAAGCGGCAAGGATGCAACGGCCAACGGTTCCACCATCGTTTCTCATACCTGCGACGGCTGGTATGATCATCGTATCGTCATCGTGGAAGGCGGCAAGCATGAGGCCGGTGAGATGGTTGACATCTACAACGATCCCTGCACGGCTACCAAGAGCGAGCCCCAGCTCAGCGGCCAGATCCCCCAGGCCGAGGAAACCTACACCTACTTCAACGTGGGCTATCCCTTCATGAATGAAAAGGGCGTCGTTATCAGCGAGTTCACCTGGTCCGGCGACTACACCTCCTATTATTCCGGCAACGGCCTGTTCGTCATCGCCAACCTGGAGCAGCTGGGTCTGCAGCGGGCGGCGACCGCTCGTGAGTGCGTCAAGGTCATGGGCGCTCTGGCCGAGGAATACGGCTATTGCGATGGCGGCGAGTGCTTGCTGGTTGCCGACAAGGACGAGATCTGGATCTTCGACGTCTGCGGCGCCGGTCCCCTCTGGGAGAAGGATTCCGGCACGCCCGGTGCCCACTGGGCTGCCCGTCGTGTGCCCGATGACGCCACCTTCGTGGGCGCGAACCGCTCCCGTCTGGGCGTGATCGACTTCAACGATCCCGACAACTTCATGTGGTCCACCGATATCACCAAGTATCCTGCCTCCATCGGCAAGTATACCGAGGGTGAACCCTTCAACTACACCAAGATCTTCAACCCCTCCCCCTACGGGTATGAGTTCTATGCCTCCCGCCGTGAGTGGCGTGCGTTCTCCCTGCTGGCTCCCTCCCAGGAGTTCCCCGTGGTGAGCCGTCAGGATCATTATGATTTCGCCATCAAGCCCGACGAGCCCGTCACCGTGCAGAAGATCATGAGCATCTACGCCGACCATCTGGAAGGCACCAAGTATGATCTGACCGCCGATGCCGCTGCCGGCGCGTTCCACAACCCCCATCGCTATGCCGTCGGCAAGGATAAGCCCGAATCCGCCGCTTCCGAAGATTGGGAGCGCGAGATCGCCCAGTATCGCTGCAGCTACGCCTTCGTGGCAGAGCTTCGGCCCGATATGCCCGGCGAGATCGGTTCCGTCCTTTGGTACGGCGCTGACTGCCCTGACACCACCGTGTATGTGCCCATCTATGCCGGCGTGACCAAGGTGCCCGAGCCCTGGGCCATCGGCAACCGCAAGGCCTTCGATACCACTTGTGCCTGGTGGGCGTTCAACTTTGTGAACAACTACGCCCAGCTCCAGTGGGACAACATGTATCCCCAGATCCTGGAAGCCAAGGCTGCCTTTGAGGACAAGTTCTTCGCGGAGCAGGCCGAAGTCGACGCGAAGGCCATGGAGCTCTACAATGCCGGTGATCTCGAGGGCGCCCGTGCGTATCTGACCGAGTACACCTGCAAGTGCATGGACGAAGTGTACGAGGGCTGGTGGGCCTTTGCCTGGAAGCTCGTCGGCACCAACTACGACGGCATGCACATCAACGAGGATGGCTCCTCCACCAACCGCGGCTATGACCACGAGTATCTGGAGGCCGTCAACTTCGGTGCCACCAGCCTCGAGGACAAGGCTGCCCTGGGCATCAACTGATCGGGCCTGCGGACCGGATCGGCAATAATTGACTGAGCGCGGCACCCGGTGCGCATACTCCCTTCCTCTCCGGGTGGGGCTGTATGACCGGGTGCCGTTTTTCGCAAGAATGAAACAGGAGTAAATGAAAATGAAGAAATTCATCGTTATTCTTTTGACGCTGGCGATGGTGCTGTCCCTGGCCGCCTGCGGCAGCAAGGAAGCAGCGGCCCCCGCCGCGGAGAAGCCTGCGGAACCGGCGCCCGTCGCCACGGAAGCTCCCGCCCCCGCTACCGAAGAGCCCGCCGCGGAAGCCCCCGCAGCCGAGGCCCCCGCTGCGGAAGCGCCTGCCGCGGAAGCCCCCGCAGCCGAAGCGCCTGCCGCGACCGAGGAAGCCGCGCCTGCCGAACAGGAGGAGGGCAAGCTCTA
>JAFRJF010000301.1 GCA_017432405.1 Clostridia bacterium | reverse complement strand
GAGGGAGCGGCCCTGCATGCGCTTGGCAACGCCAGCAGCATCGAGAGCGCCGCGGATGATGTGGTAACGCACGCCAGGGAGATCGCGGACCTTGCCGCCGCGGATCAGCACAACCGAGTGCTCCTGCAGGTTGTGGCCGATCCCCGGGATGTAGCAGGTACCTTCGATGTTGTTCGTCAGACGAACGCGCGCAATTTTACGCAAATCGGAATTCGGCTTCTTGGGGGTCTGCGTCTTGACGGACATGCAGACGCCGCGCTTCTGCGGACAGGACTGCAGAATCGGGGACTTCGACTTGCTGGTTACCTTTTCTCTCCCCTTGCGGATCAACTGGGTGAGCGTCGGCAGTGAAGAAAAGCACCTCCTGAACTATTATGGATCTTCTTTAGCCTCTATATACACTTCCGCAACCCTGGAAGGACATAGCAACGATGAAAAACTATTTCCGAATGCCGGCGGAGGCGGTCCTGACCTCTATGCCGCAGGCCTCGCCCAGCTGCTTCATGGTATCCACCTCGACCATGCGCACGCCGGCTGCGTTGCAGGCCTGGCGCACCTGGCGCACGATGAACAGATCGGCATCCCGGGCAATGTAGGCTTCGGCGATTTCGCCCGCTTGAATCGCCCGAACGAGCCTGCGCGTACCGACGACCTTATTGGCATTTTTCAGCTTTTCAAGCATCGGCGCACGCCTCCCTGAACGATTCTTCATTGCACTCGAACTCATAAATAATACCATTTACGGGCCTTTGTGTCAAGCAAAAAACGCCGCAATTCAGGCCTTTTTATGAATTTTAACCTGCCATACAGCGAGCGTCCGGCCTGTCCCGACACGTGGATTCACATCACGGTTCGACCCGGCGAAGGACAGCCTCATCCCCGCCCCTCGATATGGCTGCGGTGGCGGGCGGCGCTTTCCCGGCTGGGCACATGATCCCGTTCAAAGGCGCCACCCAGGAATTGGTTCTTGCTGCTCTCCTTGGCGCCGTACAGCATCTCATCGGCCTGCATGATCATGCTGCGCAGCTGGGGAACGGACTCCGGAACGCCGCACACATAGCCGCCGGAAAACCGGATATTGGCCGCCTCCAGCTGCTGTTTCGCATGCTCGCAGCAGTCCTTGAAGGCCGCCTCCGTCTCGTTCTCCGCGATAATCAGGAATTCATCGCCGCCGTAGCGGTAGCAATTGCTGGTTCGGAAGCTGTCCGTCAGTGCCTTGCCGACGGCAGTGAGCATCCTGTCGCCAAAGGCGTGGCCCTTCGTGTCGTTGAGGCTTTTGAAATCGTCCATGTCCAGGAAGCCCACGACCAGCGGGATGCCCACATACAGTTCAAAATCCTGCCGCAGGGCGTAGCGGTTGCGCAGGTTGGTCAGAGAATCCCTGGTCGCCATGGCCTTGAGCTGGTTGTTGACCTTTTCCAGCTCTTCATTGGTCTGCGCCAGGCGTTCGTTCGTCTTCACCAGCTCGTCGTTGACCGCCTTCAGCTGGTCCTCCGCCCGGTCCCGGTTCCGCTTCAGCAGGGCCACGCTGAAGAAGTTGATGAACACGCCCAGCGCGACGACGATGATCTTGTGCAGGTTCACATCGGTAAAGCGTATGAAGCTGTGGCCTGTAGAGAAAAAGAACAGCGAATAGCCCAGCATCAGCGCCGCGCAGATCGCGCCCGGCACCGTGCCCCCGATGCTGGTGGAGAGCACCAGCGCGGCGATGAGTATCATATTCGGATTCGGTACGTTGAACGTGTATACAAAGATAATCAGCACGATCATCATGATCGAAAAGATGATTGAATAACCGATGACGGGCCTTTGCTTGAGCATCGCAGGTATACCTCTTTGCTTCTGTTCTTCCATCGTTTTTAAAGGCATGCCGGACGCCGGTTCGGTGAGCCTGCGTACTCGCTATGCCCTGATTATCTTAATACTCAGAACGGAATAAGTCAATATCAATCCTGGAATCCACGCGCTAATTTGTTATTTCATTGTTGCTTTCCAGGCAATTATATGGTAAAATGTAGTTATAGTGCTGGTTTGTGTATTTGCAATCGTTCGGCTGCGGCGGCTTGAAGGCCGCCGCCGAAGGAACAGGCCGGTTCGAAACGGACGGTTGCCCGCAAGCCTTCGCCCTGTCCCTGTGTACATGACTGCCGGCTCACGCTCCCGACCTTCATTCGGTGGATCAATATGAATTTTCTTTCAGATTTCCTCCATCAGGAGGTTCCCAAATCAGGCGGCGCAATGCCCGCATATTACCGAAAGGCGCTGTTAATCAGCGAGATCATACTCGCCGCCTACTTCCTGGCGAGCGTTGTTCTGCTGATATTCACGACAGGTACCTGGCTCTGGCCACCCGTCGTTATATTGGCGGGCACCGTGTTTTGCATCCTGAACATCGACCGGATGAACGCGAGAATCAACCTGGTCTGCTTCGCCGCGATCATTGGCGGGTGGCTGGCCTGGTTCGTCCATCGCTTTGGCTGGTCTGCGGGGAGCCCGAATATCCTCGTACCCATACTGCCGCTCGTCTTTTTCAATATCTACGAGCGTCCCGTGGGCAAGCTCATTTATTCCCTTGCGCTGGTGGCCTTCCGGGTGTTGCTGTTCGCCTGGTCCCTGCGGCACGCCCCCGTCGAAGCACTGGACCACACCGACAACCTCGTCCTTCAAATCCTCAACAGCGTCGTGCCGCTGCTGATCCTGACGGTCGATTTCATACTGTTCAGCTCCAGCGTACAGGCCAGCGAGCGGGCGCTGACCATCAACAACCAGGTGCTGCACAGGGAAGCGGGCACCGATCCCCTCACCGGCCTGCCCAACCGCCGCGCGCTGCTGGACGAGATCGAGCAGTTCCTGCGCGACAATCCCGACAGTCAGTTCAGCGTCGCCATCGCGGATATCGATTTCTTCAAGAAAGTCAACGACACCTACGGCCACAACTGCGGCGACGAGACGCTGAAGGCCCTTGCCACGCTGTTCATGGAAGCAGCCGGGGAAAAATACAGGCTATGCCGCTGGGGCGGCGAGGAATTCTGCTTCTTCCTGCCAGGAATGAACATCGACGAAGCCGGTCAGGAGATGAACGATCTGAACATCGCCGTGCGCCATAAGAAGCTGCGCTTCGGGGAAACCGACTATACCGTCACGATTACCATAGGCGTCGAGGAGAACGACTTTCATTCCACATTGGAACAAATATTGGACCGGGCCGACCGTAAGCTGTACATGGGAAAGGTGGGCGGCAGGGACCGGGTGGTGATATGATCCATGTACCGATAAATGCAGGGGCTGTCCGCCGGACAGCCCCTGCATTCAATTATGCCTATCTCACAGCGCAGCCCTCTTGATCGTATTGCGGCCGTCCTCCTTGGCGCGGTACAGCGCGTCGTCCACCGCCTTGTAGATGGCCTTGCGGTCCAGGTCCCTGCCGCCGCTGACCGTGATCACGCCCTGGCTGATGGTCAGGTGGCCGATGTAGGGGAAGATGTGTTGATCGACCGCGCGGCGCAGGCGCTCGGCAAAGGCCATGACCTTCTCCTCATCCATATCCGGCAGCAGTATGAAGAACTCCTCGCCGCCCCAGCGACCGATCTGGGCCCCTTCATAGCCGATGACCGAGGTGTTCATGATACCGGCGATCTCCTGAAGGGTCATGTCGCCCACATCATGGCCGTGGTTGTCGTTGATCTTCTTGAAGAAATCCAGATCCAGCATGACCAGGGAGACCTGTCCTTCCCCATCCAGCGCGTCATTGATCATCTGCTCGATCTTGCCGCGGTTGTACAGGCCCGTCAACGCGTCCCGCTCAGCCATGAACTTCAGCTTGTTGTGGGCCCGCTGCAGCTCGCCCATTGTGGTGTAGACCAGCCGGGTCAGCCGCCGCAGCACCGAGGCCTGGCCCTGGAGCACCGTGTCGTCCACGCGGATCTCAGGCAGCTGGGCCTCGGGGGCGTCGCCCTCCCGCATGCCGATTGAGAGCATCGTGATGTTGTTCTCGCCCAGCTCGCCGGTGCGCTCATTGCGCAGGATCTCGCCCCAGGTATGGAAGCCCGAGGTGCAGCACATCTGCGCGAAGGGCGCCATCTCCATGTCCACGAAATCCTCCCAGAAGGTCTTGCGCACCACGCAGGAGTACAGCAGCACCGCCTGAGGCTTGAAGCGGCGCAAAGCCTCCAGGCGCTCGTTGACCTTTTCGACGATGTTGGAGGGGTCGCCGTAGGTCAGGTTGATGTCCATGCCCTCGGTGACAAAGCCGTGCAGCCAGAAGGAGCCGTCCTCCTCGATGTGCACCACACTGCGCAGCCGGTCCTCGCCGTTCTGCCGCGCCATCAGCGGAAATTCGAAGGCTTCCTCGGCGTTGTCGTGCTCCTTGCGATCGATCTGGAGAAATTTCTCGTAGACCTCCGCTGCCGGCCTGCCGTCCAGCTCGATCAGGTGCTTGCCCTGGGCCTTTGTCACCTTGAAGGGCATGCCCAAGGGCACCCAGCCGATGGACTTGTCCATGTCGAAGTGCAGGTCCATGCCGGCATAGGTGACGATCAGCATCGAATTGTACATCGCGCCGGTGGCGTCGAATATGAAATGCTCCGGCGAGTTCAGCTTGTGCCCGCCGGGATACCCGCCGAAGATGCGAATGCCCCTGCGGCACTTGCTGATCTCGGCATACATATGCTCGGTATCCATCTCCGTGCCGGGGAAAAGCATCTCAGCGGCCTGAAGCTCCGGTATGGCGTCCAGGGCCTCGCGGATGCGAATGCCCGTGGCCACCTCGTTGCCCTTGACATCGTCGAAGCGGAGTATCCCCACCTCCGAGTTTTCGAACAGCATGGCGCTGACGAGTATACCCCGCCGGATCATGCGCCCATCCTTGATCTCACCCGCGGACATGCTGCCCGCAATCAGCTTCGTATCGCAACACGCCTTAAGATCGCGACAGACGGAAACCGCCAGCGCCTCGTCGGGGATGCCGCTGAATACATGCAGGAGCAGGCACCTGTAATCTCCCGCCTGTCTTTCGCGGACGACATCGGCCATCTGCTCCGCAATCGGCATATTCAGGTTCAGTTCGACCAGCATCTGCTTCATCGTAGCATCCTCCATTTTACAGATTCGATACCTCGCTGTTACATTATAACACGATAGCGATCATTTTGTCTATAATAAATATTTAATTCATCAATTTCTTTTTTTGCCGCAATTCCATCACGCCTGCGCCATCAATGTCTTGAACACGTGTTCCGGTTATGTTATAATGGTAACCGACGATAAAATAACCGAAAGGAACAAAACTGTGGCATATTTGCAAAGCAAAGTCACCTGCCGGGAGATTGTCAGCCCGCCAGGGATCGTCGACGAGGCCGCGACACGGGAAAAATACCGGCAGCTGACCCTTCGGCTGATCGAGGATGGGCGGACCATCACCACGATGGAGAGCTGTACGAGCGGACAGGTCGCCTCGCTGATCACCGACACGGAGGGCGCGTCCGCCGTGATGCCGGGGGCCTTTGTCACCTATTCCAACGCGGCCAAGGTCCGCATGGGCGTGCCCGCCGAAACCATCGAGACCTTCGGCGTCTACTCTGCCCAGACCGCATCGGCCATGGCCCGCGCCTGCCGGGAGAACTGTGGCACGGACATCGGCGTCGGCGTCACCGGCACCTTCGGGAATGTCGACCCCAACAATGCGGACAGCGCGCCGGGCGAGGTCTTTTTTGCCATAGACGCAGCCGACGAAACGACGGCCTGGCACTGCGCGGTGCCCGCTCAGCCTTCAAGGCTCGCCTATAAGCTCTACATGGCGGACGTGATCGCCGATCGGGTGCTGGCCCTTGACGACAAGTAAACACATGATCTTAATGACAGGAGACATGACGATGAAAGCGATTCTTTTTGACATGGACGGCGTATTGATCGACTCGGAAACCCTGATGGCCAAATCGGGCATACTCGCCCTGCGGGACTACGGCCTGGACCCCAAGCCCGAGGACTTCATTCCCTTCGTGGGCCAGGGCGAGGAAAAGTACATCGGGGGCGTGGCCCAAAAGTACGGCCTGGCCTACGACCCCGCCATGAAATCCCTGGCCTACCACTACTACGGCCAGTATGTGGAGACGGAGGCCACCGTGCCCGGAGACGTGCACTGGGTGCTGACCGCCCTCAAGGAGAAGGGTTACAGGATCGCGGTGTGCACCTCCGCCGACTACGCGAAGGTGGTGCACAACCTGCGGGCCATCGGGCTGTCCGAGGACTTCTTTGACGCCTTCGTGACCGGTGACAAGATCCAGAACCTGAAGCCCAACCCGGAGATCTACCTGACGGGCGCAAAGCTGACCGATACCAGGCCGAACGACTGCCTGGTGGTGGAGGACGCCCCCAGCGGCATCAAGGCCGCCCACGCAGGGGGCATGAAGGCCGTGGGCATCACCTCCAGCTTTACAGAGGACTACCTGGTGGCGCAGAGCCATCCGGACTACATCATCCACGAGCTGGGAGAGCTGCTGGATATCGTATAAGCGATACAATACCCCTAGTCCCGCAGCGGCAGCACGTTCACCGGCGCGATACCCAGCGCCTCCGGCAGAGGCCGGGGGCGCTTTTCCTTGGGGATGCGCCACCACAGCGGCGGACTGTCCGGGCGCTGGCCAGCAAAGCGGAATTCCAGCACCCACTCGAAGGGCTCCTCCATGTCGCCCGCAAAGGCCACGGGAAAGCGGTTCTGCGCGACGCTTGGGCCGAAGTAGTGGGCGCGGATGCCCACGTGGGTGACGTCGCCGGCCACAGGCAGCGCCGTCTCCAGCGTGACGCCCCAAGCCGGCGCGTATAGCAGCTTCTCCCCCACCCGCCGGGCGGGGGTGATGTTCTTGCAGCCGGTCAGCGCCGCCGCCGACACCGTGCCCGGGTCGGCGAACAGCCGCTTGGTGTCCACGGGCTGCGGCGCGCAGCCCTCCGACATCACGGCGATCCGGTCGCACATGCGATAGGCCTCATTTCGATCGTGGGTCACCAGCAGGGCCGGACGACCGTATTCCCGGAGCGACTCCAGCATGGCGATTTGCAGCTTCAGCCGCAGGTGGGCGTCAAGGGCGGAGAAGGGCTCGTCCAGCAGCAGCAGCGCCGGTCGGTTCACCAGTGCCCTCGCCAGCGCCACCCGCTGCTGCTGTCCGCCGGACAGCTGGCCGGGCCTTCGGTTCTCCAATTCTCTCAGCTGGAAAAGCTCCAGCGCCTCGTCAAGGGCCCTTGCCCGCCGGGCGTTGTCCTTCTCGTGACCAAGGCCACAGAGCAGGTTCTGCCGGACCGTCATGTTGCCAAACAGTGCGTAGTTCTGGAACAGATAGCCCACCCGTCGCGCCTGGGGCTTCAGATCGATATGCCGGTCGGAATCAAACAGCACCCGCCCGTCCAGTTCGATTCGGCCCCGGTCCGGCCTCTCGATGCCCGCGATGCACTTCAGGGTCATGCTCTTTCCGCAGCCGGAGGGGCCCAGCAGCCCGGTGATGCCATCCGCGCACTCAAAGCAGGCCCGAAGCCGGAAATCCCCCAACCGCTTTTCGATGTCGACAATCAGGCTCATCGAACCGCCCCCTTCCTCTGTCGATCCTCCAGCAGGTTCACGGCCAGCAGTACCACGGCGCTGATGGCCAGGTTCACCAGCACCCATTTGAGTGCCCCGGCGTCGTCGCCGGTGCGATAGAGCTGGTAGACCGTGGTGGAGATGGTGGCGGTCCTGCCGGGGGTGTAGCCGATGAGCATCGAGGTCGCGCCGTACTCCCCCAGCGACCGAGCTAAGGCCAGCACGAAGCCGGCCAGTATGCCCTGCCGGCACGCAGGCATGCGTATGCGCCAGAAGATGTAGGTATCGCTCAGCCCCAGGGTCTGCCCGGACCAGGCCAGCGTCTCGTCGAAGGCTTCAAAGGCGCCACGGGCCGTGCGGTACATCAGCGGAAAGGCCACCGCCACCGCCGCCAGCACGCCGCCCTGCCAGGTCATGACGAAGCGCACGCCGGCCTTGTCCAGCAGCGCGCCCAGCGGCCGACGGACCCCCACCAGCATCAGCAGCAGGTAGCCGCACACCGTGGGCGGCAGCACCAGGGGCAGGGTCAGGATCACGTCCAGCACGCCCTTGACCGCCCTCGGCAGCCGCGCCGCCCAGTGGGCGCAGCCGATGCCCAGGAAGAACACCAGCACGCTGGCGATGGCCGCGATGCGCAGGGAATTGAACAGCGGAAACCAGTCCGTCGTCGCGAATTGTGATGCCATGGTCCGATCCGGTCCTCCTATGGAATGGGTATCGGGGTCATCCCCCGGATGACCCGATACCCACTGTTTTACTGTACCAGCGGCGTGAAGCCCACCGAGGCGAACACCTCCGCGCATTCTTCCGTTTGCAGGTAAGCCAGGAAATCCCAGGCGGCCAAGGGGTTTGCCGCGCTCTTGAGCACCGCGGCAGGATACACCACCCGGCCGCCACACATGGTCTCTGTGGCCTCGTCCACCACGCTCAAGCCGGCGGAGAAGGCGTCGGTGCCGTAGATGATGCCGCAGTCCACGGAATGCTCGGAGACCTGGGTGGTGACCTCCTTGACGTTGGAGCCGTAGGTCAGCTTGCTCGCGACGGTGGCTTCGTCGATGCCGTAGAATTCAAATATCTTTTGGGTGTACTGTCCCACGGGCACGTCGCTGTTGCCGATGGCCAGCAGGATGTCGCCATCCCTCAACAATTCGGCCAGCTGGTCAAAGCCCTCGACGCCCTTTGGATTGCCCTCGGGCACGACCAGCGTCACCCTGTTCTCCAGCAGGTCGACGCGGGTCGCCCGGTCCACGAAGTCCAGCCCCTCGGTGTTCACATCGGCGGAGGCGTTGATGTCCAGCTGGTCCATCTGCTTCTTCGCCGCCGAAATGAACAAATCGCAGGGCGCACCCTCCTGGATCTGGGTCTTGAGGGTGCCGGACGAATCGAAGTTGCAGATGACCGCCACGCCGGGATGCGCCGCCATGTAGCGATCGACGATCTGCGTCAGCGTCTCGGTCATTGACGCGGCGGCAAACACGATGATTTTCGTCTCCGCCAGTGCGCCGGCGCAGCCGAACAGCAGCGCCAACACAGTCAGCAGGGTCAGTATCTTGCGCATGGTCCAACACTCCCCGGCAGGCTTTACTGCCATTCTGTTTTGAAAGTAGTTGAGGGGTTAGGGGTTAGGTTTTAGGGGTTAGGGAATGGCCGGACCCGTACACGGTGTAGGGGCGCTCTCCGAGCGCCCGCGGGCGATTGGAAATCGCCCCTACACACCAACAACCCCTAACCCCTATTCCCTAAAACCTAACCCCTAAATACTGATTTATCGAGCAAAGCTCGACAAATCAGTATTTACCTCCCGCCCATCTCAATGGTTTCGATAAACACGGTCACTTCGCCGCCACAGGCCATGCCGTCCTCCGCCGCGGCGTCCGCGTCAAGGCGCGCCCTGCAAAGGCAGGGGGCCGTCTCGCCTGCCTGAAGCCTCTGGCAGGCGGCGCGGATCACCTCGCCCTCCACCAGGCCGCCGCCCACGGTGCCAAGGGTGCGTCCGTCCGGCCACACCAGCATCCGCGCGCCGGGCCCCCTGGGGGCGCTGCCCCTGCGCTCCACCACAGTGGCCAGCGCCCTGGGCGTCCCCCGGGCCGCCGGGTCGACGATCGCCTGGAGCATATCCCGGGGCCAGGCGGTATTGCGCCCGTTCCGGTTCTTTTCCTGTATGATCTCAGCCATGATGGATACGGCGATCTCCTCCGGGGTCTCCGCGCCGATGGCCAAGCCAATGGGCATGTGTATCCCGTCGACGACCGCCGGGTCGCAGCCCCTATCCTCGATCAGATGCTTTTTCACCAGCGCCACCCGCCTGCGGGAGCCGATCATGCCAATGTAGGCGTGGGGCTTTCGACTGATGGCCTCGAGGCATTCCACATCGCAGCCATGCCCCCGGGTGACGATGACGAAGAAGGTGTCCTCGTCCCCCGGAATCTGCCTGAGGCCATCCTCAAACGGCGCGCAGATCACGCGCCCCGCCCCGGCCCTTCCCGCGTTTTCCGCGAAGGCGGGCCGGTCCTCCAGCACGGTGACGGGCAGGCCCAGCAGCCCGGCGATGCGAATCACCGGAATCGCCACATGCCCGCCGCCGCAGACGACCAGCTTTTTTTCCCGCCCCAGTCGCTCGCAGAAGACCCGCTGGCCGCCGATTTCCAGCATGCCGCTTTGATCGACATCCCGGACCGCTTCGATATTGCGGGCGAAGAAGCCTCCTTCGTCCCGCTCCCACAGGATCGTGCCGGCGGAGAGCAGGCACCTGTCGCCGAAATCCCGGCCTTCAATCACCGTCAGCACGGCGTTGCGGGCATCGGCATCGAGCGTCGACAGCAGGCGATAGAATTCCAGCATTTTTACCTCACTTCCGGGGAACAAAGCGCAACACGTTCCAGCTGAGGGCAGGAACCGCGATTTGGGCCTTGCCGCCCTCGACCGCGCCGCCAGGGCCCGCCTTCGGGGCCACGTTCATCGGGTTTTCCTCGGTATTGACAGCCTTGGTGTCGTCGTGGTGCAGCAGTATGTGCTCCTCCAGCCGCATATCGCCGAAGGCCCGCAGGTCGATGTTAAGGCAGAAGTCCTCGGCCATGTCCCGGTTCACACAGAACACGGTGACGCTGCCGTCATCCGCCAGGGTCGCCGTGGCGTCGATCACCGGCACTCTCTCATAATCCGAGCAGTCGTAGACCGGCGTGTCCACCAGCGCCTTCAGCGCCGTGCCCCGCCCATACCTCGAGGCGTGCAGGAAGGGCCAGTAGATGGTCTGGACCCAGGCGCCGCCGCCGTTTCGGGTCATGATCGGGGCGATGACGTTCACCAGCTGGGCCAGGCAGGCCACCTTCACCCGGTCGGCGTTGCGCAGGAAGGTAATCAGCATGCTGCCCGCCAGCAGGGCGTCCTCAAAATTGTAGATGTCCTCCAGCAGCGGCAGGGCCCGGCCCCAGCGGTCCCGCTTCTTGATCTCCTCATCCTGTTCGTTGGAGTGGTACCACACGTTCCACTCGTCGAAGGACAGGTTCAGCTGCTTCTTCGAGTGCTTCTTGCCCTTCACCGCGTCGCAAATCGCCACCACCGACTTGATGAAGTCGTCCATGTCCATCGAACGGGCCAGGAAGCCGGGGGTATCGCCCGTGGGATTGCCGTAGTAGCGGTGCAGCGAGACATAGTCGACGTTGTCATAGCACTCGTTCAGCATCGTCAACTCCCAATCCCCGAAGGTGGGCATGCCGGAGCCGGAGGAGCCGCAGGCCACGACCTCGATGGAGGGGTCCACCCACTTCATCAGCTTGGCGGACTCGTTGGCGATGCGGCCGTATTCATAGGCGGTCTTGCTGCCCATCTGCCAGGGGCCGTCCATCTCGTTGCCCAGGCACCACAGCTTGATGCCCAGGGGTTCCTTCCTGCCGTTGGCGATGCGCATGTCGGAGAACTTGCTGCCGCCGGGATGGTTGGCGTATTCCACCACGTCCCGCGCGTTCTCCGGTCCCCGCGTGCCCAGGTTGATGGCGTACATCACCTGGGTATCCGCCTTTTTCGCCCAGTCGGCGAACTCGTGCAGGCCCACAGCGTTGCTCTCTGTGGTGAACCAGGCCAGGTCCAGCCGCTTCGGGCGCTTTTCTGCGGGCCCCACGCTGTCCTCCCAGTTGAAGCCGGAGACGAAGTTGCCGCCGGGATAGCGCACCACCGGCACGCCCAACTCCCGGACCAGCTTCAAAACGTCCTTCCGAAAGCCCTGCTCGTCGGCCTGCGAGTGGCCGGGCTCGTAGATGCCGCCGTAGACCGCGCGGCCCAGGTGCTCGATAAAGGAGCCGTAGACGCGCGGGTCGATCCTTCCGACGATGTAATCCCTGTCCAGTATCATCGAAGCGTTCTTCATGGTCATCTTCCTCTCACTTTTATGATGTGCGCATATCCTACATATTTTATACCACAAACGGCGCTTCGATGCAACCGCGATCATTGCGATTATGTCATCAAATTGGGGCCCGACGCCTTGCGCCGGGCCCACAATTGGCAAATCCTTACAGGTCGATCTTCGGAATCCCCGCGAAGCCCTTCTCCAGGTCGGCGTCGGTGGGGATATAGTCGGTCATCTGACCGTCGTGGTACTTCTCATAGGCCACCATGTCAAAGTAGCCGGTGCCGGTCAGGCCAAACAGGATCGTCTTTTCCTCGCCGGTTTCCTTGCACTTCAGCGCCTCGTCGATGGCGACGCGGATGGCGTGGCTGCTCTCCGGCGCGGGCAATATGCCCTCCACCCGGGCGAACTGCTCCGCCGCCTCGAAGACCTTCGTCTGCTCCACGGACCGGGCCTCCATGTAGCCGTCGTGGTAGAGCTGGCTGAGGATGCTGCTCATGCCGTGGTAGCGCAGGCCGCCGGCGTGGTTCGGCGCGGGGATGAAGCCGCTGCCCAGGGTGTACATCTTCGCCATCGGGCAGACCATGCCGGTGTCGCAGAAGTCGTAGGCGAACTTGCCCCGGGTGAGGGACGGACAGGAGGCGGGCTCCACGGCGATGATCCGGTAATCCGCCTCGCCCCTCAGCTTTTCACCCATGAACGGGGCGATCAGGCCGCCCAGGTTCGAGCCGCCGCCGGCACAGCCGATGATCATGTCCGGCTTGATGCCGTACTTGTCCATGGCGGTCTTGGCCTCCACGCCGATGACCGACTGGTGCAGCAGCACCTGGTTGAGCACGCTGCCCAGCACATAGCGATAGCCGGGATTGGACACGGCCACCTCCACGGCCTCGGAGATGGCGCAGCCCAGGCTGCCGGTAGTGCCGGGGAACTGCTCAAGAATCTTGCGGCCCACGGCGGTGGTATCCGAGGGCGAGGGCACCACGGACGCGCCGTAGGTGCGCATGACCTCCCGCCGGAAGGGCTTTTGCTCGTAGGAGACCTTCACCATGTAGACCTTGCAGTCCAGCTCGAAATAAGAACAGGCCATCGACAGCGCTGTGCCCCACTGGCCCGCGCCGGTCTCGGTAGTGACGCCCTTCAGGCCCTGCTTCTTGGCGTAATAGGCCTGGGCGATGGCGGAATTCAGCTTGTGGCTGCCGGAGGTGTTGTTGCCCTCGAATTTATAGTAGATCTTCGCCGGGGTCTGCAGCTTTTGCTCCAGGCAATAGGCCCGCACCAGCGGCGAGGGGCGGTACATCTTGTAGAAGTCCTGAATCTCCTGGGGAATGGGATATTCCCGGGTGTCGTTGTCCAGCTCCTGCCGAATCAGCTCTTCGCAGAACACAGGAGCCAGGTCGGCAGCGGTCATCGGCTGGAGGGTGGCGGGGTTCAGCAGCGGTGCGGGCTTGTTCTTCATGTCCGCCCGGACGTTGTACCAGGTCTTCGGCAGCTCGTTCTCTTCCAGGTAGATCTTGTAGGGGATGACTTTCTTTGCGCTCATGGGGATTCTCCTTTCCGATTCAGTTGGTTCGGGACAGGATATCCTGAAGGATTGGCTTCACGTCAAAAACCCTGTCCCAGTTGTGAATGCTGGGACAGGGATCGTCGATCACCCTGCGGTGCCACCCGGCTTGACGCTTGCGCGCCCGCTCAATACCGTACCGTCATACGGCAACCTTTGATAACGGAGGGAACTCCGTCTCCCCTACTTGGGCTGCGCCCGTTCGGCGACGCGCTGCTAGTCCTTTGGGTTCGCCCTCGGAAGCCCATTCATCTCCGACGCCCGTGCCGCGATTTCACCGCCCGCGGCTCTCTGCTACGCTTGTCCAGGAAACTACTATTCTTCCTCAACGGTTGGCGGCATTATAGCATGGTAAAGTGGTAGTGTCAAGGGATTAACCCATGTTTAACACTATATATCATACATCGATCTCTTTTCGGTACTGATCAAACGTGACCGATGGATGCGCTTCCAGCAGTTCTGCGCAGGGCTTCGACGCCGCCAGGTCGCTGGTCAGGTACAGCAGCGCGCTTCGTCCCTGGGGACATGCTTCAAGGGCCGCATAGGCTGCCTCCACTGCCCGCGCCGCCTTTCCGCAAGCATTATTGCAGGCGCTCTCTTCCGCTTCGATGCGCTTTTTCTCATAATCAAAAAATCCGACTCTGGTCTCCTTTGGCAGCTTTCGCCATGCGGCGATGTCCGATTCAAGCGCCGCCAGAACCGACTTCTCCCGGAATTCCTCGTCTGGCTTCATCACGTCATGACCGACCTTGATCGCCACTGCCTCCCGCTTCCGGTCAAAGAAGGCCCTGATGGCGTCCTCCGACGCAAACACGTCATCCCCAGGCATCATCGCCGTCAGCTCCGCCCTTCGGGCAAGGCACACCTGGGTTTCATGGAGCCTCCCCGCTTCGATATCGATGGGATGGAAAAGCATCGCCGCGACGGCCAGGCATTCAGTGGACGACAGCGCCGCAAGCGCCTCCGGCTCCGTCAGCAGCAGCTCCGACAGTGAAAAGTCGACTTCAGTCTGTATATGCGCCGTAAAATGCCGAAACAAGTCGTAATACAACGCGAAGGACCGAGCGACCGTGTCGTCCTGGAGGTACTGCAGGCACCATTCGGCGTCCACCTGCACGCCGCGATACGTAGTTAGTTCTTTAGGGTTCTCCTCCATCGCCTGCAGCATCAGCGACATGTCCTCCCAGCCCCGGGCGGTCACGAAAAACAGCCCTCGTTCGGTTTCAGTGATCCTGTAGAAGTGATCGGGATAGACGCTCAGATACGTCCTGACGGCGGGGTGTACCCCCTGGGCCACGGCGTAGCGCTGCCAGACCGCCAGGTCCGCCGAGACGTCGATGTGCTTGACCCGGTCCAACGTGACCATGTCCAGCTCCCGCACGGATTTGTTGTACTCCGGCGGGTTGCCCGCCGCCACGATCACCCAGTCCTCCGGCAGGGGGGCGTTTCCAAAGGTCTTGTTTTGCAGCAGCTGGAGCATGACGGGGGTCAGCGTCTCCGAGACGCAGTTGATCTCATCCAGGAACAGTATGCCGCTGCGCTTCCCTGTGGCCTGCATGGTGTCGTATATGGCGGCGACGATCTCGCTCATGGTGTACTCGGTGACCTGATACGACACCCCGCCGTAGGCCTTCTGTGATATGAACGGAAGCCCGATGGCGCTCTGGCGGGTGTGATGGGTCATCGAATAGGCCACCAGGCCACAGCCGACCTCGTCCGCGATCTGCCGCATGATGGCCGTCTTGCCGATGCCCGGCGGGCCGATCAGCAGCACCGGCCGCTGCTTTTCCGTCGGTATTCTGTGGGACCCGTCGGCATTGCGCCGGGTATAGGCCAGGAAAGTGCGGGCGATCTCGTCCTTGGCTTGCTGGATGTTCATTCTATCGGTCCTTCCTTTTCTCGCTCCAGGCACAGCGGCACGATCCACTCGGGCAGGCTGTAGCCCAGCGCCTCTCGCGTGGCGAACACGAAGGCCGTCTCATAGGGCGTCGGCTTCCGGGGGTACACGCCGTCACCGTCGGTGAAGTAGATCAGCCCCTTCAATCGCTTCAGCGCGCCGCCCTTGCGCAGCTTCTCCACCAGGTCGAACACCGGCGTGAAGTTCGTGCCGCCCCTGCCCCGGATCACCAGGTCCTTCGCGTACTTCTTCCACGCCTCCACGGAGTGGATCACGACGTGGGACTGCACGATGGCGTCACACTGGACGATGTGGATCTCCATGTCCGAAAAGAAGCTGTCGTGGTTCAGAAGCATGCGCTCGATCTCGGCCAGGAAACGCTGCACGATGGGCCGGGTGCAGGAGCCGGAGGTGTCGATGGCAATCACCAGCGATTCCACCTTGAAGCTCTCGGTATACTCCAGGGGCTCGATCAGGGGCAGGTTGCCGTAGCGCCTCAGGCCGTAGTAATAGGGGATGGCGTCAAAGCTGTCCAGGTCGAGGCGCAGCTCCTCCCTTGTGGTGGCGAAGCGCCGCAGGTAGCTGGAAAAGTCGTACTTTCCCTCGGCGCGAAGCACCATACGCTCCTCCCTGCTGCCCGGCGCGAGCCCGTGTCGGCCCGTTCGCACCGTCCCACCCGGCAGCGCGTCCGGGGAGGGCCAGTGCCGCTCCAATGCCTCCGACAGCCATTGGGCATAGGTGGGGATACCCGTGCCGTGCCCGTCAGGCCGTCCCGACGGCGCATTGCCCGCGGCGCCCTGCTGTGCTGTCCATCCGCCGTCCCGGAGAAGCGGTGAAGGGGCATACCAATAGCGGTGGTCGTCCCGCCGGAAGCGGGCATGCAGCGGGGCCAGCTCGTCCTCGAACAGGTCCATCAGCGCGCGATACACCGCCCCCGCCGCCCGTGGGTCGACATCCTCAGGCAGGGCCTCGGCGATCTCCCGCCGAACGAGGTTTGTCTCCCCCGAAGGAAGGAATTCCCCGCGCAGGTATTCGGCGGACACGTCGCAGGCGAGGTCCCACAGCGGCCTCACCACCCCCTCCGGCGCGACGGGATGGCGAAACAGGCAGTGCATCAGCAGATGCGCCACTGCAGGCGCGTTCGGCGAGGCCTTGGGACCATAGTACAGGCGCGTGCCGTCCGTGGCCAGGCCGTCGACGACATCGTCCGAAACGCGCGCCATCCCTTCGATCGGCACGCGAAGAAAGGGCAAGGCCGCCCCCGCCCGGAAAAGCAGGCGGGAAAGGGCGGCCAGCGTGTCAGCAGCAGGCGTCATGCGCATTTCGCAGCTGTCGTGCTCCCGGGCCTCATCCATTCTCCATTCCCCTGAACGGCTTCCCGCAGCTCATCTTCCCCTCCGGGCAGGGGCCGTAGGCGCAGCTGGGCCCGATGTGGGTGAATATTTCCGGTTCCTTATCGCAGAGCAGCTTCAACATCTTCCAGGCCACGCCCCGAATCTCCCACTGGGCGCGGTTGCAGGTGCGCAGCCGCATGAAGTGCGTTAGCTCCCGCAGGTTCATCGCCAGCACCAGATCGATCTCATGGCCGCTGAGGGCGAAGTAGGACAGGTCCTGCATGGAAACGCCCATGTCACAGGCCTGTCGCGCCGCCAGCGCCTGGGCTTCGAAGGCAGCGCGATACACCGCTTCGGCCTCCGGTATGGCCTTCACCGTCTCCGGCAGCACGTAATCCCCCTCTGCCAGCCCGCGAACCACGGGCGGCACCAGCAGCGATACCATGCGATGCCGGGTGAAGTGGGTCACGCAGGCCAGCGAAACCCGCTTCACGCGGAAGGTGTAGCGCACCATTTCCAGCTCCCTTGGACGTGCGTCGGTCAGCAGCGCAACGGCATTCCCGTCAAGCCGCCCCGTAAAGGCGCACATCTGCTTCAGAAAGTCCGCCGCGCCGTCGCAGGCGTTCAGCAGCTCGGTATCCCCTTCCCTGGCGGTGCCCCGACAGATCTCCTCCGGCAGGGCCATTGGCGCGAACCCGGGATAGCGGGCGGCCTCCTTATCGATCACACCGGGGTACAATACGTCAAACTGCGCCTTCAGCTGGGCGCCCAGCGCCTCGATCTCAATCGACCCCTTCCCCCGCCCGTAAAGCATCGCGCAGATCAGCCCGATCAGCTTCCGGGCGTTCAGGGTCATGTAAAAATTGCTGCGCAGGCAGTAGGGCAGCAGGAAGCGGGCGTCCTCCTTGGGCACGCCCAGCGCCATCAGTCGCTCATAGTCGGCAAACCGCGCCTGCATGGTCTCCCTGTACAGCCTTTCCTGGGCCTCGTCCAGCCCATCCGGCACCACAAACCCCGCCCCGGCAAAATCCACATACCGCCGGGATTTGACGGTGAACGACGCCAGACGGCACTCGATGACGAACTGCTCCACCAGCACAGACACGTCGTTGAAGGCGACGGAAAAGGTCTGGTGCTCGATGACCGACTTGTGGCCCGAGGACAGCACCTTCCCGATGAGCTTCAGGTCGCGCTCATCTCCCCTGCTGCCTTCAAACATTTCCATGGCCGTGCCCTGCTGTGTGGAGATGCGGGCCGCAGACGCCGCCACCCGCAACGCCTCACGGTTTTCCACGATGATAATGGCCTTGCTCTGATTCATGTTGATATCACCTGTTGCAATATACTGTTATTGAACATTATACCACAGGCAGCGACAATTATCGCTGCCTGTGCATCATTTTACATTGTGAATAATGGTTCAATCCTTCTCATTGTCTCCCAGCGAATCCCGCACGGTGACGACCACCTTGCGCTCATAGGCGGCAAAGGCATGCTCCACCAGACTGCGGTCGGGCTTGGGGGTGACCAGGCTGACCACGGGCACGATCACCAGGCCGGCCAGCATCGCGAACGCGCCGCAGTTGATCGGGGATTGCAGCCAGGCGGGGAACATGCCCTTGAACAGCATGTTCGCCACCATGATGCCCGCGCCGAAGATCATGCTGCACCAGGCGGAGGCGCAGGTGGCCTTCTTCATGTACAGGCCGTACATGAACGGCGCCAGGAACGCGCCGGCCAGGGCGCCCCAGGAGATGCCCATCAGCTGGGCGATGAAGTTGACGGTGGTGCTGTACTGTATGATGGCGATGACCACGGAGATCAGTATGAACACCACGATCAGAACGCGCATGATGAACACCTGTTTCTTCTCGTCCATGTCCTTGATGATGTTCCCCTTCAGGAAATCCAGCGTCAGCGTGGAGCTGGAGGCCAGCACCAGGGAGGACAGCGTGGACATCGACGCGGACAGCACCAGTATCACCACCACGCCGATCAGCAGCGGCGACAGGGTCTCCAGCATCTTGGGCACGATGGCGTCGTAGCCGCCCACGGGCACGCCGTTCGGTCCGATCTCCATCTGGCTGGTGAAGAGCCTGCCAAAGCCGCCCAGGAAGTAGCAGCCGCCGGCCACGACCACCGCGAAGAAGGTGGAGATGATCGTGCCCTTGGAGATGGCGTTTTCCGACTTGATGGCGTAGAACTTCTGCACCATCTGGGGCAGGCCCCAGGTGCCCAGGGAGGTCAGGATCACCACGCCCAGCAGGCTGAAGGGGTCGGGCCCGAAGAAGGAGGAGAACACGCCGGGCACGTCGGAGACCTGGGGGTCGCTGACACGGGCCATGTCGGAGATGGCCGTTATGAACCCGCCGTTGGCCTTCAGCACCGCCGCGATGACGGCCACGATGCCGAACAGCATGATGATGCCCTGTATGAAGTCGTTGATGGCCGTGGCCATGTACCCGCCCGCGATGACATAAACGCCGGTCAGCACCGCCATCAGTATGATGCACACCGTATAGTCGATGTTGAAGGCCATGCCGAACAGGCGGGACAGGCCGTTGTACAGCGACGCGGTGTAGGGGATCAGGAAGATGAATATGATCGCGGAAGCGCCGATCTTCAGCGCGTTGCTGTCATAGCGCTTGCCCAGGAATTCGGGCATGGTGGCGCTTGACAGCTGCTGGGTCATGACGCGGGTTCGGCGGCCCAGTATCACCCAGGCCAGCAGCGAGCCGATGAAGGCGTTACCCAGGCCGATCCAGGTGGAGGCGATGCCGAAGCGCCAGCCGAACTGGCCGGCATAGCCCACGAATATGACCGCCGAGAAATAGGAGGTGCCGTAGGCGAAGGCCGTCAGCCACGGGCCGACGGAGCGTCCGCCCAGCACGAAGCCGTCGACGTCGGAGGCGTGCTTGCGGCTGTAGAAGCCGACGCCGATCATGATCCCGAAGAATACCACCAGCATGAGAATCTTGATGAACACAGTGGGTCTCTCCCTTCAGCATTGGTGTGGGCAGGGGGCATAGAAAAACGCCCTCTGCCTGGTTGCAGAGGGCGGAATATCCGCGGTACCACCTCTATTCGGCGCCTCCTCGCGGAGTACGCCCTCGTCGGGTGCGGGCACAGGCCCATACCCTATCGCTATAACGGGCGAACCCGTCGCCACCTATTTGTCAGAGCGCATCGCGGACCGACTTTCAGCGCGCGGCTATCGGGAGGTAATTCGGTGATACGTCGCATACTGCCTCGCACCCACCGGCAGCTCTCTGAATGCGCTGTTCCGTTCACCTACTGTTTCCCGGTCACTGCCTTTGACGCCACTCAGTTTACCACTTTATCAGGGTTGTGTCAAGTGCTCATTTGAGTTTTACATCATGTTTACTTTCCTAGGGCCCACGCAAACTGTATCAGCATGATGCCGATCAGGTGGGCCGGATAGAACAGATAATAGACCCATTTGTTGATCTTGAGCTTCGACCAGGTGGGAATATAGATCAGCGGCAGCGCCAGTATCGCGAACATCTGTATGCCGAAGCCGACGCCGAACAGGTGATAGGAGGACCCCTTCATCCCCCACCAGATCATATAAGCCGACATCACCGGCAGGGAAACCCACCAGTGGCTGACGGTCAGGTAGAACAGCACGATCAACGCCACGCCCAGCCAGCCATAGTTGATGCTGTTCTGGAGCTTCCACACCAGCAGCGCCAGGGCGGCCGTGCAGACATACTGCCCCTCCCTGAGCGACCATATCAGCATTAGGCCCAGCGCCAGCGTCAGCATGATGTTGGGCACGGCCCAGCTCTGCACGTAGAAGTTCATCACCGCGCCCAGGGGATTATCCGCGAACCGCACGGCATACATGCCGGGCACCGTGTGGGCCAGGGCCACGGCATAGAACGGCTGGGAGATCAGCCCCATCAGCAGTATGCGGCTCAGGTATTTCAGCTTGTTTTTCGAGTAAACGCCCCCCACGGCGATACAGTAGGCGTACAGTGGAAAGGCGAGCCGCCCGAGGATGCGCATGATCCGGTACTGGGGAAAGAACATTTTTCCCGTATGGTCGATCAGCATGCTGATCATCGCCACCAGCTTCAAAAGGTTGGTGTCGCGGTTCAGCCCGACCTCCCTTGGCGCGAAGAGGATGGAAAGGGCGTTTGTCTTTTTTGCGGCCATCCGGGCTACCTCCGTCAATGCAATGATGTCAACAGGCGGCCCGAAGGCCGCCCGCTTTTGTATTACGACATCCCGTCGAATATGGTATCCTGCTCCGAATTTTCCTTGGGCGCAAGGGGCAGCGTAACCAGGAACTCGGTGCCCTCCCCCAGCTTGGAATGGACCTCGATCTCGCCGTCCATCGACCGCACGATGTGCTTGACGATGGCCAGCCCCAGGCCCGTGCCGCCCATCTGGCGGGAGCGCCCCTTGTCCACACGGTAGAAGCGCTCGAACAGCCTGGGCAGGTTTTCCTCGGCGATGCCGATGCCCGTATCGGAGATGGTGACGTTGGCCTCCTTGTCGTTGGCGAACACCTGCACCGTCACGGAGCCGCCGGGCTCGTTGTATTTGATGGCGTTCTCCGTCAGGTTGATCAGCAGCTGCTCCACCCGGTCGGGGTTACCCATGATGTACACCGGGGTGTTGCCGGTGGCGCAGTTCACGGTGACCTGCTTTTCCTGGGCGTGGATCGACAGCATGTCGCACACGTCCTGGGCCTTCTTGTCCAGGCGGATGCGCTCTATGGCCACCTCGTCGTCGCCGGATTCCAGTTTGCTGATGGACAGTATGTCGTTGATCAGCCGGGTCAGGCGCTCGGTCTCCATCATGATGATGTTCAGGAACTTGTGGGCCATCTCCGGATTGTCGATGGCGCCGGCCTGCAGGGTTTCGACAAAGCCGCGGATCGACGTCAGCGGCGTCTTCAGTTCGTGGGAGACGTTGGCGGCGAAGTCCGTGCGCACCTGCTCCAGCCTGCGCAGCTCGGTGATATCCTCGACGATGGCCAGCGCGCCAACCACCTGCTCCTCCCGGCGCATCGGCGAGACGTACAGCCGCAGGGGCCGGTGGCCGCGACCGACGGCGGTCCGGGCCGCGACCTCGTTGGTATAGACGCCCTCCTGCCGCATGGCCTCGGTGAACACCTCGTCCAGCTTGACGTCTCGGGAGACCTCGTTGATGTTCTTGTACTCCGGATTGCCCACGATGCCCAACAGCTTCTTGGCCACCGGCGTGATGTAGATGACGTTCAGATTCTGGTCCACGGCGACGATGCCGTTCTGCATCTGCGACATCACCGAGCTGAGCACATGGTTGCGGTTTTTCTGCTTGAATATGCGATCCTGGATCCTGGTGATGATGGCGTTATACTCCGCAGCGTTGGGATCCTCCTTGCGGAAGCCCTCCACCCGGGCGTCGAAGTTGCCGTCGGAGAAGCTGTCCAGTGCCGCCATGACCTGCTTGACCATCTTTTCACGCTGCATCACATTGAGTATGACGATGACCGCCAGCACGATGGTCAGGCCGTAGATGACGGCCAGCAGCAGCAGCGCCTTGTTGTTCAGCAGGATCGTCATCGTGTCCGACATCGGCCTCGCGTACAGCAGGTATTCGCCGCTCTCATAGCGATAGATGACGTAAAGCGCCATCTTGCCCTCTGCGTTGGGATGGCGCTTCAGGACCGCCTCGTTCGTCCTGGCCATGGCGATATCCTCGTCGGTCAGGCTGCTGTAGCGCTCATCCGAGGCGTACACCAGGGACCCGTCCGACGCGAACAGCGCCCGCGCCGCGCCTTCCGTGGTTTTCAGGGTTTTAAGGGTCTCAGCGCGGGTCTGCATGGAGTCGGTCCGGCTGAAATCGCCCGTCAATTGACAGGCGACATACAGGTCATGCTCGATTTCATCGTTGGCCCGGTCGGCCAGCCTGGAGCAGTTATAGGTCAGCAGCAGCGCAAGGGCAACCAGTGAAACCAGGGTCACAATCAATGTAACCCTTGATTTCATAGGCGATTCTCCTGACGATCGTTGAACTTATAGCCAACGCCACGGATCGTCTCGATATAGTGGGCGTCGTCGCCCAGCTTCTGGCGGATATGGCGGATGTGCACGTCGACGGTGCGGGTCTCGCCATAGAACTCATAGCCCCAGATGCGATCCAGCAGGAAATCGCGGGTCAGCACCTTGCCGCGGCTGAGCACCAGCAGCTTCAGCAGCTCGAACTCCTTCAGCGTCAGGGACAGCTTTTCGCCGTTGCGGAATGCCTCGTAATTGCCCACGTCGATGGTCAGTCCGCCCACATGCAGGATGCCCTCTTCTTCGTTCTGCGGCGCGGCGCGGCGCAACAGCGCCTTCACGCGGGCGATCAGCTCACGCACGGAGAAGGGCTTTGTGATATAGTCGTCCGCGCCCAGCTCGAGGCCAAGGATCTTGTCCACCTCGTCGCCCTTGGCTGTAAGCATGATGATCGGGATATCCGCGGTCGTAGGCGCGCTCTTTAGCCGCCGGCAAACCTCCATGCCATCGATTCCGGGCAGCATAATATCCAGCAGCACCATCGCCGGACGCTCATGCGCGCAAACCACCAGCGCGTCTTCGCCCGTGGCGGCAGTGACTACCCGATAGCCGGAAGCCTCGAGATTGAATGAAAGTAACTCAAGAATATGGGCTTCATCGTCAACGGCCAATATCAGTTCGTTTGCCATGTGCGTATCCTCTCTTTTATTTGTATTTGGTTATCTGACGGCCTCGCCATCAGCAGCACCCGCGTCAAAATCAGCCAGCAGCCGGTTCAGCTCGTCACGGAAGGACTGGATGTCCCTGAACTGTCGATACACCGAGGCGAAGCGGACATAAGCCACCTCGTCCAGTCGTTTCAGGCCGTCCATCACCAGCTCGCCAACCATCTTGCTCGTGATCTCGGAATCCGGCTGGTTGTTCAGCTTGCGCTCGATATCCCGCACCAGGGCGTCGATCTCCCCAAGGGACACCGGACGCTTCTCGCAGGACTTCACAATGCCGGACCGCAGCTTTTCCACATCGAAGGCTTCCCGCGTCTGATCCTTCTTGATGATCATCAGCGGAACCAGCTCGATGCGCTCATAGGTGGTGAAGCGCCGACCGCATTTTTCGCACTCCCGGCGCCTGCGGATGGAAGTGCCGTCCTCGTTCTGGCGGGAATCCACCACGCGGCTCTGGGTACAGCCGCACCAGGCACATTTCATCCATTCATCACCTCTTTATTATTATACACAAAACGTGACCCAAAGTCCAGTCTTTTTTTAAGTTTTTGGGCAGCGCTCAGTTGGCAATCTCAAGCAGCGCGATGGCCTCGGCGAGCTGGCTGTCACTCACGGGGTCCGGCTCTGCCGGTATCGCCTGGCCCTCCAGGGCCACCTCCACGTCGGGCTGTACACCCACCCCTTGGGGACAGCGATCCAGGGCGTCGAAGTAACTGGCGGTGGTCAGCTGCATGCCCGCGCTGTCGGACTGGAAGGTTTGAAGGGACTGGACAATTCCCTTGCCGTAGGTCGTCAGGCCCACCACCTTGCCCCTGCCGAGGGCCTGCACCGAGCCGGCCAATATCTCCGAGGCGCTGGCGGACATGCCGTTAACCAGCACCGCCAGCGGCACGTCGAAGAAATCCGCGTCGGAATAATAATCCTGCCTCGAGCCATTCCTCTGTTGGGTGTAGACGATCAGCCCCTTGGGCAGTATGGCATCCGCAATGCTGACCACCTGGTCCAGAAGTCCCCCGGGGTTGTTGCGCACGTCGATCACCATGCCCGCAACCTTCGCGGCCCTGAACGCGTCGATCGCCTCGTGGAACACCTGGGAGGCGTCACCGGTGAACTGGGCGATGTTGATGTAGCCGATATTGCCTGGCAGCACCTGGTAGCTGGCATAGCTGATCTTCACATCGCCCCGCGTGACCGGTATGGCCATACGCTGGCCGTCGCGTCGCACGGTCAGCGTCACCTGGGTCCTGTCCCCGCCCCTTATGCGGCGCACCGCCTCCAGATAGCTGCGGCCATCCACGCCGTTGACGGCGACGCCGTCCACAGCCAGGATCACATCGCCGGTGTGCACCCCCGCGGCCTGGGCGGGAGAATCCGGGAACACGCGAACGATCTCGATCTCCCCCTCCGACGTGTTTTGCAGCAGCGTGCCGATGCCGAAGTAGGCGCCGGCGGTGTCCTCGTTCTCCCGCTTGAGCTCCTCGGGCGTATAGTAAAAGGTATAGGGATCGCCTGTGGCGCCGGTCATCCCGCGAATCGCGCCCAGCACCAGGTCGTCTTCGTCCAGCGCCTTGTAATAATCCTTCATCAGCGACTGCCGGACCTCGTCCAGGCGGCTGTAGCGCTGGATGGTGTCGTATTCCGCCTGGGTGACCCAGCGCCGGTTTTCTCCCTCGCCGCGACCCGCGCGGCCGGAGACCAGCAGCGTCGCCGTACTGGAGATCACCGCGATCATCAGCGCTCCCCATATCAATGCCATCACGCGCAGTTTGCTGTTTTTCATGGTGCCTCCTGAAAGCTGTTGATTGAATATGCGCCGGTAAACCGGCGCATTTCATGGCTGTTATGAATGTATGATGGACGCGGGCAGGCCATTACAGGCGCAGCTTGCGGTTGCTCTCACCCTTGCCCAGCAGCATCATCATCTTGAAGGTCACCGCGTCGTCAAAGTTGCGCAGGTCCAGGCCGATGGCGTGCTGCACCTTTTCCAGGCGGTACACCAGCGTATTGCGGTGGATGTACAGCTTGCGGGCCGTCTCCGACAGGTTCAGGCTGTTGTCAAAGAAGGTCTCGATGGTGTGGATCATCTCGTCGTTGAACAGGCGGGCGGTCTTTCGATTGAAGATGCGGCTGTTGTATTCAGCCCCCAGCTGGGAGGAGACCTCGTTGAGGAAGCGCTCCAGCAGCAGGTTGCGATAGACGAACACCTGACGGTTGCTGTGATAGATGCGCCCCACGTTGATGGCGCTGCGGGCTTCGGCGAAGGCTTCCGGCATGGCCGTCAGCTCGGCGCGGGGATCGGAAATGCCGATGTAAACCGTCGTGCCGGTCTCCGTGAGGAAGCTGCTCTCAAAGGCGTTGGCATATTCCTCCACTTCGGCAAAGTCGGCGTCCTCGTCCACGGCCTTCAGCATGGCCACGGAATGATGCCCCACCTCGGTGATGATGTCATGCTCGCTGTCCACGGCATCCATCATCATGCGAATAGCGGTCTCGACCTCCATGTCCTTGAAGTAGAAATAGAGCACGCAGCGGTTCATATGGATCGGGATGTTGTGCTCCGCCGCCAGCGATTCGAACTCGGTGCCCTCCACATCGCCCCGCAGCATCTGCCTCAGCGACTGCTCACGGTTGCTGTGGCTCATGTCCTCGCGCATCAGCACGTTGATCAGCTCCGCACAGAGCACGGCGCACTTCTTGATGTCGTCGCTGTCGCCATGCAGGCAGACGAACACCGGCTGATCGTCAGAGGTTCCGATCAGGGTCATGGCGCCGTAGATAAAGGGCACGGTGGGGTTGGCCAGCGCCTCCTCGGGAATGGTGAAGGTGCGCTGATCGCCCTCGGGCAGCAACACATTGCCTCCCGAATCCAGCAGCAGCGCCGACATGTCGATCATATTCAATACGCGGGCGATCTTCACGGTCACGCGATGATCCAGATACATGTTCATATCCTCCCTGTTCACCAGAGTACTTCTATATAGAAGTATACCGAATCAATGTTTAAATCCGGCGTAATTTTTCTGTATAATCATTAACATCGCGTAAAAAAACATCTGTTTTGTATATTCTACACGAACTGTAAAATTTATGTGTCATCCAGCCAGTTGGTGACGATCCTGCTGCCCGGCTGGGCGACGGTCCACAGCATGGCGGGCAGCAGGCCCGCCTGCCGTATGCTGACCACCGCGTCCCCCGCGACGATGACATGATCCAGCAGCGGTATGCGCAGAGGGGCGACGGCCTCCAATGCCTGGAGGGTACAGCGCAGATCCTCGTTGGAGGGACGCTTCGTGCCGCCGGGATGATTGTGGGCCAGCACGATAAACCGCGCCTGCGCCTGGAGCGTCGCCGAGAGCACCTGGCGCAGGTAGAACGGCGCGTTGTCCACACCGCCCCGCTGCAGCAGCACCGGGCGGATCAGCTTGCCGGTGCGGTCCAGCAGGACCAGGTAAAAGCATTCCACATGCACGCCGACATAGAGGGTCTTCAGGTATTCCCCCATGGGCTTCAGCCGATCCAGCCGGGGCCGGGCGCCCCATTCCTGGGACATGCAGGTGCGGGTCAGCGCAGGGATCATGGCGTAGTAGAACGCGTCCAGCCTGGACAACCCCGACCGCTCCAGCGCCTGGCTGCTCGATTCCAGGAAATACAGCGGGGCGGGATAGCGCCTGCGCAGGTTCGCCATGAAGGCGTCCACCGGCTCGCGCTTGTGCATGAAGGCCTGGGTCTGCCGGATGGCATCGTACAGGGCCTCGCGCCGCTGGGCCAGCAGCGCCGGCGGAACGCTGTTCGGCATTCCCCTCTCGATGGATCGCAGTGCCGGCTTCAATCCGTCGCTGCGCCCAAGCACCCATTTCATGCCGGAATGGCGCCGGCCTGCTCCAGCGCCGCGCGCACTTTCTCCTGGCTTTCAAGCCGCTGACCCATATACCAGCCGTCCTGTGCCTCGTCATACTTCAGCTCGGCGGCGCCGTCCACGGCCACGCCGCCCTTCACGAACACCAGGTCCAGCGACACGGGCTGGGGAATATCGTACAGATCCACCACGTATTCCCGGGTGGAAAGCTGCTCGGCGTCTTCAAAGCCCTCCAGAAACGCCCGCAGCGCCTCCTCCTGGGACTGTGTCAATTTGATCTTCATACCTGTCCTCCTTTGTGGCGGGAGCCCTTTTCTTACACTAATTTTAACGCAAGCAGCGTCCTTTTGCAAGGGCTGAACCAAAATTAAGTTGACCACAGGGCATGGGATTCGTATAATATATAATGTGATATTGTGTGACAAGCGAGGCTTTGCGCCATGAAAACCGTCTATAGCAAGCTGGCAAACCTGATCGCTGTGCTGATCGTGGGCATGCTGCTGTTCGCTCCAATGCGCTTCGGCAGCGAGGATTACCTCTATGCCCACCCCCGTTCCATACGCATGAACCCCGGCGACAGCTATGCCCTGAGCTACCGTCTGGACGCCGACGACCCCGCGCAGGCGGTCCTGTACAGCTCGGCCAATGAAGCTGTGGCCACCGTAGCCGCCGACGGCACGGTCACCGCCGTCGGCCCGGGCAAAACCCAGATCCTGCTGGATTCCGAGAGCGGCGCCCGCGCCAGGGTGCAGATCGAGGTCGTCAGCGCGCGCATCTCCACGCTGACGCTGAACACCGACCGCATGTCCATGGAGAAGGGCCAGGTTTCCGGCCTGCGGGCCATATTCGACGACAAGGCCGACAACACGCTGGTCCAATGGTCCAGCGAGAACGAGGCGGTGGCCCGCGTGGACGCCGTGGGCCGCGTCTCGGCGGTAGGCGGCGGCCGGACCCGCATCACGGCCACCGCCGTGAACGGGCTCTCCGCCAGCGCCGACATCAACGTGCACGTCACCGGCAACGCCATGCGCATCACCCCCGAGGACGTCCACCTGGGCGTGGGCGCCGCCCTGCACCTGGGCACGAACTACGTTCCCGCAGACACCACCGACACCGTGGCCCGCTGGACCAGCAGCGACGAAAACGTGCTTCGGGTCCAGCGGGACGGTACCCTGCAGGCCGTCTCCGAGGGCCAGGCCGTGCTCAGCGCCTTTTCCAGCGAAGGGCTAAGCGCCAGCACGGTGGTAAAGGTGGAGCCCCCGGTGGCGGATTTTGAGATCTCCCCCACTGCCGCCACCATCAAGCGCGGCAACACGCTGGCGCTGGAGCCCCGCTTCTTCGACGTCAACGGCAATCCCGACGCCAGCACTCACCTGGTCAGCTGGACCTCCAGCAACCCCGCCGTGGCCACTGTGGAGGATGGCGTGGTCACGGCCCTCAGGAGCGGATCGGCCCGAATCAGCGCTGCCGCAGACGGCAGGATCGCCAGCAGCGTGGTCAACGTCCAGACGATCATCGAAGAGATCCACCTGAACCTGCACCAGATCTATGTACTCCGGGAGCAGACCGTGATGCCCATACAGCTGGAGGCCGAAATCGTCCCCGCCGACGCCGACGACAAGCACCTGACCTGGAGCGCCGACAACGACCTGGTGGCCACCGTCAACCAGCGCGGGCTGGTGGAGCTGGTTGGCGGCTACGGCACCGCCACCGTCACCGTGCAGTCCGCCAGCGGCGCCCAGGACCAGTTCGTGGTGAACGTAGTGGCCGAGCTGCCGGAGGGCATCGCCGGCGAGGAATGAATGCCAGAACAGATGAAGGGTCCAAATCCCAACGGATTTGGACCCTTCATCTAATAATGGGGCTTTACTTGTTCAGCGCAGCCTTGGCCTTCTCCGCCAGCACCGCGAACGCGGCGGGATCGGCGATGGCCAGCTCGGACAGCATCTTGCGGTTGATGTCGATGCCGGCAACCTTCAGGCCGTTGATCAGCCTGGAGTAGCTCAGGCCGTTGATGCGGGCCGCCGCGTTGATGCGGGCGATCCACAGGCTGCGGAAGTCGCGCTTCTTCAGCTTGCGGCCGATGTAGGCGTAGCGCAGAGAACGGCGAACCTGTTCGCTGGCGGCGCGATACTGCTTGCTCTTGGCGCCAAAGTAGCCCTTCGCAAGCTTCATTACCTTACGCTTTTTCTTCTGTGCGTTGACAGCACGCTTAATCCTTGCCATTCTTGATTCGCCTCCTTACTTGTACGGGATCAGTTTTTTCATGGTCTTGCCTTCTGTGGTGGTCAGATAGGCAGCCTTGCGCAGGTTGCGGGTGCGCTTGGTGGGCTTCTTGGTCAGGATATGACGCTTGAAGGCCTGAGCGCGCTTGACTTTTCCGCTCTTGGTGAGGTTAAAACGCTTTGCTGCGCCCTTGTGCGTCTTCTGTTTGGGCATGGGTTTTTCCTCCTCTCGTTGATCAGTAACAGATTAATCGGAAGCTCTCGGGGAGATGAACATGATCATGCTGCGGCCTTCCATCTGGGGGGCCTTGTCCACGGTGCCATACTCCTTGATCCTATCGGCAAACTCATTCATGACCTGGCGGCCAATGTCGGAGTGGGTGATCTGGCGGCCGCGGAAGCGGATCGTCACCTTCACCTTGTTGCCGTCCTTCAGGAACTTCACGGCATTCTTGAACTTGACGTCGATGTCGTGATCCTCGATCGTTGCGGACAGGCGAACCTCCTTGACGGTAATGACCTTCTGATTCTTGCGGAACTCGCGCTCTTTTTTGGACTGCTCAAAGCGATATTTGCCGTAGTCCATGAGCTTGCAAACCGGCGGACGGGCCTGCGGGGCGATCTTGACCAGGTCCAGCTGACGCTCCTCTGCCAAGGCCAGCGCATCCCTGCTGGACATGACGCCCAGCTGCTCACCGTTCTGATCCACGACGCGCACCTCGCGGTCGCGAATCTCCTCGTTAATCATGAGATCGTTAATACCGAAACACCTCCTATAAAGCTTGCCAATAAAGAAAGAGCCGCGCATTGCGCCGCCCTCAACAGGCCCATACGGGCCCCCTTTGCTGTTTTAACCGCTGCAACGCGAATCGCAGGGTGAGAAGTCGGCGCTTCTGCTTACCTGAACTATTATAGCAGTATCCCCCTGGAAAGGCAAGGAAAGATCGCGTTAAATCACATCGCGCCCAAAAACACATGGGCAGGAACACCTGCCCATGCTTTATGACCCTTGGTTTGCCTTACTTGTTGTCAGCGGCCAGGGCCTTCGCGGCGGTACGGCCGGAGACGAAGATTTCAACGATGGCGTTGCCACCCAGGCGGTTGCCGCCGTGGATGCCGCCGGTCACCTCGCCAGCCGCGTACAGACCGGGGATGACGTTGTTGTTTGTATCGAGCACGTGACGGTCGAGGTCCACGCACAGGCCGCCCATCGTGTGGTGGGTGGAGGGCGCCATCAGGCGGATGGTCAGCAGCGCGTTGTCCAGATCGTAGGTTTCCACGTTGTAGCTGCCGTCCTCGTTCATCTCCACGTTGCCCACGGTGCGGGAGGCGATGGCCTTGCCCACGTCGGGATACTCGCCCTGGCCCATCACGGCCATGTCGTAGGCGCGGATGGTCTCGATGACGGTGGCGGGATCGGCGGTCACGCCCAGCTGCTCAAACAGCTCGGGCAGCTCGGCGATGGTGCGGCGATAGTAGCGGCCCTCATAGTCGCCCTCGGCCAGCTGCATCGGCGCGGGCATCATCTGCTCCTTGTTGTAGAACTCCAGGAACACGCCCTTGGTGCCGTTGACCTCCATGCCGTTCTGGAACTCGGCCAGGGACAGCACGTCGCGCTCGGAGCCCTCGTCCACGAAGCGGTGGCCGGTGGTGGGGTTGATCCAGCAGGCGTAGTTGCCGCCGCCGAAGGCCAGGTTGCCGTTGTCCACCCAGGAAATGGGCATCAGCTGGGTGAAGCCCAGGCCGGTGGTCGCGGCGCCGATGGCCTCGGCCATCTTGATGCCGTCGCCGACCTGGCTGGAGCGGTTGGTGGTCTTGGTGGCCTTGGACAGGTACTCGGTGGACCAGTAGACGTTGTTCTCCAGCACCATGTCGATGTTGGCCGCATAGCCGCCGGTGGCCAGGATGACGCCCTTGGCGGCGTTCACGGTGATCTCGGTGCCGTCGTAGTGGGTGGCTTTGACGCCGGTCACGCGGCCGTCAGTCACGATCAGGTCGGTGACGGTGGTGCGCAGCATGATCTCGTTCTTCTCGTTGGCGTTGTAGATGGTGTTCATCGGCGCGGCGAAGTAGCTGCCCCAACGGCCCATCTCGGGCTCGCCGTTGCCATCCAGGTCGATGGTGGAGCCGACGAACTCATTTTCACGATACCACAGCGCGCCGATCAGGGTGGGCTGGGTGTTCTCGACGAAGGTCGCGCCCTGGTCCTCCAACCACTCCTTCAGGCCCTGGCCGTCCTGGATGAACTGGCTGACCAGGCCGACGTCGCCGTAGATCCACTGGGTCTTGTCCGCGCTCTGGCGCAGGCCGCCGTAGTAGGTCTGGAAGATGTGCAGGTTCACGGTGGAGAACAGGGTCAGCTGGTTCTCGGGAACGCCCGCGTCCAGCTGGGGCTGCGCCCAATCCAGATAGGCCTGGATCTCCTGCTTCAGGGCCTGAAGCACGGGCAGGTATTCGGCGTGCACGCCGTGCTTGGACAGCTCGGCGGCGTCGCCGGCCACGAATTCGTTGTCCTTGTAGTAGTCCTCGTCAAAGGGCTCCTCGGACCAGTTCAGGATCATCTTCAGCTCGTTGATGCAGCCCTGCACGCTCTTGACCTTGTCGTAGGTCTGGCCGTCGTGGGCATAGACGCCGGTGGTGGCGTCGGGATCGGCGGGATCCCACACCAGGTAGGGCATCACGGACTG
>JAFRJF010000300.1 GCA_017432405.1 Clostridia bacterium | reverse complement strand
TCGGTGTCGAGCTCGGCCATGGTCTTGGCCTGGAGGGCCTTCAGTTCGTCCTTGGTTTTCACTGCTCTTCACCACCTATCTCAGTATTGGCCTGCTCCGCCACGGTCTCCTTCTTGATGAACTTAGTCGTGATGGGCAGCTTGTGGGCGGCCAGGCGCAGAGCCTCGCGGGCCGTCTCCTCGGGAATGCCGGCCATCTCAAACAGCACGCGGCCGGGCTTGATGACGCTCACCCAGTACTCCGGGGCGCCCTTACCGGAACCCATTCGGGTCTCAGCGGGCTTGGCAGTGATGGGCTTGTCGGGGAAAATCTTGATCCAGACCTGGCCGCCGCGCTTGGTGCGACGGGTCATGGCCTGACGGGCAGCCTCGATCTGGTTGGAGGTCACCCAGCCGGGCTGGGTCGCCACGAGGCCGTACTCGCCATAGGCGATGAAGTTGCCCCGCTGGGCCTTACCCTTCATGCGACCGCGCTGCTGTTTGCGGTGCTTGACTCTCTTGGGCATCAGCATTGCTTAGTTGCCTCCTTCCTTGCGCTCGGGACGATCCTGACGGCCCCTGCGCTCACCGCGCGGACCGCGGTCGTTCCTTCTCCTGTCGTTGCGGCCACCGAAGGGATTCCTCAGGTCGGTGTAGCCCTGCAGAACCTTCTTGCCGTCCTTGGGCAGGACCTGTCCCTTGTAGATCCACACCTTGACGCCGATGCGGCCGTAGGTCGTCTTGGCCTCAGCGAAGCCATAGTCGATGTTGGCGCGCAGGGTCTGCAGCGGGATGGAGCCCTCGTGATAGCCTTCGGAGCGGGCGATGTCCGCGCCACCCAGACGGCCGGAGCAGGAGGTCTTGATGCCCTTGGCGCCGGCCTTCATGGAGCGGCTGATGGCCTGCTTCATTGCGCGGCGGAAGGAGATGCGCTTTTCCAGCTGCTCGGCGATGCTGTCGGCAACCAGCTGGGCGTCGGTATCGGGGTTCTTGATCTCCATGATGTCCAGCGCCACCTGGCGGCCGGTCATCTTCTCCAGCGCCTTCTTCAGGGCCTCTACGCCCGCGCCGCCCTGGCCGATGACTACGCCGGGCCTGGCGGTGAAGATGCTGATGTGCAGCTTGGTGCCTGCGCGCTGGATGTCGATGCGGGAGATGCTGGGGTTCGCGCCGCGGGCGTCGCGGGCGGACTTCTTGGTGGTCTCCTCGATCATCTTGGGGATGGCCTTGCGGATGTTGTAATCTTCAATCAGGTTGTTGGAAAAATCCTTTTTCCCAGCGTACCACTTGGTGCTCCAGTCCAGGATGACACCGACGCGGGCGCCGTGGGGATTAACTTTCTGTCCCATTTTAAATCCTCCCTCACTTCTGGTCGAGCACGATCGTAATGTGGCTGGTGTGCTTCTTGATCATGTCGGCACGACCGTGGGAACGCGCCCAGTAACGCTTCAGGGTCGGGCCCTGGTTGGCGTACACCTCCGCGACGTACAGGCTGGAGCGATCCATTTCCTTGTACTCGGCGTTCGCGATCGCGCTGCTGAGCAGCTTCTCAACCACCGGCGCGGCGCTCTTGGGCGTATACATGAGGATTGCCAGCGCGTCGTCAACCTGCTTGCCGCGGATCAGATCCACAACGATCTTCGCCTTGCGGGGAGCTACGCGAACGTACTTGGCAGTGGCGCGGGGGCGCTTGTCGGCATTGGCCTGGCGCGCCGCGGCCTTCTCTTTAATGCGAGTTGCCATATCTTTCTATCTCCTTCCGTTACTTGCGAGACGACGCTTTTTCACCGGCGTGGCCCCTGAAGGTACGGGTGGGGGCGAACTCGCCGAACTTGTGTCCGACCATATCCTCGGTTACATAGACCGGAACATGCTTGCGGCCGTCATGGACGGCAACCGTGTGACCGATGAAATCCGGGAAGATCGTAGAGGAACGGGACCAGGTCTTCAGCACCTTCTTCTCGCCGCTGGCGTTCATTTCCTGCACGCGCTTGAGCAGCACGGGCTGAATGAAGGGACCCTTTTTGACTGATCTGCTCATATGGTTTGCCTCCTTTCAGGCCTTACTTGTTCTTCTTGGGACGGCTGATGATCAGCTTGTCCGAATACTTATGATGCTTGCGGGTCTTGACGCCCTGGGTCTTCTTGCCCCAGGGAGACATCGGGGCGGGCATACCCACCGGGGAACGGCCTTCGCCGCCGCCGTGGGGATGGTCGCAGGGGTTCATCACGACGCCGCGGACGGTGGGGCGGACGCCCATGTGACGCCTGCGACCGGCCTTGCCGATGCGCACGTTGCTGTGGTCGGTGTTGCCGACCTGGCCGATGGTGGCGCGGGCCGTCATGGACACCTTGCGGACCTCGCCGGAGGGCAGGCGGATCTGGGCGTAATCGCCCTCCTTCGCCATGACCTGGGCGGCGGTGCCGGCGGAGCGGACCATCTGGCCGCCGCGGCCGATCTTGATCTCGATGTTGTGCACCAGGGTGCCCAGCGGGATGTTGGCGATGGGCAGGCAGTTGCCCGGCTTGATGTCGGCGGTGGGGCCGCTCATCACGGTATCGCCCACCTTCAGACCCAGGGGGGCCAGGATGTAGCGCTTCTCGCCGTCGGCGTAGACCAGCAGGGCGATGAAGCAGGTGCGGTTGGGATCGTACTCGATCGCCTTCACGGTGGCGGGGACGCCGTCCTTCTGCCGCTTGAAGTCGATGATGCGGTACTTGCGCCGGGCGCCGCCGCCCTGATGGCGAACGGTGATCTTGCCCTGGTTGTTGCGGCCGGCGCGGTGGCGCAGGTCGGTGACCAGAGAGCGCTCAGGCGTCTTCTTGGTGACCTCTTCGAAGGTCAAAACCGACATAAAACGCCTTGCGGGCGAGGTCGGCTTGTACACTCGGATTGCCATTGTCTTGTTTCTCCCTTTCTTGTTTTGACCCTTTGTCGGCGGGCCTGACCATTGTGGAGGCCTTTGGGCCTCAAAGGGAAGCGCCCATCTGAGGGCCGGAAGGTTTGAACGGTCATCGAACCGTGCGGTTCAATTCCCCATTCACCATTCCCCATTCCCAATTAAACGGAGCTTATTCCTCCTCGGCCATGCCCTCGAAGAACGGGATCGGCTTGGAATCCTTCTTCAGGGTGACGATGGCCTTCTTGACCTCGGGGGTACGGCCGGAGGTGCGGCCCTGGCGCTTGATCTTGCCGACCGTGCGCATGGTGTTGACGGAATCGACCTTCACGCCTTCGAAGATGCTCTCGAGGGCCTGCTTGATCTCGGTCTTGTTGGCGCGGACGTCCACCTGGAAGGTGAACTTCTTTTCGGCCATGTCCTGGTAGGATTTTTCGGTCAGGACCGGCTTCTTGATGATGTCATATGCGCTCTTCATTCTGCATAAACCTCCTCAACCAGCTTCACGGCGTCCTGGGAAATGATGAACTTGTCGCAGTTCAGGATATCCACCACGTTCAGGCTGCCCACGAAGGTGGTCTTGACGTCCTGAATGTTGTTCGCGGCGCGAACGACCATGGGCTCGGCGTCCTTGGTCACGATCAGCGCCTTCTTGTCGGCGCCCAGCGCCTTGAGCATCTTGACGACGTTCTTGGTCTTGGCCTCGGCCTCGGCCAGCGCGATCTTGTCGACCACGATGATCTGCTGCTCTTGCACCTTGCTGGACAGCGCGCTCTTCATTGCCAGCCTGCGCACCTTGCGGGGCACGCTGATGCGATAGCCGCGGGGCTTGGGGGCGAACACGACGCCGCCGTGGGTGAACTGGGGGGCCCTGCGGCCGTGATGGCGCGCGTTGCCGGTGCCCTTCTGGCGATAGATCTTACGGCCGCCGCCGCGCACCTCGGTGCGGGTGAGGGCGGACTGGGTGCCCTGGCGCTGCGCATTCATGTAGGCGCGCACCACCGCGTGCATCGCGGGAATGTGGGGCTCGACGCCGAAAACCTCGTCGGAGAGGGCGATCTCACCGACTGCGGCGCCCTGCATGTTGAATACCTTTACGTTTGCCATGATTGCGTCCTCCTATTAACCCTTGACCGCGTCGCGCACCATCACGAGGCTGCCGTTCGCGCCGGGGATAGCGCCCTTGATCATGAGCAGGTTGCGCTCGGCGTCCACCTTGACGACCTCGAGGTTCTGCACGGTGACGCGATCTCCGCCGTACTGGCCGGGCATGTGCTTGTTCTTGAACACGCGGGACGGGTCAGAGTTGGCGCCCATGGAACCCACGCCGCGATGGTACTTGGAACCGTGCGCCATGGGGCCGGTGTGCTGGTTCCAGCGCTGGATGACGCCGCTGTAGCCGTGACCCTTGCTGGTGCCGATGACGTCGATCTTGTCGCCCTCGGCGAACACGTCGCACTTGATGGTATCGCCCACGCTGTAGCCGCTGATGTCCTCAAAGCGGAACTCGCGCAGGTGCCGGGCGGGCTTGACGCCGGCCTTGGCAAAGTGACCTTGCTCGGGCTTGTTGAGCAGTTTCTTGGCCCTCTGCTCGGAGAGCTCGTCGAAACCGACCTGTACCGCTTCGTAGCCGTCGTTCTTCTGGGTCTTCACCTGGGTGACGGTGCAGGGGCCCGCTTCCACGACGGTGACCGGCACCAGGCGACCGTCAGATACGAAAATCTGGGTCATGCCGATCTTCTTGCCGAGAATTGCCTTTTTCATTGTTACACCTCTCTACATATTGTACAAACCGCTGTGCAGTTTGCTCGGGGCTCGGCGGCCCCTGTTGATAAGCCGCAGCGCTTTGGGACTTCATCCGGACGATCATTCCGCCGCTACGCAGGATGCCTGGGAAGAGCGCGTCCGTCGGTCCCTGTTCGTCACAGCTTGATCTCGATCTCAACACCCGCCGGCAGATCCAGCTTGGTCAGAGCGTCTACCGTCTGGGGGGTGGGCCGCAGGATGTCGATGAGGCGCGTGTGGGTCCTCATCTCGAACTGCTCGCGGGAATCCTTGTGCTTGTGGGGAGAGCGCAGGATGGTCACGATCTCCTTCTCGGTGGGCAGCGGGATGGGGCCCGACACCCGGGAACCCGTGCGCTTCGCGGTCTCGACGATGCGCGCGGCGCTCTGGTCGATGATGGAATGCTCATAGGCCTTGAGCTTGATGCGGATCTTCTGGTTTGCCATGTTTTTTCCTCCTGTAGAACTCATGCACACGCTGCCGGGCGTGTCCTATTGTTTTTTTCCGGCAGGGGCGTCTCCCCCTGCCGCGCGACGGGCATGAGCTCCGTCGTCCGATCGTCGGACATGGTCCCCGGAAATTACCGGCTGCGCGCCTCGCGCCTGGTCAAACGCGAATCGCGTTTACACCGCAACCTACCGGTTCATCCCGTTTGTCTCCTCTGCGTCCGTTCAACTATTCCGGCGCATCTCCGGCAAAAATGCACAGAAATATCCCGGCACACAGCTTTATCATTATACCCCATGTGCCGGGACGAGTCAAATGAATTATGTGATTTGAATGTTATTTTTCAGAGAAGTATCCGCTCCGGCGTCATCCCGCGTCGTCCTCTATGGCGACGGTTATGGAAGTCAGGCTGACACCGTCCGTCGTGGTCAGCACAAAGTTGCCCCTGCGGTCGTCGTTGCTCACGTTTTT
>JAFRJF010000299.1 GCA_017432405.1 Clostridia bacterium | reverse complement strand
GCCGATGGGGTCGGTCTGCAGGAAGCGGCCGAGGGTCGGGGAGTAGACGCGGGCCTTGTAGTAGTAGAGCCCGGCCTCCGGCAGCCAGGTCTGGCCGGTGTACTGGAAGCGGCCCTGATTGGCTGAGCCGGGGATGCCGTATTCGTCATAGGTGTTGGTCGCCGCCACCTGGGCCTTGCTGAAGGCCGTGGCCCGGCGAGAAGTGGACATCGTGGCGGCCTTCGCCGTGGACAGGTTAGGCCGGTCACTTTCCGATCTGGTGGGCTTCCTGTCGGAGGTACAGGCCCGAGGCCGCGACCTGTACTTGCACCAGCAGGCCATCGACACCTCGACTCCGGCGGGCAGGATGCTGTTCCAGCTTCTCGGGGTCTTCGCCGAGTTCGAGCGCGCCATCATCGCCAGCCGTGTTGTCGCCGGTCAGGCTCGTGCTCGGGCCAGGGGGTGAAGTTTGGTCGGCCGCGGTTGGCGCTGAACCGTGTGGAGAAGGTCAGAAGAACCTTGGCCGACGGTCGCTCGATCCGTGCGGTAGCGAAGGCTACCGGGGTCTCAACCGCGACGGTGCAGCGGGTGAAGCGTCAGGTTGAGGTATGACGGAAGCCGCCAACGCCAAGCCTCGCCCGAGGGTTTCCTATTTGGCTTTTGGAAAACGAAAAAAAATTACTACTCCTCCGATCACGAATAAGCCGAAGATGGCACCCAATACGGACAGAGTTGTAAAGATCAGTTGTGGGGATGCCTCCCCGCCTCCATGACCTTCGCGCAGCGGCGCCCCCATGACATAGTGCGAAACGGCCATGCCTACTGTCCCGGCAAGGCCAATACTTCCCACGATGAGCCAACCCGTGGCTATTTGCCGAAGTAGTTTAACCGCACCCATCAAAAATCACCTCGCCGCCACTTTGCATCCGAACTGTGATGTAGCCAACTGGGCACTATAGGCTGGTCCCAAGCCAAAATATACACCTGCTTTTGCCGAGACCGGCGGGGCGGCTATGCCGACCGATGTGGACACGCTTCCATCTGGCAACCGTGTTTGACCGATGCTTCCGCCGTAGGCGAGATTTGCTCCGCCTTCGAGATGTCCACCCACAGGATTAGGCCCTGAACTCATGGGAGTGGGCGAGTGCCCCCATGTAGGTCCAGCGGCGGTTCCCAAGCTCACCCCTGTTCCGAGCATTGGATCGCCCTCAAAGGCGATGAAGCTCTGCCAACCGGCGCCATGATCTGGAACCGACACGCCAGCCGTCACGCTCCCGGTAACGCCAACAACCGCGAGGAAGCCATTCAACGAGTAAGACAGGCCGTATTGCCTTGTTGAGCCGGTGCTACATGCCTGTTGTGTTGTTTGCGGCGAGAATATGTTTCTGATCCTTCTGAATATGGATTTATTCTTTCTGGCTGTAACGACGACCTCGCCAAGATTTATCGGCATCGCCTGAATTCTTTGTGCGTACTCCTGGGTCATCCTGACGCCATCTAGTGTGACGCACGTCGCCTTCGCCGGACATCCGTTCTTCTTCGCCGCGACTACAAGCTCTTCGATGGTGTCCAACCCCATGGGATCGGTTCCATTGACGGGATCGCCGTGCGTGTAGGCGTACCAGTTGAGGCCGTCGGCGTAGCCGATGGGGTCGGTCTGCAGGAAGCGGCCGAGGGTCGGGGAGTAGACGCGGGCCTTGTAGTAGTAGAGCCCGGCCTCCGGCAGCCAGGTCTGGCCGGTGTACTGGAAGCG
>JAFRJF010000032.1 GCA_017432405.1 Clostridia bacterium | reverse complement strand
GCGATGACGCCGGGCGTGCACTGGCCGACGGCGTAGTAGTCCATCAGCTCCTCGTTCGTGGCCCAGCTGTGCCTGTCGACGATCTCCCGTTCGAGGATGGGGATCATGGCATAGCCGCCGCCGAAGGTCATGACGCCGACCCGGGCGAAGGCCAGGAAGAGCTGCAAAAGCTGCTTCATTTGCCGATGGACTCGGTGTAGTCGCTGTACTTGGCGACCTTGGCGGCGCAGTCCTCACCGCTCTTGCCGCGGACCAGGAGATAGACCTTGATCTTGGGCTCGGTGCCGGAAGGACGCACGATGAAGCTGGAGCCGTCGGCCAGTTCAAAGTAGAGCACGTTGGAGCCGAAGAAGGGAGTCCGGTCCACCTTGCCCAGGCCCTTGACGTTGATGCTGCCATCCAGGTAGTCCCGCAGGCGGATAACGGTCTCGCCGGCGATCTCCTCGGGCGGATTGGTGCGCAGATCGTCCATAAGGGCCTTCATCTTGCGCATGCCGTCCAGACCGGGCATGACCAGGTTCACGGTCTTCTCGGCGAACCAGCCGTACTTCTCGTACAGGTCGTTCATGGCGTCCAGCAGGGTCTTGCCCTCCATGGAGTAATGGGCAGCCATCTCAGCCACCAGCATGGCGGCGGTGACGGCGTCCTTGTCGCGGACATAGTCGCCCACCATGTAGCCGTAGCTCTCTTCGAAGGCGAAGACATACTGATAGCTCTTGGCGGCTTCCCAGGTGGCGATGCGCTCGGCCATGAACTTGAAGCCGGTGAAGGTGTCCTCAAAGTGGACGCCGTTGGCCTCGCAGACGGCACGGGACATGGCGGTGGAGACGATGCTGGAGACAGCGCCGGCGTTGGCGGGGAGCTTGCCCATCGCCTTGCGGGCCTGGATGATATAGTCCAGCAGCAGAACGCCCATCTGGTTGCCGGTGATGGTCACATACTCATCGCCCTTGCGGACCATGGTGCCGATACGGTCAGAGTCCGGGTCGGTGCCGATGATGAGATCGCTGCCGACCTTTCTGGCCAGATCCACGGCCAGATAGAAGCCCTCGGGATTCTCCGGGTTGGGAGAAACCACCGTGGGGAAGTTGCCGTCAATGACCATCTGCTCGGGCACGGGATAGAGGTGCTTGATGCCAAGGCGCTTCAGAGCCTCGGGCACCAGCTTGTAGCCGCAGCCGTGGAAGGGAGTGTAAACGATCTTCAGATCGTCGGCAGCCTTTTTGACGCTCTCGGTGTCGATGGCCTGGGCCATGACGTTTTCGAGGAAAGCCTCGTCGGTCTCGTCGCCGATGACCTCGATCAGGCCCTGCTTCACGCCCTCTTCAAAGTCCATGGTCTTGAAGCCGCTGAAGATGTCGATGGCTTCCATCTGGTGGGCGATGGCGTCGGCGTGCTGGGGCGGCAGCTGGGCGCCGTCGGACCAGTAGACCTTATAGCCGTTGTACTCCTTGGGGTTGTGGCTGGCGGTGACGTTGAGGCCAGCAGTGCAGCCGTAATAGCGAACGGCAAAGCTCAGCTCGGGAGTGGGACGCAGCGCGTCGAAAATGCGGACGTGGATGCCGTTGGCAGCCAGGACGCAGGCGGCCTCGCGGGCGAAATCCT
>JAFRJF010000298.1 GCA_017432405.1 Clostridia bacterium | reverse complement strand
TCCCTGCGGGATTTGTTTGATTTTATTGAAACTACGGGGTTTCTGGCTCTTCGTAATCCTATGAATCAAAGAAATCCGTCAGGATTTCCTCCTTCCCTAACCCCTAAAACCTAACCCCTAACCCCTCAAATACTGATTTGTTGCAGCGCGACAAATCAGTATTTATCAATCATCCAAGGATGTGTCCGACCATGACCCTCACGCCAACCACCTACCTCCTCGTCCTCCCCCTGGTGTTCCTCGCGGCGGTGGTGGACGCCATCGCGGGGGGCGGCGGGCTGATCTCGCTGCCGGCCTATACCGTCGCGGGGCTGAACTACGACTACGCCTCGGGCAACAACAAGTTTTCCTCCACCTTCGGCACGCTGATGGCCACCATACGCTATGCCAGAAGCGGCGTGGTGCAGCCCCGGCCCGCCGCTATCGCCGCGGCGCTGGCCCTGCCGGGCTCATGGCTGGGCACCCGCGCCGCCATGGCGCTGGGCAACCGGGTCATGCACATCTTCATGGTATTCGCCATACCGGTGGTGGGCGTGCTGGTGCTGCTGGAGGGCAAGAGGCGCGAAAGGACCCCCCGTCCCTTCATCCGTCGGCAATACTCCCTCTGCGCCGCCATCGGGCTGGTCATAGGCTTCTATGATGGCTTCTTCGGCCCCGGCACGGGCACGCTGCTGATCCTGCTGTTCACATGGCTGCTGGGCATGGACATGGTCAGCGCCTCCGCCACGGCCAAGCCGGTGAACCTGGCCAGCAACATCTCCTCCCTCGTCACCCGCATCGCCGCCGGCAACGTGATCTTCGCCCTCGCCCTTCCGGCGGTGTGCTGCTCCATCGCCGGCGGCTGGCTGGGCGCAAAGCTGGCCCTCACCCGAGGCGCGAAGCTGATAAGGGTGGTCATGCTGTTCGTGCTCGCCCTGCTGACCGTCCGCCTGGCGGTGGAGTGGCTGTCCGGCGCGGCATAGGCGCAAAAGCCCCCGCAGGGACGCCGCCCATGGCGTTCCCCGCGGGGGCTTTCCTGCCCGCCAAAGGCGGTCCTAATTCTCGATCTTCTGGATGTACTCCGCGATATTGGCCGCCGTCATCAAATGCCTGGACGCGCCGCTGTACAGGCGTTCCCGATAGAGGCTGTAGGCCAGGCCCTTTGAGAGCACGTACAGGTCCGTCAGACGCTCGTTGATCATACTGTTTTCCATCTGGGCCCCGATGCATATCTCCCGGAAATCCCTGAACTGGGCGGGAATGCCCCGGCTGACCAAGTCCAGATGGGCCATCTCGTGGGCGCAGAGCCCGGTCAGCGCGGCATCGTCCAGCTCGTCGACAACGTCCCGCTTGAAAACCAGCCAGTACGCCGCCTCGTCATAGTAGATGCCGACAGCTTCAAACCCGCCGTAGGCGCAGGGCTCCACCCCGGGGAACTGGCGGGCGTAAAAGGCGTCATAGTCCGCTTCGGATTCCGCGATGAACACGCGAATCGGCCGGCTGATCGCTCCGAAGACGTAGCGCAGGCGGTGAATGACCGCCCCAAGCCGTTCGTCCGGGCAGTCCACCGCCTGGGCCTGCGCCTCCCTGGCCTCGAAGATTTGAAGTCGCTCCTCCATGCACCTCCTGTCCTCGTCGGGGCATTCCGCATAGGTCTTAAGCAGATAGCGGTACATCTCCGCGACCTTTACGTAATCCGACACATACCAGGTATTCATGGCCAGGTACAGGTATTCATACTTGTTGTTCTCCCTGTTGTATTTGCCGGGGAACTCCCCGAAATACCAGTCCCCGATGTTCTTCGCGTTGGCGCAATCCCATCCGTTGACCATCAGTTCCTTCATCAGCCCCGCCAGATCCACCCTCACGCCCTCTTCCTCTTTGGTTTCATTGGTCACACTTTCCACAGGCCCTTTGACCGAATTATAAGTCCGTCCGCCCGCCCTGTCAACAGCCGCGCCATTTCCCGCCCGATTGACCCTTGTGCATCCCTGCCTTTTATGATATCATGTATCTGTTCAGTCAGGTAACTTCTGATTTATCGCGGGGCGACAAATCAGAAGTTGCATGCGACTGAACAGGTACGATATCATTATAGCCAGCTTATACCAAGGAGTACCACCCATGAAAACCGCGTTGATCATACCCGCCTACAAGCCCGCGAAGGAGCTGCTGGGGCTGCTGGAGCAATTTCAAAACAACCCCGACTTCCTGCCCGTCGTGGTGGACGACGGCAGCGGGCCGGAGTTCGCGCCGATATTCGACGCCCTGCCCGAGGGAGTCACGCTGCTCAGGCACCCCCAGAACCGGGGCAAGGGCGCGGCGCTGAAGACCGCCTTCCGCCACGTGCTGGACGCCATGCCCCAGTGCGGCCTGGCCGTCACCGCCGACGCCGACGGGCAGCACCGCTATCAGGATATCCTGAAGGTCTGCCAGAGGGCCGCCGCCCATCCCGGCGCGCTGGTGCTGGGCAGCCGGAGGTTCGAGGGCGACGTGCCCCTGCGCAGCCGCTTCGGCAACGGCGTCACCCGCAAGGTGTTCAGCGTGGCCAGCGGCGTCAGCGTCTACGACACCCAGACCGGCCTGCGGGCCTTCGACCGCGAGGTCATGAAGCGCTTCGCCGACATCCCCGGCGAGCGCTACGAGTACGAGATCAACATGCTGCTCACCGCCGCCCAGTCCGGCATCCCCATCCTCGAGGAGTGGATCGAGACGGTCTACCTGGAGGACAACGCCTCCAGCCACTTCAACCCCTTCAAAGACTCCCTGAAGATCTACATGTGCATCCTCAAGTTCGCCGCGTCGTCGCTGCTGGCCTTCGTGATCGACTACGTGCTGGTGCTGCTGTTCAGCGCGCTGACGAAGGGCTGGGGCGCCGCCGCCTCGCTGAACTTCAGCGTGATCGCCGCCCGGCTGATCAGCGCCACCGTCAACTTCACCGTCAACCGAAACGTGGTGTTCAAGGGCAACGAGAGCCTGGGCAAGGCGCTTTTGAAATACGCGCTGCTGGCCGCCGCGGTGCTGGGGCTGAACCTGCTGCTCATGCACCTGCTGACCCTCCGCCTGGGCTGGCCCATCCCCCTGGCCAAGATCGTGGTGGAGGTGCTGCTGTTCTGCATGAACTTCGTGGTGCAGGGGAAGTTCGTGTACCGGAAACAGGGATAGCACAAAGGGCCGGACAGTCCTTGTGTTTGGACGACATTTACACTTGATCGAGGTGCGCGCCATGAAGGAAGAACACAACGTCCTGAACGCGGACGGTACGCAGATTGCCGTCATCACCCGTCCGGACGAGACCGATTATATCAGCCTGACGGATATCGCCCGTCATCGCAGCGATGAGCCCAACGACGTCATCCGAAACTGGATGCGCAACAGGGACACCATTGAATTCTTGGGACTGTGGGAGGTACTGAACAATCCCGGTTTTAAACCCGTCGAATTCGATGGGTTTAAAAGTGCGGCAGGAAGCAATGCCTTCACCCTTTCACCCAAAAAAACAGAGTCGCGGGGACAGGTTCCCTGACTCACTCCTTTCGATATAAGGCTATCGTACCCGTCGCCTTTACCCCTTCGCCCCGGATTATCACTGCCGCCGCCATATTGTGCGGTAGTTCCTTAAAAAGCGGCCCTCGCCCGCTAAGGGCGAGGGCGCTTCGCGGTCACGTCGGTCATTCGCCGTAACGCTCGATAATAAAGCGATACTGATACCTGGCCTTGCCCTTGGCCAGGATATAGGTGATGAAGGCTTCCTTGTCCTTGGGAACCGTAAACTTGGTGTTGTTGGCGACCTTCAGGGTCGTCTTCCTGGACTTGCTGTCCCAGGTATCCTGGGTATAGGCCTTGATCTTCGCGATCTTCCAGCCCGTCCCGGGCTTCAGATTGATCGTGAAGCTGACCTCCTCGCCCTCAAGGGCCTCAAGGACGCAGCGTCTCTTCTGCTCTCCCGTCAGCTTGACCTTGCTGCCGTTGACGGTCAGGCTCCTGACGGCCTTGGGGTACGCCTTCACGGTGTACGTCCCCTTGATCCTGTAGCTCTTGCCTGCCAGCTTGTACTTGACCGTGATCGTCGCCTTGCCGGCTTTGCGGGGGGGCAGCTCAAGGTCTTCCGCATCGGTGACCTCCAGCACGCTGGGGTTGCTGGATCTGACGAAGACGACCTTCTCCTTCCAACTCCAGTTCCTGATATTCATTTCGTAGCTGCCGGTTCCCCGTGTGTTTCTTGTTTGGGTAATATTTAGGGCAAGTCCTATTGACAAGAGCCACGCATCCCCTTAAAATAGGCATACTATGACTGTTATGGAAGAATACTGGATCTGGCTGTCCAGCGTGGAGGGCATCGGGGCGAAGCGGTTTTATAAGCTGCTTTCGCTGTACGAGGACGCCCGAAACGTCTGGGATGCCCTGGGCGGTCCGCTGGTGCCGCCGGACATTCCCGCGGCGGTGGGCAAGGCGGCCTTCGGGAAGCTGCGCGCCGCGCGCAACGAGGATTACTTCCTGCGGCTGTTCGACCGGCTGGAGAAGGGCGGCATCCGCGCCGTCACCCGGCTGTCGGACGACTATCCCCCGGCGCTGACGGGCATCTACGACCCGCCGCCCACGCTGTACGTGCGGGGCGACGGCGCCCTGAGCGCCGAGCGCATGATCGCCGTGGTGGGCTCCCGCAAGTGCACCCGGGACGGCCAGCGGGCCGCCCGGGAATTTGCTATGGGCCTGGCCCAAAACGGCGTCACCGTGGTCAGCGGCATGGCCCGGGGCGTTGACTCCTGGGCCCACCGGGGCGCGCTGGACGGCCACGGCCCCACCGTCGCCGTGCTGGGCTGCGGCGTGGACGTGGTCTATCCCCCGGAGAACGGGGACCTGGCCGCGGAGATCCTGGACAGCGGCGGGGCCATCATTTCGGAATACGTGCCCGGCACGCCGCCCGTTCCCGGCAACTTCCCCGCCCGCAACCGCATCGTCAGCGGCCTGTGCGAGGGCACGCTGATCGTGGAAGGCGCGAAGGCCAGCGGCGCGATGATCACCGTGAACCTGACCCTGGACCAGGGCCGGGAGGTCTTCGCCGTGCCCGGAAGCATCTATTCGCCTCTCAGCGCCGGTCCGAACCAGCTGATACTGGACGGCGCCGTCCCGGTGCTCTCGCCCTGGGACATACTGGAGCACTGCCGCTGGGCCCGGCGCCCCGCCGGCGGCGCGGCCAAGCCCGCGCCGAAGCGCGACCTGGGCCCGGAGGAGGAAGCCATCGTCGCGCCGCTGCGCAACGAGGCGCTGTCCTTCGAGGATCTGGCCCAAATCACCGGCCTGTCCGCGGCAAAATTAAATTCCCACTTGACAATGCTGGAACTTAGGGGAATAATAGATAAGGCGCCCGGCGGACTGTACCGGGCATATACCTGATAACGGAGGAAGCTATGGCAAACAAGCTCGTCATCGTCGAATCACCGGCCAAGGCAAAGACGATCGGAAAGTTCCTTGGCCGCGGCTACAAGGTCGAGGCCTCCCAGGGCCACGTGCGCGACCTGCCCAAGAGCCAGATCGGCGTGGATGTGGACAATAACTTTGAACCCAAGTACATCACCATTCGCGGGCGCGGCGAGATCCTCAGCAAGATCCGCAAGGAAGCCAAGGCCGCCAGCAAGATCTACCTCGCGACTGACCCGGACCGCGAAGGCGAGGCCATCTCCTGGCACCTGGCCAACGTGCTGGGCATCGACGAGGCTTCCCCCTGCCGCATCGAATTCCACGAGGTCACCAGCAAGGCCGTGAAGGCCGCGGTGAAAAACCCCCGGAAGATCGACATGGACCTGGTCAACGCCCAGCAGGCCCGGCGGGTGCTGGATCGGCTGGTGGGCTACAAGATCAGCCCGATCCTCTGGCAGAAGATCAAGAAGGGCCTGAGCGCCGGCCGCGTGCAGTCGGTGGCCACCAAGATCATCTGCGACCGGGAGGCCGAGATCGAGGCCTTCATCCCCGAGGAGTACTGGACGCTGGAGACCACCTTCGAGATCGGCAAGGCGCAGGTCACCGCCCGCTACACCGGCGAGGGCGACGCCAAGGCCGAGCTGAAGACCCGCGCCGACGCCGATGAAGTCATCGCGCGCTGCGAGGGCACAGCGTTCCAGGTATCCGCCATCAAGAAGGGCGAGCGCCGACGCCTGCCCGCGCCGCCGTTCACCACCTCGAACCTGCAGCAGGAGGCCTCCCGCAAGCTGGGCTTCTCCACCCAGAAGACCATGCAGATCGCCCAGCAGCTCTACGAGGGCGTGGAGCTGGCCGGCGAGGGCTCCCAGGGCCTGGTGACCTACATCCGCACCGACTCCACCCGCATCGCGGACGAGGCCGTGGAGGCCGTGCGCGCGCTGATCGGCGATACCTGGGGCGCGGACTACCTGCCCGAGAAGCCCAACGTCTACAAGACCCGCAAGAGCGCCCAGGATGCCCACGAGGCCATCCGCCCCACCGTGGTGGACCGCCGCCCCGAGACCATCAAGGCGTCCCTGTCCCGGGACCAGTTCCGGCTGTACAAGCTGATCTACGACCGCTTTGTCTCCAGCCAGATGACCCCGGCGCTGTACGACACCCTGTCCGTGGACATCGACGCCGCCAGCGGCCCCCGCTTCCACTTCAACGGCCAGAAGCTGCGCTTCGCCGGCTTCACCGCGGTCTACGTGGAGAGCGTGGACGACCCCCAGGAGGAGGCCGTGAACGGCAACCTTCCGGAGCTGACCGAGGGCATGGCCGCCGTGGCGGGCGATATGGACGCCGAGCAGCACTTCACCCAGCCCCCGCCAAGGTACACCGAGGCCAGTCTGGTGCGCACGCTGGAGGAAAAGGGCATCGGCCGCCCCTCCACCTACAGCCCCACCATATCCACGATCACCGGCCGAAGGGGCTACATCGCCAAGGAGAACAAGCGCCTGATCCCCACCGAGCTGGGCAAGATCGTCAACGACCTGATGTGCAACAACTTCCCGGACATCGTGGACGTGACCTTCACCGCCAGCATGGAGGACCAGCTGGACGACGTGGAGGCGGGCAAGGCCGACTGGCGGGGCATCGTGTCCGAGTTCTACGGCCCCTTCGAGAAGGACCTGGAGAAGGCCGAGGCGAGCATCGAGAAGATCAGCATCGAGGACCAGGTGTCCGACGTGCCCTGCGAGAAGTGCGGCGCGATGATGGTCTACAAGATGAGCCGCTACGGCCGCTTCCTGGCCTGCCCCAACTTCCCCGCCTGCCGGCACACCCAGGCCCTGCCCAACAACATCGGCGTGCCCTGCCCCAAGTGCGGCGGCGAGCTGCTGGAGCGCATCAGCCGCAAGGGCCGCAAGTTCTACGGCTGCGAAAAGTACCCCGAGTGCGACTTCGTCTCCTGGGACCGCCCCGTGAAGGAAAAGTGCCCCGTCTGCGGCAGCTACATGGTATTGAAGCGCGGCGGCAAGGACACGCTGTACCACGTCTGCGCGAACGAGACGTGCAGGCACAAGGTGAAGGTGGAAGCGCAGGAGGAGAATTAGGACATCGAGCGCCCGGAAAAATGTCCAGTGGACATTTTTCAGTGGTTCGAGCGCCCGGAAAACTCTCCAGTGGAGAGTTTTCAGCGAGAACGGGTCGGCAGACCCCCGTCGATGGGGCCGGCAGGCCCAGGGAATGAGGAATGAGGAATTGTTGTTCCCTAAAGGACTCGCTTCGCTTCGAAAATCCTTGCGGATTTCGTTGATTCAAGATAAGCGATTCGTCGGGTAAGATTCTGATTTGTCGGGAAGAGGGCGACAATCCCAAAAGCCTTCCCCTTCAGGGGAAGGTGGCACGGCGAAGCCGTGACGGATGAGGTCGTTCCCCCCACGCTACGCTCACCCGCATGCCCAATACAAGAAAGGACGACATATGCCCACCCTCAGCTACGATGGCCGCAACAAGCCCTATGCTCGCCAGCTGCGCCGGGAAATGACGCCCCAGGAGCGCCATCTCTGGTACGACTACCTCCGTACCTGCCCCGCCCAGTTCCGCCGGCAAAAGCAATTCGGCTATTATATCGTCGATTTTTTCTGCGCGAAGCACAAGCTCGTCGTCGAAATCGACGGCTCCCAGCATTATGAGCCGGAGCAAAAGGCCCGGGATGAGGCGCGAACCGCCTATCTTAACAGCCTCGGCCTTCAAGTGATTCGCTTCAGCAATCACGATGTGGATGCCCATTTTGATGGGGTCTGTGCCACAATAGACAGCGTTGTGCGAAGCGATGTGTGAGGGGAACGACCTCATCCGACCCGCTTCGCGGGCCACCTTCCCCTGAAGGGGAAGGCTTTGGGCTCTCCGGCCATTCCTCATTCCTCATTCCTCATAAAAAAAAACGACCTACAGGAGAACGCATGAACGAATCAAATTCCGTGGCCGTCATCGGCGCGGGGCTGGCGGGCAGCGAGGCGGCCTGGCAGCTGGCGAAGCGGGGCATACCGGTCCGGCTGGTCGAGATGAAGCCGGTGAAGTACTCCCCTGCCCACAAGTCCCCCGGCTTTGCCGAGCTGGTCTGCTCCAACTCGCTGAAGGCCGAGCATCTGTCCAACGCCTCGGGCCTCTTGAAGGCCGAGCTGCGGGCCATGGACAGCCTGATCCTGCGCTGCGCCGAGGCGAGCCGCGTGCCCGCCGGCGGGGCGCTGGCCGTGGACCGGGACGAATTTTCCGGCAGGGTCACCGCGGCGCTGGAGGAGCATCCGCTGGTGACCGTCGAGCGCGGGCTGGTCTCGGAGCTTCCCGACGCCCCCGCCATCGTCGCCACCGGGCCGCTGACCGACCCGGCGCTGACCGACGCCATCGCCCGGCGCACCGGCGTGGGCGCGCTGAACTTCTTCGACGCCGCCGCCCCCATCGTCACCGCCGACTCGCTGGACATGACCAAGGTGTTCCGGGCCTCCCGCTACGGCCGGGGCTCCGACGACTACCTGAACTGCCCGATGACCGAGGACGAGTACAACGCCTTTTACGACGCCCTGGTGGGCGCGGAGCTGGCCGAGCTGCACGACTTCGAGAAAAAGCTGGTGTTCGAGGGCTGCCTGGCCGTGGAGATCCTGGCCGCCAGGGGCCGCCAGACGCTGGCCTTCGGGCCGCTGAAGCCAGTGGGACTGACCGACCCCCGCACGGGAAAAGAGCCCTACGCGGTGGTCCAGCTGCGCCAGGAGAACGTCCAGGGCACGCTGTACAACCTGGTGGGCTTCCAGACCCGGCTGAAGTGGGGCGAGCAGAAGCGGGTGTTCGGCATGATCCCGGGCCTCGAGCACGCGGAATTCGCCCGCTACGGCGTGATGCACCGCAACACCTACCTGAACGGCCCGGCGGTGCTGGGGCGCAACTACGCCCTGAAGGGCGAGCCGCTTCTGCGCTTCGCGGGCCAGCTGACCGGCGTGGAGGGCTACATGGAGTCCACCGCCAGCGGGCTGGTGGCGGCGGTGTCGCTGGCCAGGGCCATGACCGGGCAGGAGGAGCCGGACTTCACCGGCAGGACCGTCCTGGGCGCGCTGGAGCGCCACGTGCGCACCCCCAGCGCCAGCTTCCAGCCGATGAACGCCAACTTCGGCATACTGGACGCCCTGCCCTTCAGGGTGAAGGGCAAGAAGAACCGCTACGAAAAGCTGAGCGCCGTCGCCATCGACGCGCTGAACGAGGTGATCAAAGCATATGAGCTATGAAGTGAAAAGCCCCTTCCGCGGCACCACCATCTGCGCCGTGAAGAGGGACGGCGTGATCGCCGTGGCCGGCGACGGCCAGGTCACGATGGGCGAGCACACCATCATGAAGGCCACCGCGAAGAAGGTGCGCCGCATCTTTGGCGACAAGGTGGTCACCGGCTTCGCAGGCAGCGTGGCCGACGCCTTCGCCCTGTCCGAGAAGTTCGAGGACAAGCTGACCCAGTACGCCGGCAACCTGCCCCGGGCGGCGGTGGAGCTGGCACAGGACTGGCGGATGGACCGGGCCATGCGCAAGCTGGAGGCCATGCTGCTGTGCGCCGACAAGGAGAACCTGATGCTGATATCCGGCACCGGCGAGGTCATCGAGCCGGACGACGGCGTGCTGGCCATCGGCTCCGGCGGCAACTACGCCCTGGCCGCGGCAAGGGCGCTGGTGGCCAACACCGACCTGCCCGCCCCGGAGATCGCCCGGAAGGCGCTGGAGATCGCCAGCGAGATCTGCGTGTACACGAACGGGAATATCATCGTGGAGACGGTATAATTTGCCCGCTATTGATCGCCCCCAAAAGGCTTCCCCTTGAGGGGAAGCTGTCACGCGCAGCGTGACTGAAGAGGTGTCCCCCACGCCGCACATCAGTATAACATTCACTGACAGGAGCTGTCCCCATGAACCGGACCCACAACCCAACCCTGAAGCCCTATGCCCAGAAGCTGCGGCGGGATATGACCAAAGAATAGCGGCATCTCTGGTACGACTTCCTGAACCGGTTGCCCGTGCGCTTCAACCGTCAAAAGGTGATTGGGCCCTACATCGTGGACTTCTATTGTGCCAGTGCGAAATTGGTCGTGGAGCTGGACGGTTCACAGCACAACGAGGTTGCTGGCATCGCCGCTGACGCGCAGCGCGACGCCTTTCTGGCTGAACAGGGTTTACAGGTGCTGCGGTACACCAATGTTGATATCCACAGGAACTTCAACGGCGTTTGCGAAGACATTCTGAAGCATCTGTAGCAGGTATCGCCCCACTCCGCTCCCAAAAGGCTTCCCCTCCAAGGGCGACGCCGTCACCTTAAGGAAAAACACCTGCTATCGCCTCCAAAAGGCTTCCCCTTGAGGGGAAGCTGTCTGCGAAGCAGACTGAAGAGATGTCACCATTACGCCTCGTTCGTCTATTCCGATAAACGAACTTATTGCATCGGGGACACCTCTTCCGAGCCGCTTCGCGGCCCACCTACCGCGGGCCTACCGGCCCCATCGACAGGGGTCTGCCGACCCGTTCTCGCTGAAAACTCTCCACCGGAGAGTTTTCCGGGCGCTCGAACCACTGAAAACAGTCCACTGGACTGTTTTCCGGGCGCTCGATG
>JAFRJF010000297.1 GCA_017432405.1 Clostridia bacterium | reverse complement strand
TCCTCCTCTCACGTTGCTATTCGCGCCTATACTCCAATATGCGTTGTTCCAGCGACAAGGACCTCTTCCGTCTTCGACAAAACAATGCAAGCATTTTTTGTCGAATCCACCTTCCCCAGAGGGGAAGGCTACTTTTGGAACCGTCGCCGTCTCTCTGACAAATCAGGATTTCCCAAACGACCACACCCAAAGGTGATCCTCATGAAGCTACGCTACCTCATCCTCGCCCTCCTCTCCCTCTGCCTCGCCCTGACCGCCTGCCAGAGCACCGCGCCGGCGGCTTCCTCTCCTCCTGCGGTGGTGGTCGGTTTTTCCCAGCTGGGCTCGGAGAGCGGGTGGCGCATCGGCAACACCGCCAGCATGGAGCAGGCGGCGAAGCGCTGGGGCTTCGGGCTGATGCTGGACAACGCCAACCAGCGCCAGGACAAGCAGATCGCGGCCATACGCTCGTTCATCTCCTACCAGGTGGACGTGATCGTATTCTCCCCCATCGTGGAGACGGGCTGGGACAACGTGCTGCGGGAGGCCCGGCAGGCGGGCATCCCGGTGATCCTGACGGATCGCATGGTGGACGTGGCCGACGACACGCTCTACACGGCCTACATCGGCGCGGACTTCCTGGCGGAGGGCCGCCGGGCCGGGGAATTCCTGATCCAAAAGGCCGACGCCATGGGGGCGGACCACCTGAACATCGTGGAGATCACCGGCACCGAGAACTCCACCCCCATGCGGGACCGGCAGACCGGCTTCCTGCAGGCCATCGCCGGGGACGGGCGCTTTACCGTGCTGGAGAGCATCACCGGCGACTTCCTGCGCTCCAAGGGCCGGGAGTGCATGCGGGCGCTGCTGGACAAGTACGGCGCGGCGGGCATCGACGTGGTATACTCCCACAACGACGCTATGACCCTGGGGGCGCTGGACGTGCTGGACGAGGCGGGCGTCGTGCCGGGCAGGGACATCGTGCTGATCTCGGTGGACGGCGAGCAGGCTGCGGTGGACGAGCTGGTCAAGGGCCGCATCAACTGCATCGTGGAATGCACCCCCCACCTCGGCGACGACGTGATGGCCCAGGTGGACGCCCTCACCCGGGGCCAGACCATCCCCAAGACCATCCACCCCGAGGAGACCGTGTTCTCCGAGTTCGACGATCTGTCGGAGCTCGGGCCGAGGGGATACTGACATGAACAGCAACAACAAGGCAAAGACCAGCATCATCGAGAGATTGAGCCGTACCACCCGGGCGACGGCCATCATGCTGGCGATCCCGGCGCTGGTCAGCCTGGGGATGATGCTGCTGACCACCGTGCGCTACCACCGGGCCATGGACCGCATGGCGACGGTGGCGAGCCTGAAGCCGGTGGTGGGCACCCAGCTGCCGGAGCAGCTGTTTTCGGTGACGGCGGGCCGGCTGGACTATGCGGCCAGCGGCGTGGACGCGCTGGTGGGCTCGGTGGACCAGACGCTCTCGAAGCTGCTGGAGGACACCGAGGGCGCGGGCTACCTGGAGCTGACGGTGGCCCGCCGCACGATGGCCACGCTGGCCGGGTACCTGGAGCAGCTGCGCGTGGGCGTGGAGCGCGGCGCACCGGTGGCCGACATGGAGCAGATCGTGGACGAGGTGCGGGACGTGGGCGACCTGATCACCGACATGCTGGACGACTTCATCTCTGTGGAGATCGACGGCACCGTGCGCACGGGCAACCAGCTCCGCCAGGTCGTGTGGGTGACCGCCTTCCTGGAGCTGCTGCTGCTGGCGGCGGCCATGCTGCGCTCGGGCTCGGCGTCGCTGCAGCTGGCGGACACCATCCGCCGGGCCATCCAGCAGCTGGAGGGCAGCGTCCACCGGCTGATCGGCGGCAACCTGAAGGCCCGCGTGCCGGACATGGAGGTCGAGGAGCTTTCCGAGCTGGCCCAGCAGATCAACGTGATGGCCAACCGGCTGGAGACCCTGATCGAGCGCAGCCGGGTGGAGCAGGAGAACCTGGCCAAGTCGGAGCTGCGCCTTTTGCAGGCCCAGATCAACCCCCACTTCCTGTACAACACGCTGGACGCCATCATCTGGCAGGCCCAGTCCGGCAAGAGCGAGGAGGTCATCCACCTGACCCGGTCGCTGAGCGACTTCTTCCGCATCAGCCTGTCCGCCGGCGCGGACTGGATACCGCTGTCCGGCGAGGTGCGGCACGTGTCGGGCTACCTGAGCATCCAGAAGACCCGCTACCGGGACATACTGAACTACGAAATCGACATCCCCGAGGCGCTGCAGGGGGGCTACATCGTCAAGCTGCTGCTGCAGCCGCTGGTGGAAAACGCGCTGTACCACGGCATCAAGGGCAAGCGGGGCGGCGGCATGATACGGGTCCTTGCGGCGACCGAGGGCGAGAAGGTGCGCTTCACGGTGGCCGACACCGGCAAGGGCATGACGCCGGAGGAGCTGAACCGGGTGGTGGCGGTCATGCGCAGCGACGCCCCGGCGCTGTCGGGGGTGGCCCCCGCCGAGGGCTCCAGCTTCGGCCTGCGGAACGTGGACGCCCGCATCCGGCTGTTTTACCGGCAGCAGGCGGGCCTTGAAATCGAGAGCGGACCGGGGGGCACGGAGGTGTCCTTCTGCGTGCCGCTGAAATCACGGGAGGAAATCGCCGATGATGAAGGTATTTCTGGTTGACGACGAGATCGCCATAAGGGAGAACCTGCGCAACTCGTTCCCCTGGGAGCAGAACGGCTTCCAGCTGGTGGGCGAGGCCCCGGACGGGGAGATGGCGCTGCCGATGATCCGAGACCTGAACCCGGACATACTGCTCACGGACATCCGCATGCCCTTCATGGACGGCATGGCGCTGTGCGCCGAGGTGAAGCGGGTGCTGCCCTGGATCGGCGTGGTGATCCTCTCCGGCTACGACGACTTCTCCTACGCCCGCCAGGCCATCTCCCTGGGGGTGAAGGAGTACCTGCTCAAGCCCATCACCGCCGACGAGCTGGGCGAGGCGCTGCGCCGGGTGGCGGGCCGGATCGCCGAGGAGCGCCGGGCCCAGTCCCTGCGCCGGGAGGCCGCATCGGGCAACCCGTTCTTGCGGGAGAAGCTGCTGGCCTCGCTGTTCACCGAGGAGGGCGACCGCTTCGAGGACGAGCAGCTGATGCGCCAGATGCGGGCCATGGGCGTGAACCTGGCGGCGGGCTGTTACGCCGTGATCGACATCGCCTTCCCGCTGAAGGACGAGGCCCGGGCCAGGGCCCGGGAGGCGCTTTCCGCCCTGGCGGAGGCCAGCGGGGGCAGCGTGTTCACCTGCGGCCAGCCCCACGGGGCCCGGGCGCTGGTGCTGGGCGACAACGAGCGGGACGCCGAGGAGCGGGCCTATTCCTTCGCGGCCTCGGCGGCCCACCTGCCCCAGCTGGAGAGCTGCGAGAACCTGCTGCTGTCCATCGGGGAGACGGTGACGGACTACTTCGACATCCGCCGCTCGATGCAATCCGCCCGCCACGTGCGCCACGCCGCCGCCGGACAGGGCGGCGGGCGGCGGATCATCGGCGTGGGCGAGCTGGACGACGAGACCACCTCGCTGAACAGCCTGGAGCTGTCGCCGCTGTACGAGCGGCTGCAATACGCCCCCGCCGAGGAGCTGGACGGCATACTCGCCGACTACGCCGACCTGCTAGGCAGCGGCGCCGAGGGCCGGGAGCTGGCCCTGGGATACCTGCGCATCGCGGCGGTGATCGCCGCCCGCCAGATCGTCACCGACGCCGGGGCCGACCCCCAGAGGGTGCTGGACGAGGGCCTGATCTCGGAGGCCCTGCGGGCCGAGGGCATCGACGCG
>JAFRJF010000296.1 GCA_017432405.1 Clostridia bacterium | reverse complement strand
TGCCGTCGCCGCGCCCAGGGCCGCCGCGCCCCGCGCCGCCACGCCGCCCAGGCCGGCCCAGGCTGATGACGGTCGTTGGAAATGCGCCTGCGGGGCAGTGAATGACGGCAACTTCTGCCCCAACTGCGGCACGAAGCGCCCCGAGAAGAAGCGCGTGTTCCGCTGCGACAAGTGCGGCTGGACCCCGGACGACCCGACCAAGCCGCCCAAGTTCTGCCCGAACTGCGGCGACCCGTTCAATGCGGGGGACGAGATATGAATGAGGAATGAGGAATGAGGAATGAAATGACCTCTTCCGATGTTTCTGGACACTCAACCGCCGGTTGAGCGCCTGTTTTGGGCGATTTCAACCGGCGGTGTGTTGTATTGGCGGATGATAACGGCTATGCTGGCTTACCGAAAGGAGGCATCCCGATGGATCAGGTCAAAATCGGAAGGTTCGTGGCCGAGTGCCGGAAGGGCAAGGGGCTGACCCAGGCGAAGCTGGCGGAGGCGCTGGGCATCACAGACCGGGCCGTCTCCAAGTGGGAGACGGGCAAGTCGATGCCGGACGCTTCGCTGATGCTGCCGCTGTGCGAGATCCTGGGCATATCGGTCAACGAGCTGCTGTCGGGAGAGCGTATTGAGATGGAAAATTACAGCAAGATCGCCGAGGAGAACCTGTTGGAGATGAAGCGCCAGCAGGAGGAACATGTGAAGCTGCTGCTGACGCTGGAATATGTGATCGGCTTCAGCTGCTCGATCACCTTCATCGTGCTGATGTTCGTGGCCGCCTATCTGGTGAAGCAGCCGCTGTGGCAGGGACTGCTGATCGCCTTCGCCATCGCCGAATTCGCGGTGGGCATGCACTTCGGCATGAAGCTGGAGCGAGAGGCAGGCTACTACGAGTGCCCCCACTGCGGACACAGGTACGTGCCCGAGAGCGTGCCCTTCTGGTTCGCCATGCACATGGGAAGGACGCGGTACCTGAAGTGCCCGGAGTGCGGCAAGCGGGGGTGGCAGAGGAAGGTGCTGTCCATGGATTGACCCAACAAAAAAGACCGCGCAAGCGGTCTTTTTTGTTGACGTCATGCCTTCTTCACCTTCGGCCCCTTCGGGGTGTCCTCGATCACATAGCCCTTGGCCAGCACCTCGTCGCGGAGGCGGTCGGCCTCGGCGAAGTTCTTCGCCTTCTTGGCGTCGGCGCGGGCCTGCACCAGGGCCTTGATGTCCTCGGGCACGGTGTCGGCCTCCTTCATCAGCAGGCCGAGGACCTCGTGTGCCATCACGTTCAGCATGTTCAGGCCCTCTTCAATCGCGGCCTTGCAGGGCGCCTTCGCGTCGGCCAGGGACGTGTTCATGTCCCGCACGTACTCGAACAGCACGCCCATGGCCTCGCTGGTGTTCAGGTCGTCGCACATGGCGTCGTCGAACTGGTCCATGAAGCCTTTGCCCCGCTCGATGAATGCCTTTTCCTCGTCGTTCAACTCGCGCTCAGGGGCGTGGTCCAGGGCGAACATGGCGTTGTTTCGGGCGGTGTACAGCCGCTCCAGGCCGGCCTTGGCCTGCTCCATCAGGTCCCGTGAGAAGTTGATGGGGCTGCGGTACTGGGCGGAGAGCATGAACATGCGCACGACCTCGGGGTCGAACTCCTTGCTGATGTCCCGCACGGTGAAGAAGTTGCCGGCGGATTTGGACATCTTCTTGTTGTCCACGTTGATGTGGCCGTTGTGCATCCAGTACTTCGCGAAGGGCTTGCCCGTCGCGCCCTCGGACTGGGCAATCTCGTTTTCGTGGTGGGGGAAGATCAGGTCCACGCCGCCGCAGTGGATGTCGAAGGTCTCGCCCAGGTACTTCATGCTCATGGCGCTGCACTCGATGTGCCAGCCGGGTCGGCCCTCGCCCCAGGGGCTCTTCCAGAAGGGCTCGCCGGGCTTCTTCGCCTTCCAAAGGGCGAAGTCCATCGGGTGGCGCTTCACGTCGCCCACCTCGACCCGCGCCCCGGACTCCAGGTCGTCCAGGTCCTGGCCGATGAGGCGGCCGTAGTTGCTGCGCCAGGCCTGGGTGTCGAAGTACACGTCGCCGTTGTCGGCGCGGTAGGCCAGGCCCTTGGCCTCCAGCTTTTTGATCAGGCCGATGATCTCGCCGATGTGCTTGGTGGCCCGGGGGTGCACGTCGGCCTTCTGCACGCCGATGGCCTCGGCGTCCTTGAAGTATTCGCCGATGTACTTCTCGGCGATGGCCTCGACGGTGGTGCCCTCCTCATTGGCCCGCTTGATCATCTTGTCGTCGATGTCGGTGAAGTTCTGCACGAAGGTCACCTGATAGCCCAGGTGCTTCATGAAGCGGCGCAGGGTGTCGAAGATGATGAAGGGGCGGGCGTTGCCGATGTGGAAGTAGTTGTACACCGTGGGGCCGCAGGCGTAGATGCCCACCTTGCCCTCGTGCACGGGCACGAAGGGCTCCTTCTTGCGGGACAGGGTGTTGTAGATCATCATCTGCTTCATGGGTCATTCCTCCTCTGGCAGGTCCACCTTGATCTTCAGGGTCTCAAGCTGGTCGGGGCGCACGTCGGCGGGGGTCTCCATCATCAGGCAGTTGGCGCTGTTGGCCTTGGGGAAGGCGATCACGTCCCGCAGGCTGTCGCTGTCCGTCAGCAGCATCACCAGCCGGTCGATGCCGAAGGCCAGACCGCCGTGGGGCGGCGCGCCGTATTTGAAGGCGTCCAGCAGGAAGCCGAAGCGGTGATGGGCCTCCTCGTGGGAAAGGCCGATCATGTCGAACATCTGGGCCTGCATGTCGGCGCGGTGGATGCGGATGGAGCCGCTGGCCAGCTCGATGCCGTTCATCACCAGGTCGTAGGCCCGGGAGCGCACCTTCTCCTTGTCGGTGTCCAGGTACACGTTGTCCTCGGCGTACCAGCTGGTGAAGGGATGGTGGGCGGCGACCCAGCGTTCCTCCTCCTCGCTGTACTCGAACAGCGGGAACTCGGTGACCCAGAACAGGTTGTACTTGTTGTGGTCGATCATGTCGTTGCGGCGGGCGATCTCGCAGCGCAGCGCGCCCAGCGCCTGCCAGACCACGCTCTTCTTGTCCGCGCCGAAGAACACGATGTCGCCGGGCTCGGCCTTCATGGCCCCGCGCACCTTCTCCACCAGCTCGGGCGTCATGAACTTGTTGAAGCTGCTCTTCACATTGCCGTCCGCGGTGAAGGTCATGTAGGGCAGGCCCTTGGCCCGGTAGGTCTTGACGAACTCGGCGTAGCTGTCGATCTGCTTGCGGGTCATGGAGGCCAGGCCCCTGGCGTTGATGGCCTCCACCCGGCCGCCGTTTTCGATGGCCTGGTCGAACACCACGAAGCCGGTGGTGCCCAGCACGTCGGTCAGGTTCACCAGCTCCATGCCGAAGCGGGTGTCGGGCTTGTCGCTGCCGAAGCGCTCCATGGCCTCCACCCAGGGCATGCGGGGCAGGGGCAGGCTCAGCTCGATGCCCTTGACCTCCTTGAAGATCCGGGCGAACACCCGCTCCACGTTGGCGTAGATGTCCTCCTCGTCGATGAAGCTCATCTCGATGTCGCACTGGGTGAACTCGGGCTGGCGGTCGGCGCGGTTGTCCTCGTCCCGGAAGCAGCGGGCGATCTGGTAGTATTTGTCAAAGCCGGCGAGCATCAGCAGCTGCTTGTAGATCTGGGGGCTCTGGGGCAGGGCGTAGAAGGTGCCGGGCTTCAGGCGGCTGGGCACCAGGAAGTCCCGGGCCCCCTCGGGGGTGGACTTGGAGAGGATGGGGGTCTCCACCTCGGTAAAGCCCGCCTCGTCCAGGGCGTAGCGGATGCAGTTTACCACCCGGCTGCGCAGGCGCAGCTTCTCCTGCATCGACGGGCGGCGCAGGTCGAGGTAGCGGTACTTCAGGCGCACCAGCTCGTTCTCGTCAGCCTTGTCGTCGATGTAGATGGGGGGCGTCTCGGACTTGTTCAGCAGCGCGGCCTCCTTTACGAACACCTCGATGGCGCCGGTGGCCAGATCCTTGTTGACCGCGCCTTCGTCGCGCCTGCGGACCTCGCCCACGGCGGTGACCACGTATTCAGAGCGCAGGGAGCGGCCCAGGTCAAAGACCTCCTGACCGCACACGTCGGCGTCAAAAACCAGCTGCACCAGGCCCTCCCGGTCCCGCAGCCAGACGAAGATGACCCCGCCCAGGTCGCGGGTGCGCTGCACCCAGCCGGAGAGGTGGACGACCTCGCCCACGTTCGCCTCGGTCAAAAGACCGCAGTAATGATCTCTTTTATGGGAAAGCATTTATATATCCTCCTGCATTGTTGTATAAGCAATTTATAATGAAGAATGAGGAATTAGGAATGAGGAACGGCGGTACAAATCCTTACGGGATTTGGTGATTCAAGTGGGGTATCCGGCTATTAATTCCTCATTCCTCATTCCTAATTCCTAATTAAAAGCTCCACGATCTCGCCCCTCGCGACCTCCGCCTCGCTGCTGGCTTCCATGTCCCTCAGCTTGACTACGCCCTTTTCCAGCTCGTCGCCGGCGATGACGATCACCTTTTTGACGTTCAGCTTGTTCGCGTACTTGAACTGGGCCTTCATGCTGCGGGCGGCGTGGTCGAGGTCGGCTTTGATGCCCCTGGCGCGCAGCTCGCTCACCAGCTTCACGCCCTCCATGCGGGCGTCGTCGCCCAGCGTGACCACGAGGACGTCCAGCGGGGCGGGGGCGGCGGGGGCGCTGCCGCGCATGTCCTGCACCATGATCATCCGCTCGATGCCCATGCCCCAGCCGATGCCGGGGGTGGCGGGGCCGCCCAGCTCCTCCACCAGGCCGTCGTAGCGCCCGCCGCCGCACACGGTCAGCTCGCCGCCGTCCGGGGCGTCGGTGATGATCTCGAACACGGTCTTGGTGTAGTAGTCCAGCCCGCGCACGATGCGGGGGTCGATGGCGTATTCAAGGCCCATGGCCCCCAGGTAGCCCTTCAGCTTCTCAAAGTGGCTCGCGCAGTCCTCGCACAGGTTGTCCAGCATGGCGGGGGCGTCCGTCAGCTTCGGGGCGTCCTCCTTGCAGTCCAGTATGCGCATGGGGTTGCGCTCGAAGCGCTCCTGGCAGGTCTTGCACAGGGTGGGCAGCTTGGGTTCAAGGTAGGCCTTCAGCTTCTCAAGGTACGCGGCCCGGCAGTTGGGGCAGCCGATGGAGTTGATGTTCAGGCGAAGGCCGTCGATGCCGTTGGCGTGGAGGATGTCCATGGCCAGCTTGATGATCTCCGCGTCCACGCTGGCGTCCTTCGCGCCGAAGACCTCCACGCCGTTCTGGTGGAACTGGCGCAGCCGGCCGGACTGGGGCTTCTCGTAGCGGAAGCAGGGGCAGGCGGAGTAGTACAGCTTCACCGGCAGCGTCTCGGCGTACATGTGGCTCTCGATGAATGCCCGCACCGCGCCGGCGGTGCCCTCGGGCTTCAGCGTTATGGAGCGGTTGCCCTTGTCCTCGAAGGTGTACATCTCCTTCTGCACCACATCGGTGGTGTCGCCCACGCCGCGCTGGAACAGCTCGGTGTGTTCGAAGATGGGGGTGCGGATCTCCTGGTAGCCCGCCAGCGCGCAGGCTTCGCGCATGGTCCGCGCGATTTCCTGCCAGCGGTAGGCGTCTTTGGGCAGCATGTCCTGGGTGCCCTTGGGGGCCTGGGTCAGCATCTTTCGATTTCTCCCTTCGGTCAATATTGAATGAGAAATGGGGAATGGGGGAATGAAAGGATGCCCTCATTCCGTGGGCGGCGGAATATAAAAAACGCCTCCGTCCCGTGTGTAGGGGCGAAGGATTCGCGGTGCCACCCTGCTTGAAGCCGAGGCTTCATCTCGTTTTCCGTTAACGCCGGAATACGCCGCGCAGGCGGCTGCTCGGGGAGTGTCGTTCGCCGCCCGTGGCATGGGGCGCTTCCAGCCGTGACGCCCCTCTCTGCAATGCTCCTGTGCGGTTACTGTTCCCGTCGTCGCAGATCAGATATCCAATAAAGCAAGTATAGGCGACGGGCGGGGAAAAGTCAAGATAAATGTTGGTTTAGAGGATAGGGGGACGTTAAATATCTGTACGCCATGCCCTGCCCCTTGACACGGACGGCCTGGCTCTGCTATAATTCCTCTTGGCTTTTGAAAGGCTCTGTGCCACAGACAGCGAGTGCGTATGCGTAAACCTTCGGGTGCTCGCCGAGGCGCAACGGATGGTTGAGTATTTACACCGCCCTTGCGTCTTGCGCAAGGGTTTTTTGATGGCCGTCACGGCACCGGCAGCGCCGGGGCCGATCTGTGGACGGAATGTGAGGTGTTAGAAAATGTCCAAGAATATCGAGGCAAAGAAGGGCGTCGTGGCCGACATCAGGCAGAAGTTTGAGAAGGCCCAGAGCGCCGTTCTGGTTGACTATCGCGGCCTGAACGTCGCGGAGGATACCGAGCTTCGCAACCTGCTGCGCAAGGCAGGCGTTGAGTACGCGGTTCTGAAGAACACGATGATCAACCTGGCCGTGAAGGACATGGGGATCGACGAAATCAAGACCCACCTGGAAGGCCCCACCGCAGTGGCCTTCGGCATGGAGGACGCGGTCGCTCCCGCAAAGGTGCTCTCCGACTTCATGAAGAAGACGAAGAAGATGGCCGTCAAGTGCGGCGTGGTCGACGGCGCCTACATCGACGACAAGGGCGTGGGAGCCCTGGCGAATACCCCCAGCCGCGAGGTCCTCATCGCGCGGATCATGGGCAGCATGATGAGCTCTGTGTCCAAGTTCGTGTACTGCGTGGAGGCTATCCGCAAGAAGCAGGCCGGCGAGGAATAAGCGCCGCCTGAACCCCAACGAGAATTTACTATATTATGGAGGATATAATCATGGCTAACAATGCTGAGATCATCGCTGCGATTGAGAAGATGACGATCCTTGAGCTGGCTGACCTGGTCAAGGAAATGGAAGAGAAGTTCGGCGTGTCCGCTGCGGCTCCCGTGGTCGTGGGCGGCGCTGTGGCCGGCGGCGAGGCCGCTGCGGCTGAGGAAGAGAAGACCGAGTTCGACGTGGTCCTGAAGGACGCCGGCGCCAAGAAGCTGAACGTCATCAAGATCATCCGCGAGGTCAAGCCCGGCCTGGGCCTGAAGGAAGCCAAGGCTCTGGCGGACGAGGCGCCCTCCACTCTGGCGGAAGGCATCACCAAGGAAGCGGCCGAGGAAATGAAGAAGAAGTTCGAAGAAGCCGGCGCCGTGATCGAGATCAAGTAATTCAGGCGCACTTTATAGGACCATGCGCCGCCGGCGCATGGTCCTATTTGGGAAAGCGCGTTGCCCGAATATTGTAAAATTTGCACAATTCCGCCTTATTGCCTTGCATTTGGCGGCGGGCTATTTTATAATATATCAGTCTGCCCCGGTTGTGGGCTGCTGTTGTCGACGGCAAAAGCCGTTGCGGGCATCGGCGGCCGCAGGTTCTGCGGGCGCCGAATAAACACATGGGGAGGTGTCAAGCATGGCATCGGATAAGCGAATCAAGGTTACGCTGGCGTGCAGCGAGTGCAAGCAGCGCAATTACAATACCATGAAGAACAAGAAGAACGATCCCGATCGTTTGGAGATGCACAAGTATTGCCGCTTCTGCAAGAAGCATACCAGCCACAAGGAGACCAAGTAAGCCGACTTCTGTAAGCGGCGGGCCGCGGTGACGCGGCCGGCTGGGCCGGCGCCTGGAAGGGGCGTCGGCAATCGCCGTATACTGCCATAGACAAGGATGTGAAAGCATGGCAAAGGAAGAGAACAAGAATAACAAGCCCGGGTTCTTTGAGCGGATCGCCAATTTCTTCAAGGGCATCGGCCGCAGCTTCAAGAACATGTTCCACGAGCTGAAGAAGGTCTCTTGGCCCACCAGGAAGGACCTGATCAACTACTCCGTGGTGGTATTCGTATTCATGATCGTCATGGGTGTGATCATCGGCGTGTTTGACCTGGGCGCCGGCGCGCTGATCAAGCTGATCACCGGCTGATCTTCAAGGAGCCGAATATGTCTGAAAACGCGGATATCAAATGGTATGTCGTGCATACCTATTCCGGCTATGAGAACAAGGTGCGGGACAGCCTGCTGAAGGCCGTTGAGAACAACGGCATGCAGGACAAGATCGTGGACGTGCGCATACCGGTTGAGGAAGCCGTCGAGATCAAGAACAACAAGCGCAAGGTGGTGCAACGCAAGCTGCTGCCCAGCTACGTGATCGTCAAGATGGAGATGACCAACGAGACCTGGTACGTGGTGCGCAATACCCGCGGCGTCACCGGCTTCGTGGGCTCCGGCAACAAGGCCACGCCCCTGTCGGAGACCGACTTCGCCTCCATATTCGATACGGCGCCCCAGACCCGCATCGACATCCAGGTGGGCGACGAGGTGCGCATACTGACGGGCCTGTTCGAGAACTTCACCGGCAAGGTGACGGCCATCGACCCGGCCACCCAACAGCTGAGCGTCACCGTGCCCATGCTCAAGCGCGAGACCAGCGTGGAGCTGGCCTACGACGAGGTCGTCCGCGTGGACTGATCCCGTCTCTGGTTGACTGAATGCCCGGCATTCGCCGGATCTTCAGTGAGTGGGAGGGACAGTATCTGTTCCGCTTCACCACATACATGTTAAGGAGGAAACCCAAATGGCAAAGAAAGTTACTGCGCTTATCAAGCTGCAGGTGCCCGCCGGCACGGCGACGCCCGCGCCGCCCATCGGCCCCGCGCTCGGTCAGCATGGCGTGAACATCCCCGGATTCTGCAAGGAATTCAACGATCGCACCGGCAAGCAGGCTGGCCTGATCATCCCGGTGGTCATCACCGTCTACCAGGACCGTTCCTTCACCTTCATCACCAAGACCCCTCCGGCCGCCGTGCTGATCAAGAAGGCCTGCGGCATCGAGCACGCCTCCGGCCGTCCCAACAAGGACAAGGTGGCCAACATCACCAAGGCCCAGGTCCGCGAGATCGCCGAGCTGAAGATGCCCGACCTGAACGCCGCCTCCATCGAGGCCGCGATGAGCATGATCGCCGGTACCGCCCGCTCCATGGGCGTCGTGGTGGTCGATTAATTGAAGGGTTAGCACCAGAATCGTGGGAGGATCGTAGAATCCGCTTGACCACAAGGAGGATGTATTCATGAAAAAGGGTAAGAAATATTCCGACAGCCTGAAGCTGATCGATCGCGCCAAGCAGTATGATCCCGAGGAGGCCATCGCGCTGGTCAAGAAGACCGCCAAGGCCAAGTTCGACGAGACCGTTGAGATTTCCGTCCGCCTGGGCGTCGATCCCCGTCACGCCGACCAGCAGGTCCGCGGCGCGGTGGTGCTGCCCAACGGCACCGGCAAGACCGTGCGCGTGCTGGTGATCTGCAAGGCCGACAAGGCCGCCGAGGCCGAGGCCGCCGGCGCGGATTACGTGGGCGCAGAGGACATGGTCGCCAAGATCCAGGGCGGCTGGTTCGACTTCGACGTGGTCGTCGCCACCCCCGACATGATGGGTCAGGTCGGTCGTCTGGGCCGCATCCTGGGCCCCAAGGGCCTGATGCCCAGCCCCAAGGCAGGCACCGTCACCATGAACGTGACGCAGGCCATCCACGATATCAAAGCCGGTAAGGTCGAGTATCGCGTGGACAAGACCGCCATCATCCACTGCCCCGTGGGCAAGGCTTCCTTTGACGAGCAGAAGCTGGTCGAGAACCTCCGCGTGCTGATGGAGGCCATCATCAAGGCCAAGCCCGCCGCCGCCAAGGGCACCTATATCCGCTCCGCCGTGATCTCCAGCACCATGGGCCCCGGCATCAAGCTGAACAGCCTGAAGTTCTGATTTCATAGGGCGTGGTTTACCCCCTCCGAATGGAGGGGGTTGTTTTTTGGGAGAAGTGGACAAATCAGTATTTGAGGGGTTAGGGGTTAGGATTTAGGGGTTAGGGAAGGAGGAAATCCTGACGGATTTCTTTGATTTATAGGATAACGAAGAGCCTGAACCCCTGTAGTTTCAATATAATCAAACAAATCCTTCAGGGCGCCGCCCTGACTGAACGGAGACGAGCAGGCAACCCTGCCGGTACGTATTGAGATAATGACAGCACCCCCACCCGCGGATATCCCGGGTGGGGCTTTATACGGATTTGCATGATCAGGGGGAGACGTGGTATAATGATGCCATATAAGGCACATTTCAGGGCGCGACGGCCGGTATATGGCGTTTGATCCGGCAGGAAGGACGATATCATGAAGCGCGTTATGGGGCTTATGCTGGCGCTGGCAATGGCGCTGGCAGCGCTGCCGATGCACAGCGTCGCGCAGGAAAGCGGGCGCAGGCTGACGCTGATGGTATATCTCTGTGGCAGCAATCTGGAGAGCGAATACGGCTCGGCCACGTCGGACATCATGGAAATGACGGCCGACGGCAGTCCGGGCAGCGACGTTTCGGTGCTGCTGATGACCGGTGGGGCCCGCCAGTGGTACACGGGCTACGATTCGGCCCGGTGCAGAATCCAGGAACTGGTGGGCAGGGGCGGCGTGCGCACGGTATGGGATTTCGAGGCCATGAACATGGGCAGCAGCGAAACCCTGACCCGGCTGTTGCGCTACGGAGTGGAGAATTATCCCGCCGACGACTATGCCCTGATCCTGTGGGACCACGGCGGCGGGCCGCTGGAGGGGGTCTGCTGGGACGAGATGTTCAGCCTGGACAACCTGTCGATGGATGAGCTGTGCCAGGGCATCGCGGACGCGGCGCTGGAAAAGAAGCTGGCCTGGATCGGATTCGACGCCTGCCTGATGGGCTCGCTGGAGGTGGCGGCTGCCATGGCGCCCTATGCGGATTACATGATCGCCTCTCAGGAAACGGAGCCCGCCGGGGGCTGGAATTACAGCTTCATTTCCGGCCTGACCGGGGCCGAGGGCGCCGTGGAGACCGCCCGGCGCATCGTGGACGGCTATATGCAGGCGAAGGTGCTGGGGGGCGAGACACTGACCCTGTCCTGCCTCGATTTGAGCCAGACCACCCAGGCGGTCAGGGCCCTGGACGATTGCTTCGCGCTCAAGGCCGCGGATATGGACGAAAACAGCTTTGCAAGGTTGGCCGGTGAACGCGCCCAGGCGACGGCCTTCGGCGCGCCGCTGAGGGCCTTCGGCGACGGGGGCTACGACTTGGTGGACCTGAAGGACCTGACCGACCGGCTGGACCTGGCGGACGGGGCGAAGGATGAAATCGACCAGGCGCTTTCGAGCCTGGTGGTATACAGCCGCTCCAACCGGGAGGGGGCCAACGGCGTTTCGGTGTATCACCCCTGCTACAACAAGGACAAGTACAGGGATAAATGGCGAACGAGCTACAAGCGACTGGATTTCAGCGAATCCTATACCCGCTACATCGATGCCTATGGCCGCTATCTTCTGGGCGACGATATGACGGACTGGTCGGGCCTGGGGCCTGTGGAGGCCGGTGAGATGGCGGAGGGCCGGCAGACATTTTCCCTCCAATTGAGCCCGGAGCAGGCGAAAAACGTGGTATCGGCCCAGCTGTTGGTGATGATGAGCACCACGTATGTGATCAACTATGGCGAGGAGAGCTATGCCTTGGTGGGCGCATATCCCGCCACGGTGGACGGGAACGGCGTCATGATCGCCACCTACGACGGTCGGGCGCTGTTCCTGGAGGCAGGGAAGAGCTATGGCCCGCTGGGCTATGTCGTATCCCCCGACGGGGACGAGCTGATCACCTCGGTGACCTACGTGCCCAAGGATGGCAGCCTTTCCAGCGACAATGCCCAGGATGTGTATTACTACGTGGACGCCAGCGAGGATGGCAATGCGCAAATCCGGCAGGCCCGTATCGAGGACAGCGTGACCGGCATGCTGACCAACCGCATGACCCTTTCAGAGGACGACTACCGGGGCATGTATGTGTGGTATCCGCTAAAGGAATTGCCCCAGGCGGACAGCCGGGGGCTGTTGCCCGAATACGCGCTGTGGGACGACAGCAGAGCTTCCGTGATATGGACCACGGTTCAGCTGCCCGCCGAATGGCACTTCGACATTCGCCGGGGGGAGGCGTCCGGCGCGGTGCTCTGGGCGGCTTTTGAGATAACGGACGTTCAGCAGAACACCTGGTGTACCCCGCTGGCGCCGGTTGAGAACGCCAGCCTGATTCCCGTATCGCTTTCAGGGGATACCTTCGAAACGGAGGATGCGCGCCTGAAGGCGGCTGTTACGATGGACATATCCCAGTCCAAACCCGGCATATGGCTGGAATTCGAACTGGAAAACAAGGGTGAGCCAAGGCGTTTTTACATCCGTGACCTGCGGCTGAACGGTACCCGGCAGGCGGATACCGCTGGCATCTTTGAGGACGTAGATGACCACAGCCTGGTGAGCCTCACCCGGAAGGGCAGGGCGACGATATTTCTGGAGGCAAAGGACCTGCTGGGCCTGGGCGCGCTTGAGACTGTAGGGTTTACGCTGGATGCGGAAAAGGATTATCACACCCAGAGCGCGACGGCGCTCGAGCTTGCGCTGGGGGATTGCGACGTCAGCGGCATCGCGCCGATGCCCCCGGCGCTGGCCTCGGCCAACGGGGTGGGCTGTGAATGGGAGCTGTTCGCATTGGAGCGGGATTTCTATGGCCTCAAGCTGGGCATGCGCGTGAAAAACACCGGTTCTGAAACACTCAGCTTCGGGAAACTCTACGTGCTGGTCAACGGTGGGGTGCAGCTGTGGGACTATGCAACCCTGAACCTGCCGAAGCCGGGGATGGAGTGCGTGTATACGCTGTCCGCCAGGAGCAGGGGATACTTGTCGGCCGTTTGGGACAGCTTTAAGCTCGACAAAAGTGAAGATAACCTGGCGGAATACTACCTGCCCGACGTGCTGGACAGCAACGGCGTAACCGAGATCCGGGATTTGAGCCTGATGATTATGGATTACGATCACCTGCTGCCGACGATCGCGCTGCCCCTGGCCGAGCCTGTGCCGCTGCCCCAGGGCGACCTGGCGCCGGAGGAGCTGATGTATACCTACCGGCCCCTGTGTGACGACGGCGCCGCTCCCGCGCTGCTGGCCGCCGGAACGGAGGTGGAGGCATGGATAGACCACTTGTTGGTGGGGTATAACGGCATCTGCCTGTCGCTGACGCTGCGCAACCTGACCGATCACGCCATCATCCTCTCCCTTGATGAAGCGCTGGTCAACGGCATTAACGCCGGCGAGGGGGACGGCCGGTCCCTGAAGCGACACATGGTCGCGCCTGGCGCGGTGACCCGCGCCAGCTATCTGCTGGATGTCGACGACCAACTGCCCGGCGGCCTGCCTGTGAACAGCCTGCGACTGTTCATGCGCTGTGGCCGGGCGCCCGAGTCGGCCTGGACCAAGCCGGCCTGGACGGAGTCGGCCTGGGCCGCGCTGCACTGCCCCGAGGGCACCGCGCTGTCCGCTCCCGGGGGCGCTGTGCTGTCCGCAGACGCTCTGGGCATCGAGCCCGCCACCCTGGTGCCGATCCTGCGGTAAGCCGAGGGCCTGGCAGGCCGCGGACGGCTGAAATCCACACGTCGGACGGCTGCCTGTATTGTGCGGTATTTTCTTAGTAACAAAGCGAGCGAGGTGGAACCATGACCCTGCGCAAAACTCTGTCCCTGGCGCTGGCGCTGCTGATGCTGTCACTTGCGGCAGCGCCCGCCTGCCGCGCCGCCGGGCGGGAGGACTACGACATGCCCTATTACATCCTCGTGGACCTGGAAAACCAGATCGTGACGGTCTACGACACGGCCACCGACGCCGTGGTGCGGCAGATGCTGTGCTCCTCGGGGCGGAACATCACCCCGGTGGGCACGTTCATCATGCCCCGGGGCCGGACGGACCGGGACCGCAAGCCCTGGTACTACATCGCCATCTACGATCGTTTTGTCAAGTACGCCACCCGCATCTACGACATGATCCTGTTCCACTCCATCCCCTACAGGCGGCAGTCCCTGCAATCCATCGACGCGAAGGCCGCCGGGGAGCTGGGGGAGCCCACCTCCCACGGCTGCATCCGCCTGCGCTGGCAGGACGCGGCGTTCATCTCGGAAAACTGCCTGCCCGGCACGCTGGTGCGCATCGAGGAGGGCCGCCAGCGGGACGAGGCGCTGCGGGAGCTGCTGCGCCAGCAGACCTACGACGCCGCCTCCGGGCTCTCCTACGAGAGCTTCCTGGGCATATCCAACGAGGCCGGCGCGCTGTCGCGCTCCAGCGAGGGGCCGGAGGTGCTGGACCTGCAATACCGGCTGCGGGACCTGGGGCTGTACGACGGCGAGCTGAGCGGCGTCTACGACAGCGCCACCGTGAACGCGGTGCGCAAGGCCCAGTACATCAGCGGCGACGCGCTGGACGGCGTGGCGACCCTCGAATACCAGTCGGTGCTCTACGGCCCTGAGGCCCCCGTGGCCATGGAGGTGCGCCTCTGTGAGGGCATGAGCGGCCCCGCCGTGAAGGCGCTGCAGCAGAACCTGGCGGCGCTGGGGCTGTATCCCGAGGCGGCGGACAGCGCCTTCGACGCGGACGTGGTCAGGGCCGTGGCCCAGTTCCAGCGGGCCTATGGCTGGGAGGAGGACGGCGTGGCGACGCCCACGCTGCAAAAGGCCGTGGCCTACGAGGCCGGTCGGCTCGCCGAGGCCTTCGGCGGGCAGGACTACACCTGCGAGCGGGTGGGCGAGCCCCTGCCGATGGCCCGGGTGAGCGTAAAGGAGGGCGCGCGGCTGAGGGAGGAGCCCATTCTGCAGAGCCGCACGGTGAAGCGGCTGTCCGAGGACCGGCAGATGATCGTGCTGGACCGGGGGGAGGACTGGTCGCGGGTCCGGGTGAACGGGGAGGACGGCTACGTCCGCAACGACCTGGTGACCTTTTTCGACCGCCTTGTGGTTCAGATGAAGTACACCTGCCAGGCGGAGGACCTGGTCTATACCATCGGCAACGGCGTCGAGGATTACCGGGCGGGCGCCGAGCTGCCCTGCGAGGTCTTTGAGACCACCCTCGCCGCCAACGACCAGCAGGTGGACGTGGACAGCCTGGAGAACTACGTCACCGTGGATACCGGCGCGGGCGGCCCGCCGCTGAACCTGCGCCAGGCCCCGGACGGCGACAGCCCCGTGCTGGACACCGTGGAAAACGGCCGGCGCTTCAAGGCCCTGCGCCGCACCAGCGAGTGGACCCAGGTGGAATACCGGGGCTGGACGGGCTACCTGCTGAACCGCTACCTCGCCTTCTGGACCGGCCCCGAGGACGCCCTGGACGAGGAGCTGGACGCCGACGTCGCCGACGTGCCGGTGATGGGCTACGCCACGGTGCGCAGCGTCGTGGGCAGGAAGGCCCCCGTCTACGAGGAGAACGCGGACGGCGCGGCCATACTGGGCTACCTGCCCAACGACACCCGCCTGGAGGTGCTCTCCGCCGCCGACGGCTGGTGCTGGATCCGCTACGAGGGAAGGGATGGGTATATGACCGTGGAGGATCTGAAGCTGGAGGCGGATGTGATGTGATCGGGGGGCGGGGTGAAGATATAAATCAGTATTTACCTTACCCAATCCTCGCCTAATTATGACAAATATGTGATACAAATGTCAATTGATTTCAACAAACATATGAATAAAATATGGTATAATATACAATAAATGGGGTAGTGTCACCCTTCCCGGCACAAGATGTTGCGGCGGCTTGGGATTTCATAGTACGCAGGTGAAAACGATGGGCATGAGACGACGTGGACTTCTTTCGTGGGTATTGACGGCGGCGCTGGTCGCGCTGTCGCTGTTTGCGCCCCTGTCGGCGGCGGTGGCGGAGGAAAGCCCGAAATACTACATCGAGGTGGATGTCTATAACCAGATCGTCACCATCTACGACGCGGCCTCGATGGAAATCGTGCGCCAAATGCTCTGCTCTTCCGGGGAGAAGCTGCACTGGACGCCGGTGGGCGATTACATCCTCCCGGAGAATGAGAAGCGCACCGACCGCGGGCCCTGGTACCAGATAGGCGGCTTCTTTGTGCGCTACGCCACCCGGCTGTCCGGCAAGGTGCTTTTCCACTCCATCCCTTATAATTGGAAGGACGAGGACTGCATCGACCGGGAATGCCTGCGGCGCTTCGGCACGCCGGCCTCCCACGGCTGCATCCGCTTGCGCTGGCAGGACGCGAAGTTCATCGCGGAAAACTGCCTGCCGGGCACCCATGTGAAGATACTGTGCAGCGATACCCGGGACGAGGAGCTTCGGGCGCTGTTGTACCAGGAGAGCTTCGACGCCTCCAAGGGCATTTCCTACGAGAGCTTCCTGGGCCTTTCCGACGACCCGCAGGTGCTGGATCGGCACAGCCAGGGCAAGGCGGTGACCGACCTGCAATACCGCCTGCGGGACCTGGGGATATTCGACGGGGAGACCGGGGAGGCCTACGACACCGCCACCGTGAAAGCCGTGCGTTACGCCCAATACCTGATGGGCCTGGACCCCACCGGGCTCGCAGGCCCCGATTTCATAGAGGCGATCTTCTCAGACGCAGCCCCCACCGCCATGAAGGTGCAGCTGGAGTCGGGCATGAGCGGCCCCGCGGTGAAGCGGCTGCAGGCCAACCTGAAGACGCTGCGGCTGTACGGCGACGTCCTGGACAGCGTCTACGACGCGGGCGTGCTGGACGGCGTGCGCCAGTTCCAGCGGGTCTACGGCTACCCGGTGGACGGCGTGGCCAACCCCACCGTGCAGAAGGCCATCGCCTGTGAGGCGGGCCGGGTCGTCATGGCCTTCGGGGAATCGGACTACAGCTGCCAGTGGTCGGGCGAGCCGATGGTGCTGGCCACGGTGAAGGCTTCCGCCGGCGTCAAGCTGCGCAAGAGCGCTTCGATGAAGAGCCCCACGCTGCAGCGCCTGCCGGAGGACCGCCGGCTGATCGTGCTGAAGCAGGGCGACGGCTGGTCCAAGGTGGGCTCGGACGGTGAGACCGGCTATGTCTACAACCAATTGCTGAACTTCACCAGCCAGATGGTGGGCCAGCTGCGCTATACCTCCGACTCGGGTGAGGTGACCTGCGCCGTGGGCAACAGCAGCGCGGATTACCGGAACGGCGCGGATCTGCCCTGCAGCGTGTTCGAGGACTTCCTCGCCGCCAACGACGACGCCTACGACACGGGCACATTGGGCGGTTACGTCACCGTGGATACCGGCGAGGGCGACGCCCCGCTGAACCTGCGGTCGGCCCCGGACGGCGAAAGCCCCGTGCTGGCCACGGTGGATAACGGCAGCAGCCTGCGGGTTGAGCAGCGCACCGCCGAGTGGACCCAGGTGACCTACGGCGGCCAGTTCGGCTACCTGATGAACCGCTACCTGATGTACTGGGCCGGGCCGGAGGACGCCCTCGAGACCAGGACCGACGCCGGGAAGGCCCGGAGCGCCTTCAACGGCTACGCGAAGGTGGTCAGCGCCAACGACGAGCAGGCCGCGGTCTATGAGGACGACCTGGCGGGCGCGAAGGTGCTGGGCCACCTGGCCGACGGCACGACGGTGGAGGTGCTGGAGACGGTGAACGGCTGGTGCCACATCCGCTACATGGGCCACGAGGGCTACATGGTGGGCGAGGACCTGGCCTTCGACGACTCCGTGATGAAGGCCCAGGAGGACGCCGACGGGGGATTGAGCTGAGGGACATTGTTTGAGGGGTTAGGTTTTAGGTTTTAGGTTATAGGGAAGGACCCTAAAACCTAACCCCTAAAACCTAAAACCTGCATACTGATTTATCGAGCGAAGCTCGATAAATCAGAATTTGCATACGACTGTTACGCTATGAGGTTGACTGGTATGAGGATACGCCGCGTGTTTTCGCTGGTGCTGGCGCTTTTGCTGGCGGTGACTGCCGCCGGGGCGCTGGCCGCCGAGAGATACAACATGCCCTATTACATCGAGGTGGACGTGAACAACCAGATCGTCACCGTCTACAGTACCGTCTCCAAGTCGGTGGTGCGGCAGATGATCTGCTCCACGGGGCTGAACGACGCCACGCCCCTGGGCACCTACTACCTGCCGCCGAAGATGGAGGAGCTGGAGCGGGAGTACTGGTACTACTTTGGCTATTACAGCTGCTACGCCCACTACGCCACCCGCATCTACAAGGGCGTGCTGTTCCATTCGCTGCCCTGCGCCCAGAAGTCGGATGCCACCGTCAGCAAGAGCGCCGTGGCCGAGCTGGGCAACCCCGCCTCCCACGGCTGCATCCGCCTGCGCTGGGAGGACGCCGAGTTCATCGCCAAGTGCTGCCTGGAGGGCACCCGCGTGCGCATCTACCAGGGCCGCCACCGGGACAACGACCTGCGGGCGCTGCTGCTGGCGGGCTCCTACACCAACGAAAAGGGCATGACCTACAACGAATACCTGGGCGTCGCTGACCGGGAGGGAGACCTGGGGCGCGACTGCGAGGGCAAGGAGGTGCTCAACCTCCAGACCCGCCTGCGGGACCTGGGCATCTACGCCGGCAAGCTGGACGGCAAGTACGGCGGCGGCACCGTGAACGCGGTGCGGGAGGCCCAGCGCATGATGGGTCTGATGGAGACCGGCGTCGCCAGCCCCGAGTTCCAGGCGTCCCTGATGGACGACGAGACGGCCCCCACGGCCCGGAACGTGGCCGTGAAGGAGGGCATGAGCGGCCCGGTGGTGCGCAGCATACAGCAGGATTTGAAGAAGCTGAAGCTGTACGACGAGAAGATCGACGGCGTGTTCGACGTGGACGTGCTGGAAGCTGTGAAGGTGTTTCAGGGGGCCTACGGCTATCCCGCCGACGGCGTGATGGAATCCGAGATCCAGAAGGCGCTGTACTACGAATCCGGCAAGGTGGAGGAGCTGTTCGCCGGCAGCGGCGACTTCTCCTGCGAGACCACCGGCGGTTCGCTCACCATGGGCCAGGTCACCAGCGACGTGAGCATCCGCCTGCGGGAGAAGCCCTCGGGGGGCTCCGACGCGCTGACCCGGCTGTCCCCGGGCGACCTGGTGGTGGCGCTGGAGTACGACGCCAGCTGGAGCAAGGTGCAGCGGGGCCGCAACGTGGGCTACGTCAACAACGCCTTTTTGACCTACTATCCCCAGGACATCTACGAGCTGAGCTACACCTCCGCCGACGGCCAGCTGGCCTACGCCATCGGCCACACCGAGGAGGGCTACCTGCGGGGGGCCTCCGTCCCGGCGGAGGACTTCGAGGAATACCTGGCCTCCGGCGGCTCGCTGGAGGACCACGGCCTGCAGGACGAGCTGGCCACGGTGAACACCGACGGCGCGGGCGCGGCGCTGAACCTGCGGGAAGCCCCCTCCACCGACAGCGCCGTGCTGGCCGAGATCCCCGACGGCACCGGCGTGGTGGTGCTGCTGCGCAGCGCCGAGTGGACGCTGGTGGAGTGGGAGGGCCGCACCGGCTATCTGCTGAACCGCTACCTGGCCTTCGAGGGCGAGGACGCCGGGGAGGCCCCCGAGGCGGAGGAGGCCGAGGCCGAGGGCGGCGAGAAGGTCAGCGTCATGCTGCCGGCGATGGTGCTGGCGATGGACGGGGGCTACGCCCCGGTGTACGACGTGGACTCCGAGGACGCCACCGAACTGGGCCGCATCAAGAACGGCAAGCGACTGATGGTGATCGAGACCAGCGGCGGCTGGAGCCTGATCAGCTACAAGAACCACACCGGCTACATGAAGGACGAGGACCTGCAGTTCATGCTGGCGGACGAGGCCGCGGCGTGAAATACTGATTTGTCGAGCTATGCTCGATAAATCAGTATTTAGGGGTTAGGTTTTAGGGGTTAGGGATGGAGGAAATCCTTGCGGATTTCTTATTATTCAAAGGGCTGAATAACGTTGGAATCACTGTCGTTTCCTTTAAATCAAAACAAATCCCGTGGCCGAAGGCCTAGCGAAGCGTTAAGGGATTTGCACCTCCCCT
>JAFRJF010000295.1 GCA_017432405.1 Clostridia bacterium | reverse complement strand
GACGATCCGCTGGCGGGGGTGCGCTTCCAGCGCAGGTGGGAGCACGCCGCCTTCGAGGCGGGAGGCGGCGACTACCGCGCCCCGGCCCAGCGGGTGGGGGACTTCCTGGCCAGGCGCCCCAGCGACGGCCCCGGCGGGGTGACGCCCAGCTATCGCCCCGGCGTGAAGTGGGGGAGCCTGGACGGCTGCCTGCCGGCGTTCGTGACGCAGGCCATGCGCGAGGCGCTGCCGCTGCTGGATGGCAAGCTGAAGGGCTTTGCCCATCCCGACGCGGTGCTCACCGGCGTGGAGACCCGTTCGTCCTCGCCCGTGCGCATCGAGCGGGACGCCAACTGCGTCTCCAACATCGTCGGCCTCTATCCCTGCGGCGAGGGCGCAGGCTACGCCGGCGGCATCATGTCCGCCGCCGTGGACGGGATACGGTGCGCGGAAGCGATTATTAAATACTGATTTGTCGTGGCACGACAAATCAGAAGTTACCAAACCAAAGGAGCAAGAGCATGCTAAACAAAACCATCCCCTTCACCGCCGCCATATTCGACCTGGACGGCACGCTGCTGGACAGCGTTTGGGTCTGGCGGGAGGTGGACCGGGCCTTCTTTGAGGAGATCGGTATCGCGGAGCCGGAGGACTATGCCCGCTCGATCCAGGGCATGAGTTTTCGCGAGACCGCGGAATACACCGTGCGGCGCTTTGGCCTTTCCCGGACGGTGGAGGCGGTCATGGACGGTTGGATGCGCATGACCGCCGAGGCCTATGCCCGCCGGGTGGCGCTGAAGCCGGGGGCGCTGGATTACCTGCGGGCGCTGAAGCGCTCCGGCGTGAAGCTGGCCGTGGCTTCCGCTAACCGGGAGGCGCTGTTCGGGCCGACCCTGCGCCGCTTTGGCGCGTGGGAGCTGTTCGACGCCGTGTGCACCTCCGCCGAGGTGGGGGACGCGGGCAAGGGCGACGGCGCGCTGTTCGTGCTGGCGGCAGAAAAGCTGGGCGTCGCCCCGGGGGAGTGCGTCGTGTTCGACGATACGCTGGAGGGCGTGCTGGGGGCGCGGAAGGCGGGCATGGGCGTCTATGCCGTGCGCGACGCGGGCAACGACCACCATCCTGAAAAAATCGCCGCCCTGGCGGACGGCGTGATCGACGATTTTACCCGGATGGCGCGCTATCACGACCTGCCCCAGAGGGGGCGGTGCGTGATCTTCACCGCCCGCTGCGACGGCGACGTGAAGCGGGCCTATGCGCCCCAATCTGGGGATTATGTGCTCTGCGCGGACGGCGGTTGGCAGCTGGCGCGTCAGGCGGGGGCCCGGCCCGACCTGGTCATCGGGGACTTCGATTCCTCCGACCAGCCCGGGGACGGCCCGGTGGAACGCTACCCGGTGGAGAAGGACGACACCGATACCATGCTCTGCCTGAAGAAGGGCCTGGCGATGGGCTTCGACGACTTCCTGGTCGTGGGCGGCTTCGGTGGACGGATCGATCATACGATGGGAAACCTCCAGGCGCTGCGCTACGCCGCGAACCGCGCCGCCGCCATTGTGATGAGCGACGGCGCAAGCTGGGCGACGGTGGTCGAGGACGGCGCGGTGCGCGTGCCCGCCGATGTCATCGGGGAGGGGCCCGTCAAGCTGTCGGTTCTCGCGCTGGATAGGGAGTGCCGGGGCGTGACCATCCGAGGCACGAAATGGATAATCGAAAACGGCACATGGTCCAACGGCTTTCCCCTTGGTATCAGCAATGAATTCACCGCAGAGTGCGCGGAGATCTCCGTGGCGGAGGGCGCGCTGCTGGTGACCGTTTGCAGGGAAGGAAATCCGGGAAGAGGTGAATAAAGGATGGGCAAGAGAGGCCTGATGCGCCTTATGGATGTGGCGTTGGCACTGGCCCTGTTTCGGGTGCTGGACAATCTGGATCTGCCCTATCCGAGGACGCTCGACGGGCTGTGGAACATGCACAGGGATATTTTTCGCACGGCAACGTCCGTGCTGTGGCTGGTCATGCTCTGGCTGAGCCTGTATCCCGTCCGAGACAGCGGTAAGCGGGTGTCGCGGTTGACCGTGACGTCGGGCGCGGCACTGTGCGTGTCTGTCCTGGCCATGACCTATGCCAATCATCTCGTCATCTATTCCTACAAGGCCCTGCTTTCACAGCTGATCTACGGGGGCACGGCGATGCTGTCCGGCGCGAGCGCCTGGGCGCTGTGCCGGGGGCTGGGAAGGGACAACCCGGACGTGCCGGAATGCCGGGACGCCTGCCGCACATGCGGGCGCTCGCTGGCCGTGGCCCTGGGGCTGATGCTTGCGGGCATGATCGCCTGTGTGCTGAAGTTTCGACAGGCCATGTGGTATTCCGTGGCCGCCGCCGGCATCTGGCTGTTGGTCAGGTGGATGGCGGGGAGAGATAAATACTGATTTATCGAGCCCATCTCGATAAATCAGAATTTACATAAGGGCAGAGTATCATCCCAAAGGAGGTGTTACCATGAAGGACGGCGCGACGCAGACGCGCGTCTTTGAGGAATATCCCGTCGTCCGGGCTGTGCTGGCCCTGGCCGTTCCCACGGTGGTCAGCCAGGTGATCCTGGTGATCTACAACATGGCCGACACCTTCTTCATCGGTCAGGCGGGCAGCGATACCATGATCACGGCGGTGACGGTGTGCATGCCCGCCTTCATGTTTCTGTCGGCCATATCGAACCTGTTCGGCGTGGGCGGGGCCAGCGTGATCGCCCGGGCACTGGGCGGGGGCGATGGGAAAAAGGCACGGCACGCGGCGGCCTTCGCCTTCTGGGGCTGCTTTATCGTAACAATGCTGTATTCCGCAGGGGCATGGCTGTTCCTGGACCGATTCGTGGACCTGCTGGGCGGCAGCGACCCCGCCGTGCATGCCGAAGCCCGGTGCTACCTGCTGGTCACCGTGGTGCTGGGCGGCGTGGCCACGTCGCTGAACGCGCTGCTGGGCCACCTGGTGCGCTCGGAGGGACGGTCCGGACAGGCGGGCTTTGGAATCGCCCTGGGGGGCGTGCTGAACATCGGGCTCGATCCGCTGTTCATGTTCCGCCTGCTGCCGCCGGGCAATGAGGTGCTGGGCGCGGCTGTCGCCACGGCCCTTTCCAACCTGATCGCCACGCTGTACTTCCTCGGGCTGATCTTCCGAAACCGCAGGCGGTCCGTGCTGGACCTGACGCCCCGCCGGGGGGCGCTGGCGCGCCCCATTCCCGCCGAGGTGCTGGCCACAGGCCTGCCCGCCTGCCTGATGACGCTGTGCGAGAACATCAGCTACGCGGTGCTGGACAACCTGATGGCCCTGTCCGGCACTGTGATGCAGGCTGGCATCGGTGTGGCCAAGAAGGTGAACATGCTGGCCCACTGCATGGTGCGGGGCATGGCCCAGGGCGTGCTGCCGCTGATTGGCTACAACTATGCCGCCCGCGACTACAGGCGCATGAAATCCGCCATTCGCATCTCCACGTCGATTTCTGTGACCCTGGCGACGCTGTGCATGGCCGCGGGCCTGCTGTTCAGCCGGAACCTGATCGGCCTGTTCATACAGCACGAATCCGGTTCCCTGACCTACGGCAGCCGCTTTTTGCGGATACTGTACATCGGCGGTCCCTTTTCGGCCTTCGCCTATGGCATCATATCCCTGTTCCAGGCAGTGGGGGAGAGCTGGAAATCCCTGCTACTGGCCATCATGCGCAAGGGCCTGCTGGACATCCCGCTGATGTTCCTGCTGCTTCGGCCCGTTCCCATATACGGCATCGTCTGGGCGACGCCGATCGCGGATATCCTTTGCTGTATGGCGGCGCTGACGCTGCTGCTGCAGTTTATCCGGCGATTGGAAAGCCGTGCGGGGTACGGAATCGGAAATCAATAAGAAGGGCGCTTCAGATCCACAGCGGATTTGAAGCGCCCTTTCCGATCGGTCTATTCCTCGGCCCATCCCTTGCTCCGCTCCACGGCTTTGTGCCAATGGCGCAGCAGCATGGCGCGCTGTCGATCATCCATGGCGGGGATGAATTCCCGGTCGACGGATTGCAGGTTTCTCAGGTCGCCGTCGGTCCAAAGCCCCACGGCGCGACCGGCCAGCATGGCCGCGCCCATGGCGGTGGTCTCGATCACCTGGGGGCGGATCACGTCGGCGTTCATCAGGTCTGCCTGGAACTGCATCAGAAAGCTGTTGGCACTGGCGCCGCCGTCCACCCGCAGGGCCACGGTCTTGATGCCGGCGTCGGATTCCATCGCCTCGATCACGTCCGCCGACTGGTAGGCGATGGATTCCAGCGCCGCCCGGACGATGTGGGCGCGGTTCGCGCCGCGGGTCAGGCCCACCAGGGTGCCCCGGCTGTACATATCCCAGTGAGGCGCGCCGAGGCCGGTGAAGGCGGGCACGAAATACACGCCGCCGTTGTCCGCCACCTCCTGGGCGAGGGCTTCGGTCTCGGCCGCGGTCTTCACCAGCCCCAGCTCGTCCCGCAGCCACTGGACCACCGCGCCGCCCACGAAGACGCTGCCCTCCAGGGCGTACATGGGCTTGCCGTCCACGCGCCAGGCGACGGTGGTGATCAGGTTGTGGGTGGAGCGCACGGGCGCTTCGCCGGTGTTCATCAGCACAAAGCATCCGGTGCCGTAGGTGTTCTTGCACATGCCCGGCTCAAAGCAGCCCTGGCCGAACAGCGCGGCGTGCTGGTCGCCCGCCATCGCCGCCAGCGGGATCTCCCGCCCCAGTATGCGGCTGTCCAGCATCCCCACGACGGTGGCGCTGTCCACCACCTCGGGCAGCAGCGGCGCGGGGATATCCATGGCCCGAAGCAAGTCATCGTCCCAGCGCTGGTTGTGGATGTCGTACAGCATCGTTCGTGAGGCGTTGGTGGCGTCGGTCACGTGCACGCGCCCGCCGGTCAGGTGCCAGGCCAGGAAGCTGTCCACCGTGCCGAAGCACAGCTCGCCCCTCGCCGCCCGCTCCCGGGCGCCGTCAATGCCGTCCAGCATCCATTGCAGCTTCGTGCACGAGAAATAGGCGTCCGGCACCAGACCGGTGCGGTCCCGCAGCAGGTTGCCCAGGCCGTCCTGCTTCAGTCGCTCCACCAGTGGCGCGGTGCGGCGGCACTGCCACACGATGGCGTTGCACAGCGGCTCTCCGGTGCGCCTGTCCCACAGCAGTGTGGTTTCCCGCTGGTTGGTGATGCCCACCGCCTCGATGTCCGAGACTTCGATGCCGGCCTTGTCCACCGCCAGCTTCAGCGAGGTGATCTGGCTGTCCAGTATGTCCTGGGGACGGTGCTCCACCCAGCCCGGATGGGGATAGATCTGGGCAAATTCGATGTTGTGGGACGCCACCATGCGCCCCTGGCCGTCGAACACCACCGCCCGGGAGCTGGTCGTTCCCTGGTCCAGCGCAACGATGTATTTCATGTCCTGTCCTCCCGTATGTGCGCATATATAAGCATCGCAGGAACGCCTGCAGGCGTTCCTGCGATCAGTATGGATCCTGAATCAACCCACAGCTTCGCCGGTGCTCTCCTCGGCCGGTGCTTCCGCTTCGGCCGGTGCCTCTTCTGCCGGCGCTTCGGCGGCGGGCGCCTCCTCTATGACCACTTCTTCGGCGGCCTCGGTGGTTTCCTCGGCGGCGGGCTCGGGCGCGGCCTGTTCGACCTGCGGCGCGGCCTGAGGCACAAGCGGCTGGCCCTCAGTCACCGGGCCGGAGTTGGCGTCGGCCTCCACGTTGATGCGCTGCTTCATGCCCTCGCTGGGCAGGAAGATGCTCACCATGCGGGTGGGCAGCCGCTTGGCCAGCCCGTCCAGCTTAATCACGTTGAAGATGTTCAGCACATTCAATACCACCACCACGAACAGCAGCAGCATGACGGCGGTCAGGAAGCCCTTCAGGATGCCCAACAGCACATGGCCAAAGGACGTGCCTTCATCCTCGTCGTCGTAGTCGTCGTCGTAATCGTCGTCGTAGTCGTCGTCGTAATCGTCGTCATCTTCATCGTAGTGACGCCCACGGCGTGACCTGCGTCCGCGACGGTCATCCTCGTCGTCGTCCTCGTCGTATTCGTC
>JAFRJF010000294.1 GCA_017432405.1 Clostridia bacterium | reverse complement strand
GTGGCTGCTGCTGGCGCTGGCGGTGATCGCGCTGGCCGTGGCGGCGGCCAGGTGGGTGCTGAAGCGCCTGCGCCTGAGCGACCCCGCCGCGCTGTGCGGCAGCGTGCGCAGCTATGGCGAGGCGGCGATGATACTGTATCGCGCGAACCTGACGCTGCTGGCCCACCTGGGCCTGGCTCCCACGGGCGGCGAGACGCCCGTGGCGTTTGCGAGGCGGGCGGCGGAGCCGCTGAAGAACGACGACTTTACCGCTTTTGTCAAAGCCGTGTCCGATGCCAGCTACGGCAGGCAGCCCCTGAAGCGCGCGGACATCGACGCCGGCCTGCGCGCGTATGAGGAGTTCAGGAGAGCGCTGGGACTGAAGGAAAAAATACGCTTTACAGTGACGCGGATTACCCGCGGACTCGGGGATTTTGAGAGGATACCGTAGGCAAATTCTGATTTATCGCGGGGCGACAAATCAGAATTTGAGGGATTAGGGGTTAGGTTTTAGGGGTTAGGGAAAACGGCGGCGCATCCAACAGCCTTCCCCTTCAGGGGAAGGTGGGCCGCGAAGCGGGTCGGATGAGGTCGGCCCCCCCGCGGTAACGACAGTTTACGCGCTTCCTCACAGGAGAACGACCTCATCCGTCACGGCGCTTTGCGCCGCGCCACCTTCCCCTGAACCGCTCCCTTCGCTCGCTGGGGAAGGCTGTTGGATACCTTCGTCTCCCCGCCAAATCAGAATTTACCAACTCAAAAGGAGGCAAACGACCATGGAAAACCAGGTATTCAGACAGAAGAGCGTCGAACGGATTTCTTCTCCGGAGCAGCTGCAGGATTACATGCGGGTCACCACGCCTGGGGTGTGGATGGTGCTGGCGGCGGTGATATTGCTGCTGGCCGGGCTGATCCTGTCGTCGGCCCTGGTCAACGTGGAATCGAAAATAACGGAGCAGGCCGTCGTGGCGGAGGACGGCCTGATGCTGGATATTGCGCTGCCGCTTTCGCAAAAATCCCTGGTGGCCCCCGGCATGCCGGTGCGCGTGGCGGACCGGGAGGCGAAGGTCAGCATGGTCTTCCAGGCGGAGAACGAGGTCGAGGTGATCGCGGAGCTGCCGGAGGACGGCGCAAAGCTGGCCCCGGGAACCTATGACGTGGAGATCGTCACGGAGACCGTGCGGCCCATCAGCTTCCTGTTCAGCCGGGATACGGAGGAAGAATAAATGCCTGACAAGAAGATCGTGCAGCCCCTGAAGAAGGGGGTGGCGAAGGTGCCGGTGGTCATGCAGATGGAGGCGCTGGAGTGCGGCGCCGCCTGCCTGACTATGGTGATGGCCTACTATCGCAAGTGGGTGCCCCTGGAGCAGGTGCGCCTGGATTGCGGCGTGTCCAGGGACGGCTCCAACGCGAAGAACATGATGCTGGCCGCCCGGCACTACGGCTTCGAGGTGCACGGCTACCGCATGGAGCTGGACGCACTGAAGGAGAACGCCACCTTCCCATGCATCGTACACTGGAATTTCGACCACTTCGTGGTGCTGGACGGCTTCAAGGGCAACCGGGTGGTGTTGAACGACCCGGCCCGGGGCGTGGTGAAGCTGACCATGGAGCAGTTCGACGAGGGCTTCACCGGCGTGGTGATCACCGTGGCCCCCGGCGAGGGCTTCGAGCCCTCGGGCAAGCCCAAGAGCATGCTGGCATACGCGCGCAAGCGGCTGAAGGGGGCCGGTGTGGCGGCGGCGTTCGTGGCGCTGACCACGATCATCGCCTACCTGTTCGACATCATCAAGCCGGTGATGTCCCGCATCTTCTACGACCGTCTGCTGACCGGCCGGGACGTGGCCTGGCTGAACCCGTTCATCGCGGTGATGGCGCTGCTGTGCGCGCTGGAGCTGGTGGTGGAATGGGCCCAGCGGGTGTATAGCCTGCGCATCGACGGCAAGATGGCGGTGATGGGCAGCACCACCTACATGTGGAAGGTGATGCGCCTGCCCATGTCCTTCTTCTCCCAGCGGCTGACCGGCGACATACTCCAGCGACAGGCCTCCAACGGCAACATCTCCGCCGCCATCGTGAACACCGTGGCCCCGCTGGCGCTGAACACCGTCATGATGGTGTTTTACCTGGTGCTGATGCTGCGCTACAGCCCGTTTCTGACGCTGATCGGGCTGGCCTCGGTGCTGGTGAACCTGGTGATGGCCCGCGTCATATCGAACAAGCGCGTCAACCTGACCCGGGTGCAGCTTCGGGACGAGGGCAAGCTGGCCTCCGCCACGCTGGCGGGCATCAGCATGACCGAGACCATCCGCGCCTCCGGGGCCGAGGCGGGCTTCTTCCGCCGGTGGGCCGGCTACCAGGCCTCGGTGAACACCCAGAACGTGAAATTCTCCCACATGAGCGCCACGATGGGCATCATTCCCGCCTTCATCAGCACCGCGGCCAACTACATGGTGCTGTTCTTCGGCGTGCTGTTCGCGATGAACGGCAACTTCACGCTGGGCATGATCGCGGTGTTCCAGGGCTTCCTGAACGCGTTCATGGGCCCGGCCCGCACGCTGATCGAGGCGGGCCAGACCATACAGGAGCTGCGTACCGACATGGAGCGGGTGGAGGATGTGATGCAGTACCCCGACGACCCCTACGTGCGCGAGACCCCCGCCGACGCAGGCGCGGATTTCGCCAAGCTGAAGGGGCATGTGGAGCTGAAGCACGTCACCTTCGGCTATTCCCCGCTGGGAAATCCCGTGGTGCAGGACTTTTCGCTGGACATCAAGCCCGGCAGCAAGGTGGCCATCGTGGGCGGCAGCGGCAGCGGCAAATCCACGATCTCCAAGCTGATCTCGGGCCTCTACCAGCCCTGGGAGGGCGAGATACTGTTTGACGGCAAGCCCATCGGCGACATTCCCCGGGCGGTGTTCACCGGCTCGGTGGCCGTGGTGGACCAGGACATCATACTCTTCGAGGACACCATTGCCAATAACATTCGCATGTGGGACAGGAGCATCGCGGACTTCGAGGTGATCCTGGCCGCCCGGGACGCCCAGCTGCACGACGACATCATGCAGCGCCAGGGCGGCTACCAGGCCATGCTGACCGAGAACGGGCGGGACCTGTCCGGCGGCCAGCGCCAGCGCCTCGAAATCGCCCGCGTGCTGGCCCAGGACCCCTCCGTGATCATACTCGACGAGGCCACCAGCGCCCTGGACGCCAAGACCGAATACGACGTGGTCAAGGCCATCTGCGACCGCGGCATCACCAGCATCGTAATCGCCCACCGCCTCTCCACCATCCGCGACTGCGATGAAATCATCGTGCTGGAAAAGGGCGTGGCCGTGGAACGCGGAACGCACAAGGAGCTGATGGCGCTCGGAGGGGCGTATTCGAGGCTGGTTGTGAGCGAATAGCGGTTTCGACTGAAAGGAGAAAACCCTCATGGGATGGTTTGACGACCAGATTCGCGAGCGGATGCGCAGCGACCAGGAGGTCTTTGAGGATTCGTTTGTGAAGATCGCCGGCTCGGTGCTGGGCGGGCAGGAGGCCCAGCGGCTTCGGGATGAGCGCCTGATCGCCAAGGCGGCGCTGGACGAGATATTGAAATACTACCACTACAAGCCCGTGGAGGTGCCCGAGGACATCGGGGATTTCGACGAGCAGCTGGCGTATGTGCTGCGGCCCCTGGGGCTGATGACCCGGGACGTGAAGCTGGAGCCGGGCTGGTATCGGGACGCCTTCGGGCCGATGCTGGGCTTCTTGAAGGAGGGCGGCACGGCGGTGGCGCTGCTGCCCCGGGGGCTTGCCGGCTATTGCTATGTGGACCCCGCCACCGGCAAGCGGGTGGCGGTGAACCGCGGCACGGAGGACCGGCTGTCGGTGAACGCGCTGTGCTTCTACCGGCCCCTGCCCATGAAGAAGCTGGGCATCCCGGACCTCTTGATGTTCATGAAGAACTGCATATCGAAGGGCGACATCATCTGGATCGTGCTGGCGACGCTGGCGGTGACGCTGGTGGGCTTCATCGAGCCGAGGCTGTCCGCGGGCATGACCGGGCCGGTGCTTCAGAGCCGCAACGTCTCCCTGCTGGTGGGCACGGCGCTGTTTCTGCTGTCCGCGGCGCTGGCGAACCTGCTCATCGGGGCGGTCCGCGGCCTGCTGATGGATCGCATCTCCACCAAGACCCAGCTGGCGGTGGAATCGTCGGTGATGATGCGCGTGCTGTCGCTGCCGGTCAGCTTCTTCCGCAAATTCTCCTCCGGCGAGCTGAGCAACCGGGCCAGCTCGGTGGGCTCGCTGTGCGACATGCTGCTGGACAACATACTGTCCACCGGCCTGACCTCGCTGTCGTCGCTTCTGTTCATCTTCCAGATCTTCACCTTCGCGCCGGCGCTGGTGCTGCCCTCGGTGCTGGTGGTGCTGGCCACCTTTGTGCTGAGCGTGGCCACGTCGCTGGCCCAGGTGCGCGTCTCCCGGCGGAAGATGCTGCTGGCGGCGAAGGAATCGGGCATGAGCTACGCGCTGGTCAGCGGCATCCAGAAGATCCGCCTGTCCGGGGCCGAGAAGCGGGCCTTCGCCCGCTGGGCGGACGTCTACGCCCAGAACGCCGAGCTGGAATACAACCCGCCCGCGTTCCTGAAGCTCAACGGCGTGTTCACGAAGGCGATTTCGCTGGTGGGCACCATCGTGCTGTACTACATGGCCGTCAAGACCGGCGTGAAGCCCCACGAATACTACGGCTTCAGCGCCGCCTACGGAGAGCTGATGGGGGCCTTCACCGCGCTGGCGGGCATCGCCGTGTCGGTGGCCGCCATCAGGCCGGTGCTGGAGATGGCCGAGCCGATCCTGAAGGCCGAGCCCGAGGTCAGCGCCGACAAGGCCCCGGTGACGAGCGTGTCGGGCAGCATCGAGCTGAGCCACGTGTCGTTCCGCTACGAGGAGAACGCCCCGTGGGTGCTGCAAGACCTGTCGCTGAAGATCCGCGCCGGGGAGTACGTGGCCATCGTGGGGCGCACCGGCTGCGGCAAGTCCACGCTGGTGCGGCTGCTGCTGGGCTTCGAAAAGCCCCAGAGCGGCGCGGTGTACTACGACGGGCGGGACTTGGACACCATCGACCCCCGCTCCCTGCGCAGGAAGATGGGCGTGGTGACCCAGGACGGCCAGCTGTTCCAGGGGGACATCTTCGCCAACATCACCATCTCCGCGCCCCAGCTGACCCTGGAGGAGGCCTGGGAGGCGGCGGAGATCGCCGGCATCGCCCAGGACATCCGGGATATGCCCATGGGCATGCAGACCCTGATCTCCGAGGGCCAGGGCGGCGTCTCCGGCGGCCAGAAGCAGCGCATCATGATCGCCCGGGCCGTGGCCCCCAAGCCGAAGATACTGATCTTCGACGAGGCCACCAGCGCCCTGGACAACGTGACCCAGAAGCAGGTCTCCGACGCGCTGGACAGGCTGAAGTGCACCCGCATCGTGATCGCCCACCGGCTCTCCACGATCCGCCACTGCGACCGCATACTGGTGCTGGACGGCGGCAGGATCGTCGAGGAGGGGAACTATGAGACGCTGATCGAAAAGAAGGGCATGTTCGCCGATCTGGTGGCGCGGCAGAGGCTGGAGGAGGAGTGAGAGGGGTTAGGTTTTAGGGTTTAGGGGTTAGGGAACAGTGCGGCAATCTGCCGCCATGGTACTCCCCATGTGTTCCAACCAAAAGGCTTCCCCTTAGAGGCAATGTCATCAACTTAAGGAAAAATACCTGCTGTCGCGCCCAAAGGGCTTCCCCTTGAGGGAAAGCGGTCTGCGAAGCAGACTGAAGAGGTCGGTCTCCCTGCGGTATCGACAGTTTGCGTACTTTCTCTCAGGAGAACGACCTCATCCGTCTTTGACGAAACAATGCAAGCATTTTTCGTCAAATCCACCTCAAGGGGAAGGCTAATTTTGGTCGTCCCGCTAACACCCCGACAAATCAGATTTTACTCTATTGAACAGATACCAGCGCCCTTCCATCTGTGTGCCTTTGCGAGCCTTTACCTTATCTTATTGTCAAAAACCCTTCCGCTGTGGTATAATATACAATAGGCTGTAATATGCCGTATTATGGCAACCGGCGGCGGGCGTTTCGCCTTCCGCAATTCATAGATACAAAACCCGGAGGACGACCGATGTTTGATTTTTTGAAGAACCTATTAAAGACCTCCAACGAATCGCAGATCAAGAAGCTGCAAAAGACGGTGGACCAGATCAACGCGCTGGAGGCGAATACCAAGAAGCTGACCGACGACCAGATGCGCGGGAAGATCGCCGAGCTGCGCAAGCGGGCGCAGGGAGGCGAGGACCTGGACGCGCTGCTGCCCGAGACCTACGCGCTGGTGCGCGAGGCGGGCGTGCGGGTACTCAACCAGCGGGCCTTTGACGTGCAGCTGATCGGCGGCATCGTGCTGCACCAAGGCCGCATCGCCGAGATGCGCACCGGCGAGGGCAAGACCCTGACGGCCACCTTCCCGGCGGTGCTGAACGCTCTGCCCGGAAAGGGCGTGCACGTGGTCACCGTCAACGACTACCTGGCCAAGTTCCAGAGCGAGTGGATGGGCAAGGTGTACCGCTTCCTGGGGCTGACCGTGGGCCTGATCGTCCACGACCTGGACGCTGCCGAGCGCCAGGTGGCCTACGCCGCGGACATCACCTACGGCACCAACAACGAATTCGGCTTCGACTACCTGCGGGACAACATGGTCACCTACAAGGAGCGCATGGTGCAGCGGCCGCTGAACTTCGCCATCGTGGACGAGGTGGACTCGATCCTCATCGACGAGGCCCGCACGCCGCTGATCATCTCCGGCCAGGGCGACAAGTCCACCGAGCTGTACAACCGGGCCAACCAGTTCATACTCACCGGCCTGACCGAGGCCAAGGAGGACAAGGAGGACCGGGAGGGCGGCCTGGCCGTGGAGGGCGACTTCCTGCGGGACGAAAAGGACAAGACCCTGTCGCTGACCGAGCGGGGCGTGCGCAAGGCCGAGCGCTTCTTTGGCGTGGAAAACCTGACCGACCCCGAAAACCAGGAGCTGTACCACCACATCCTGGGGGCGCTCAGGGCTCACAAGATGATGAAGCGGGACGTGGATTACGTGGTCAAGGACGGCCAGGTGGTCATCGTAGACGAGTTCACCGGCCGCCTGATGGTGGGCCGCCGCTATTCCGACGGCCTGCACCAGGCCATCGAGGCCAAGGAGGGCGTGAAGGTGGAGCGGGAGAGCAAGACCCTGGCCACCATCACCTTCCAGAACTACTTCCGCATGTACAAGAAGCTCTCCGGCATGACCGGCACGGCCAAGACCGAGGAGGAGGAGTTCAACGGCATCTACAAGCTGGATGTCGTGACCATCCCAACCAACCGGCCCATGATCCGCAACGACATGAACGATGCCGTGTTCGTCACGATGAAGGCCAAGTACGCCGCCATCATCGAGGAGATCGTCAAGCGCCACGCCACCGGCCAGCCGGTGCTGGTGGGCACGGTCTCCGTCGAAAAGAGCGAGCTGCTCAGCGGCATGCTGGCCCGCCGGGGCGTGGAGCACGTGGTGCTGAACGCCAAGTTCCATGAGAAGGAAGCCGAGATCGTGGCCCAGGCCGGCAAGGTGGGGGCGGTGACCATCGCCACCAACATGGCTGGCCGAGGCACAGACATACTGCTGGGCGGCAACGCCGAGTTCATGGCCCGAAAGGCGATGCGCCAGCTGGAGTACGACGAGGAGGTCATCGAAGAGGCCATCGGCTTCAACGAGCATGTGCCCCAGGAGGTTCTGGACGCCCGCAAGGTGTTCCGGGACCTGCTTAACAAGTACGAGGTGGAGACGAAGGCCGGCCACGACGAGGTGGTCAAGCTGGGCGGCCTGCACATCATCGGCACCGAGCGCCACGAATCCCGCCGCATCGACAACCAGCTGCGCGGCCGCGCCGGACGCCAGGGCGACCCCGGCTCCAGCCAGTTTTTCATCTCCTTCGAGGACGACCTGCTGCGCCTGTTCGGCAGCGACCGCTTCCGCCCGATGCTGGAGAAGCTGTCCGGCGGCGAGGGCGAGGAGGCCATCGAGTTCGGCCTGGTGTCCAAGCAGATCGAGAACGCCCAGAAGCGGGTGGAGAGCCGCAACTACGACATCCGCCTGCACGTGCTGCAATACGACGACGTGATGAACCAGCAGCGCGAGATCATCTACGGCCAGCGGCGCGACGTGCTGGAGGGCGGCGACATGCATGACAAGATCATGGAGATGCGCCACACCCTGATCACCGAGGCCGTGGACCGCCACATCGCCGACGAGGGCGACCGGGACACCTGGGACATCGCGGGCCTCGACGAGTATCTCTCCCGGCTGTGCCTGGACAAGGGCGGCGTTCAGGCCGTTTACGGCGAGCTGGGCGACAAGACCAAGGCCAACCTGGTGAAGGCCATCGAGGCGCGCAGCGACCGCATCTACCAGCAGAAGGAGAAGATGTGGACCGACGCCAATCTGGACATGCGGGAATTCGAGCGCGTGGCCCTGCTGGGCGCGGTGGACCGCCGCTGGATGGACCACATCGACGCCATGGACGAGCTGCGCGACGGCATCGGGCTGCGGGCCTACGGCCAGAAGAACCCGATCATCGAGTACAAGCGCGAGGGCTACGACATGTTCGAGGAGATGGTCCACCTGATCCAGGAGGACACCCTCAGGCGGCTCTACTTCACCGTGCTGGCCAAGCCCGTGGAGCGCAAGCAGGTGGCACAGCCCACGTCCGCCAGCCACGGCGAGGAGGAAAAGAAGGCCCCCGTCAAGAAGACTGACAAGAAGGTCGGCCCCAACGATCCCTGCCCGTGTGGAAGCGGGAAGAAGTACAAGAAGTGCTGCGGGCGAGGGGAGTAGAAGGGGTTAGGTTTTAGGGGTTAGGGGTTAGGGAAGTGCCGTTCCCCGGTGGGCAATGACATCAACGCTTAAGCGCGACATGCTCCAAAAGGCTTCCCCTCTGGGGCAATGTCATCAACTTAAGGAAAAATACCTACTGTCGCGACCAAAAGGCTTCCCCTTGAGGGGAAGCTGTCTGCGAAGCAGACTGAAGAGGTGTCCCCGTTACACCTCGTTCGTCTATTCCGATAGACGATCTTATCCCAGTGGGGACACCTCTTCTGACCCGCTGCGCCGCGAAGCAAGTCCTTTAGGGCGCGGCCCACCTTCCCTTCCAAGGGGAAGGCTTTTGGAGACTGTGTGATGGATTGGTGATCGACGAAACAGAGTGCCGATGATGCGGCATTTTTAGCGGAGCGATGGGAAAGGATGTACATTATACCTATAAACGGGGAACCCCGCTGACCCCCGAGGAGATTGCCATGATCGAGGCGGCGCGCAACCTGCCTGTCGAAGCGGACGAGGACAACCCGGAAATCGACCCTGTAAAGCCCCCCGAACGATACGCCGCGCTGATGCGGGCGGTGGCGGAGCGGAACCGGCGCGTGGTGGAGAAGCTGCGGCAGATGGGATCAGCCGGTGTTTGGAACAGAAGAACCAATCCAAAACAGGATGTGATATTATATGATAGAAATGGACGTTTTCAAGCAAGACCTGATCGCGGTGCGCAAGATGCTTGCGGAGGCGGGGGAATCCCTGCAGATCGACCACCTGCGGGAGCAGCTGGTGGAGTACAACGAGGACATGGGCTCCCCGGGGTTCTGGGACGATACCGAGCGGGCCCAGAAGGTTTCCGCGAAGGCCAGCAGCGTGGAGAGCCGCATCAAGCACTATGAGAGCCTGAACAGCCGGGCCGACGACATCGAGGTGCTGATGGAGCTGGCCGAGGAGGCCGACGACGCGGGCATGGCGGACGAGATCCGCTCGGAGTTCGACAAGCTCAAGGAGGACCTGGAGGCCCTGCGGCTTCAGACCCTGCTGACCGGCGAATACGACGGCTGCAACTGCATACTGTCGCTGCACGCGGGCGCGGGCGGCACCGAGGCCCAGGACTGGACCCAGATGCTCTACCGCATGTACACCCGCTTTGCCGAGCGGATGGGCTTTGCCGTGAAGCTGCTGGACCTGCTGGAGGGCGACGAGGCGGGCATCAAGTCGGTCACCTTCGAGGTCAGCGGCGACTATGCCTATGGCTACCTGAAGTCCGAGCGCGGCGTGCACCGGCTGGTGCGCATATCGCCCTTTGACGCCAACGCGAGGCGGCACACGTCGTTTGCCTCGCTGGACGTCTCGCCCATCATCGAGGACGACGGCGAGATCGAGATCCGGCCCGAGGACCTGCGCATCGATACCTACCGCGCCTCCGGCGCCGGCGGCCAGCACGTCAACCGCACCGACTCCGCCGTGCGCATCACCCACCTGCCCACCGGCATCGTGGTGCAGTGCCAGAACGAGCGCAGCCAGGTGCAGAACAAGGAGATGTGCTTCATATGGCTGCGGGCCCGCCTGGCCGAGCTGAAGGAGCAGCAGCGCCAGGAGCAGATGGGCGAGATCAAGGGCGAGCTCAAGAAGATCGAATGGGGCAGCCAGATCCGCTCCTATGTGTTCCAGCCCTACACTATGGTCAAGGACCATCGCACCGGCTACGAGGCGGGCGACGTGAACGCGGTCATGGACGGCAAGCTGGAGGGGTTTGTGACCAGCTATTTGCAGAAGCTGTAAATTCTGATTTGTCGGGGAGAAGCGGTATCCAATAGCCTTCCCCCGTTGGGGAAGGTGGCCCGCGTAGCGGGTCGGAAGAGGTCCTCCCCTCACGTTACACCTCGCGCCTTTGTCCCAACAGACGTTGCCTCAGCGACAAGGACCTCTTCCGTCTTCGGCAAAACAATGCAAGCATTTTTTGCCGAATCCACCTTCCCCCGATGGCAATGTCATCAACTTAAGAGGAAAGGGAAGGAGGCAACAAAAAAATAACAAACAAACTGACAACACTTGACAAAACCGCGCAAATCGAGAAACGAGACCGCATCATCTGAGAGGCGG
>JAFRJF010000293.1 GCA_017432405.1 Clostridia bacterium | reverse complement strand
GTGGCGGCCTTCATGTGGTTGGCCAGGAAGGAGGCCAGGCCGCCCAGCTGGGTGTGGCCGAAGGCGTCCTTGGCGGCGCCCACGCTGCCGTACTCGCTGATGAACTTGCCGTCCTTGTCGTGGATGCCCTCGGAGACCACGACCAGGCACTTTTTCTTCTCATTGTAGATGGCCTTGACCTTCTCGGTGAAGGCGTCCAGGTCGAAATCGACCTCGGGCAGGTAGATCAGGTCCGCGCCGTCCCCGGCGTAGCCGGCCAGCGCCGCGGCGGCGGTCAGCCAGCCCGCGTGGCGGCCCATGCACTCGATGATGGTGATCTGGCCGTTGTCATACACGGTGGACTCGCGGTAGACCTCCATGACGGAGGTGGCGATGTACTTGGCCGCGGAGGCGAAGCCCGGGCAGTGGTCGGTGCCGTACAGGTCGTTGTCGATGGTCTTGGGAATGCCCATCACGCGGCAGGCGTAGCCGTTCTTCAGCATGAACTTGGAGATCTTGTTGCAGGTGTCCATGCTGTCGTTGCCGCCGTTGTAGAAGAAGTAGCGCACGTTGTACTTCTTGAAGATCTCGAGGATGCGCTTGTAGTCGGTGTCGTCCACGTCGGGATCGGCCAGCTTGTAGCGGCAGGAGCCCAGCGCGGAGGAGGGGGTGTACTTCATATAGGCGAGCTCGGTGGGGTCTTCCTTGCCCATGTCGATCAGGTCGTCGTCCAGCACGCCCTTGATGCCGTGCAGCGCGCCCAGGACCTGGGTGATGTCCTCGTTCTCCAGCGCGGTCTTGATCGCGCCGTAGGCAGAAGCGTTGATGACGGCGCTGGGGCCGCCGGACTGACCGATGATGCATGCGCCTTTCAGCTGGCTCATTGTCATTCATTCCTTTCAGATTATCGTGATATGGCATTTGCGCGGACATCCCGCGCATACACTATAACTATAGCATAGAATAACGCCAGCGTCAAATTCGCTGGCGTTAAATCTGCTCCCTGGCAGGCATAAAGGAAGGGCTGTAGCGCCTGGCTCGGGAGTCATTTGGGCCGGTTCCGGCTGACGCCTTATTATCCTGAAAGGCAGTCGAGCAGAACCGGCTCCACTGACTGTTACCGCTGACTAAGCCATGCCGCCGTATAGTGCGGCATTTCTCTTGATTTTATCCGACGATTCAGATATACTGTAGTCAGAAAGATCGGGTTGGTCTTTCTGACCATATGACTGGAGGTGTGTACAATGATGCAAGTGAATATTCTCGAGGCAAAAACCGATTTTTCCAAGCTGATCCGCCTGCTGGAAACCAAAAAGGAAGACTATATCACAGTGGCCAGAAACGGCAAGCCCGTAGCAAAGATCACGCTCATCAATGAGACGCCCGTTTCAAAGCGCATCGGCATCGCAAAGGGTAAATTCACCATCAAAGATGACTTTGACGCTGATAATGATGCAATCGCCGAAATGATGATGGGAGGCACTCTATGAATCTGCTGCTTGATACCCACATCGCGATTTGGGCCCTGAACGATGATCCCGCGCTTTCTGATAAGGCACGGCAACTGATCCTTGACCCAGACAATACGATTTATTACAGTACAGTTTCCGTTTGGGAGGTGCTGCTAAAGCACTCACGTCGGCCAGACAGCATCCCATTTAACGAAAAGGATTTCTCCGAAGCGTGCAGGGAGGCAGGCTTTGTACCTCTCGGCCTTGCTGATAAGCACATCCTTGCAGTGCATACTTTGTCCAGGCCGGATGGCATCAAAGAACACAACGACCCGTTTGATCGTCTGCTTCTTTCACAGGCAAAGGTAGAGAATCTGTCCTTCCTTACGCACGACGAGCTCATCCCCGGTTATGAGGAAAAATGCGTCATCCCTGTATAATGGGCGTCCCCGTCGACGGCGTCCGTCGCTCACAGGTTCAAAAGCACCAGCGCCGCCAGGGCCATGCCCAGGGCGAGGCCCTGGCACGGGGTGATCCGCTCGCCGAACAGCAGCCGCCCGCAGGCGGTGGTGATCAGTATGGTGCCGCAGGCGTACACGGGGAAGGCGACGCTGGCGGGCACCTCGTACAGCGCCAGCAGCAAAAAGCGGCTGGAGAAGTAGTTGGGAAGCCCCAGCAGCAGCCCGAACAGCACGTCCCTGGGGACGGGGCGCTGGCCCAGGCACAGGCACAACCCCGCGCTCAGCAGCAGCGCGAAGGCAAATATGAAGCACAGGAAGTGGCCCTCCAGCGCTGGATTTCCATAGGCATTGTAGACCTTGCTCAGGCCGTCCGCCATGCCGCTGGCCAGCAGCAGAAGCAGCAGCCAGACGAGGCCGCTCTGCTTTAGCCCCCCGGCGTCCGGCTTGCCGCTGAGCACCAGCGCGACCCCGACGGTCATGGCGATGCCCGCGAGGCGCGTCGCGGTGGCCTGCTCGTGAAAGAGGGTCAGGCCCATGACCGTGGGCACCACCACCCCCAGCTTCATGAACAGCGACGAGAACGCGACGCCGTTTTCCCGGACGTTGCGCTGCAGCAGCAGGAACGCGCCGAAGTACAGCGCGCCGCCCACCAGTCCAAGCCCCGCAGCCAGGCCGAGGCCCTCCACGCCGGCGCCCCTGCGCAAAAACAGCAGCGACACCGCGAAGCAGGCCAGGTAGTTGACCGCGAGCATGGGCTTGCGGGGCTGTTCGCCCTCGGAGCCAACGCGCATGACGACGGACACCAGCGCGCTGCACGCCATGGCGAGGATCAGGTTCAGCATTTATTGTCTCATCTCTTCCGCATGCCCGTCCGACCCGTCCACGGCAATGTAATGGCGGCCCTGAGGCCGCCACTACATTGTCGCATGAACGCAGGTCGAACCGGGCTTTATTTCATCTCTTCCGCCAGGTTCAACTGGCCGGCCTTGCGCTGCTGGGCGCTGCGCCAGGCGTACATGATCAGGGCCACGGCGATGACGCCGTAGGACAGGAAGGCGCGGAAGTACTCGCCCACCGCGGAATCGCCGAACATCACCGACGCCGCGCTCTGGGCCGTGATGAACAGCGAGTGGAACAGGAAGGTGCCCACCAAGGCCTGAAGGTTGGTGGCCCGGTCGATGGACGCGCCGCCCACCAGTATGGCCGCGCCGGCGTACAGGCCCACCTGCTCGTGGGCGGCGTAGGTCTGGAAGGTGCCGATGCCGTCGGACTGCATGAACATGATCTGGCCCCAGCCCGCCAGCACCGTGGAGATCATGATCGCGATCACGCGGGTGCGGTCGACGTTGATGCCGGAGGCGTTGGCCACGGTCTGGCTCTGGCCCACCGCGCGGAACTTCTGGCCCAGGCGGGTGCGCATGATCGTGGAATTGAACAGGCACAGCAGCAGGATCAGCAGCCAGGTCACCAGGGGCAGCTTGATCACACGTCCACGGCTGCCGTTAAACACCGCCGCCACGGGGGGCAGGCTGAACACCACGGCCAGCACCGCGGAGAGCGCCAGCGTGACCGCCAGACGCTTCGAGGTGATCTTCCCGCGAACGAACTGGACCACCGCAGACAGCGCCAGCACGCCGGCGATGATGTACAGCGCCGTCAGGAAGGGTATGGAGGCGATGCCGTCCACCGCCATGTACAGGCCCACCTTGCCGGTCAGGTTCAGCGTGTTCTGGACGCCCGACGCGCCGACGATGGTCACGTTGTCGTTCAGGGGGATGATCGAGCCGAAGATGAACAGGAACAGCAGCTGGTAGGCGCCGTTGGCGAAGTAGCCCAGGATCAGCGAACCGATGGTCTCCTGGCCCTTCATCTTGTTCAGCAGCTTGCCGATCAGGAAGCCGAAGAAGGCGCCCAGGGGCAGCGTGATGGCCGCGGCCAGCAGTATGCCGGGCAGGCCGGTCACGCCCCAGTTGATGGTCAGCAGCAGGCCGATCTGCGCCGCCATCGCGCCGATGGTGATGGCGAAGTTGATGCCCATGCCGGCGATGATCGGTATGATCAGGGCCAGCACGATGAAGGCGTTGCGGTTCAGGCGCAGCAGCAGCTGGCTAGCCACGTAGTTGGTATCCAGCCCGGACACGACGATGAACAGCGTGCTCAGGGCGATGAACAGATAGGTTACCGCATATTTGCTGACGTGGGCCAGCACCTTGTTTTGATTAGTCACGACGGGCACCTCCACTCTGCGTCAGGGCATACAGTATGATGCCGTTTGAAATCATGATGCGCATGACCTCGCTCAGGCCGCCGCCCGCCACCACGGAGTTGGCGATCTGCTGGCCGAACACCAGCACGCCCTCGAACAGGAACACGCCGATCAGCACGTGGCTGACCTTGGCCTTGCTCACCGTCGCGCCGCCGATCAGTATGGCGCTGGAGGCGATGAAGCCCAGCTGGCGCGGCGCGGTGTACAGCTGCGCGTAGCCGAACGCCTGGGAGTAGATCACGATGCCGATCGCGGCGATCATCGTCGAAAGCACCGTGCCGACCGTTCGCATGCGGTTCACGTTGATGCCGCTAGCCTCGGCAAAGCGCGGGTTGGAGCCCGCCGCCGTCATGGCGATGCCGGTGCGCGAGCGCGAGAACAGCCACATCATGAAGCAGCAGACGCCCAGGAACAGCAATCCGCCCGTCGGCACCTTGATGCCGAATACCCTGAAGGCCAGCAGGTTGTCCAGCAGGTGGGCAAAGCTGCCCAGCAGGCTGTGCGTGACCCTCAGGCCGCGCCCGCTCAAAAGCCATATGATCTTCGGGTTGTTGAAGGGCAGCATCATCCAGCCGATGCACATCAGCGACACGAACGAGAAGCCCACGTAGGTGGAGATCGTCATCTCGTTGCCCTTCATGCGGTTCAG